>NZ_FMVD01000011.1:0-113182 GCF_900101945.1 Nitrosospira sp. Nsp13 | reverse complement strand
CTATCCCCGAAGATGCGCCAAGTCAAGCAGTTTGTCGGACAGGCAATGGCTAAACCCCCACCCGTCAATCCACCCGGCCCTTGCTTTTTTGCGGTTAAGTCCATTGTTTTAAGAAAGATGGCAGAAAACGGATTCCCTGTCCTCTTTCCAAAATGAATTGACATGTCCATTCGGCTTCAATTACGACCGCGCATCGGTTAAATTGCAAGCATATCTCATGCCAATATGGCCGTATCTTTAGAATCAGCGGGTTGAGCATAATTTCCAGGTCCCCGCGCAAAACATGTAAAGAAATCCGACATTCTTGTGCCGCGGGGATATTGACTGAGCATGTCACTTATCCGTCCGTTGCATTGTTTACATAGGTGCTCCGCTGTTGTTTGCAGAACTTGCAAGGATGATATGGATGGCACGCGTAACGCAAACCGCCGGCCTCCGATCCTGATGATAAGTCATTCGTCATATATGATGACGGCTCTCGCAAAGAATCTCTACCAGCGTCCTTAATATTGTTGCGGTTCCAATCAACGGAAGATAAATCAGCGGTAGATTTTCAGAGGATAATATTCGGAATTTCCTATCAATCCAGTTCCAGTCTCCATCCCAAGATGCCTATCATTCGCGTCGCGCTCGACGTTCCTGTCAATACGTTATTCGATTATCTTGCGCAGGACATAACGGCACGGGATATCGGCGTTCGTGTGTCCGTCCCATTTGGAAAAAAGCAGATGATAGGGATGATTATGGAAGTATCCACTCACTCTCTGGTTTCGTCCTCCAAGCTCAGACATGCCGTTCACATATTCCGGGATATTCCCCCCCTGCCCGCGTCATTGCTCGATTTGTTTCGATTTTGCAGTGCCTACTATCACCATCCGCTGGGCGAGGTGGTAATGAACGGCCTCCCCGGCAGGCTACGCAGTATTAAACCCGTTGTGGCCGATCCTGCCGCCTCCCGATATTGCCTCACGCCCGCAGGATACGCAGCCAGCCTATCAGCCATTCCCGCCCGTAATATTGTCAAACGTCGCTTGCTGACAGGGCTGAAAGAATCCGGCGTCATGCACATTGAGGAGGTAAAACGGCTTTCTCGGCGTGCACCCGCCGCATTGAGGGAATTCATAACACTGCGCTGGGTTGAGGAAACATTGGCCGTTCATCCCTCCACCGTGGCTTCCCTTAGTGAAATAACTTCGCCAGGCCCTATCCTTACCACAGATCAGGAAAATGCTGTCAATGACATCGCCGCCAAAATAAGCGATTTCAACACGTGGCTGTTACATGGTATTACCGGCAGCGGCAAAACAGAGGTATACCTGCAACTGATAGCGCTACTGTTGCGTCAAGAACGGCAAGCACTGGTGCTGGTTCCCGAAATCAATCTAACGCCGCAACTGGAAGCAATCTTCCGTGCGCGCTTTCCCGCCATACAATTGGTCAGCCTCCACAGCGGACTCAATCCGGGTGAGCGTTTGAATGCCTGGCTGCAGGCACAGCGGGGTGAAGCCAAAATAATACTGGGCACGCGCCTGGCAGTATTCACGCCACTGCCAAAACTGGGCCTGATCATTGTGGATGAGGAGCAGGATACCTCGTTCAAACAGCAAGAGGGATTGCGCTATTCGGCACGGGACGTGGCGATCTTTCGCGCCAAGCATGCCAATGCACCGGTGATACTGGGTTCCGCCACTCCTTCGCTTGAAAGTTATTACAACGCCCTGAGCGGCCGCTACCTCAGATTGCGCCTGTCATCCCGCGCGGTGAAGAATGCCGCGCTGCCAGTCGTACGCTGTATCGATACCCGCGCCGCCAAGATAAAAGAAGGTTTTTCGGACCCGTTAATCGCCGCGCTGGAGAAGTGCCTCACGTTACATCAGCAAAGCCTGGTTTTTATCAATCGGCGTGGTTACGCACCGGTGCTGCTGTGCAAGTCATGCGCATGGACAGCAACCTGTCATCGCTGCGCCAGCCGCCTGGTGGTGCATCTGCGTGAAAAACAATTACGATGCCACCATTGCGGTCATCAGGAGCGCTTCCCCTCCGTCTGCCCCGAATGTGGCGACCAGGATATCGTACCCTTTGGCCATGGCACGCAGCGGGTGGAAGCCGCATTGACCGAGCGCTTCCCCGAGGCACGAATTGTACGCATCGATCGCGACAGTACGCGCCGAAAGAATGCGTGGCAAAAAATACTGAAGGATATCCAGGAACAGCGTGTGGATATTCTGATTGGAACGCAGATTCTCGCAAAAGGACATGATTTTCCAAATCTGTCGCTGGTTAGCATCCTGAATTCCGATGCCTCGCTATTCAGTACCGATTTTCGTGCGTCGGAGCGCCTGTTTGCTCAGTTGATGCAAGTAGCCGGCCGAGCTGGACGGGCCACTATCTTGGGAGAAGTGCTGATTCAAACCGAATTTCCTGATCACCCCCTCTATCAGGCACTGCGGCGGCAGGATTATGACTCACTCGCGCAAACACTCCTGGCGGAAAGAAAGACAGCGGGATTTCCCCCTTATGTCTACCAGGCCCTGTTGCGGGCAGAGGCGCTGCAAATTGCCGCTGCGCTGGACTTTCTTGCCAGGGCGGCAACCATAGCGAAAGCGCCGAAGCTAGTCGAGATATTCGATCCGGTTCCGGCACAAATGGCGCGGTTAAGAGGAATGGAGCGCGCATACCTGCTTATACAATCCGGCTCGCGCAAGCAATTACAGGAATTTCTCTCTGTATGGCGGGCAAAACTCGACACGCTTTCGGCACACAAGGTGCGATGGACGCTGGATGTCGATCCGCTGGAGTTTTGACTGGGAATCCATGCACCTGAATCCGGCAGTCGACCGCGCATTTTTCGCTACCCGCCTGCCCCCTGCCCGTACCCTCTTAGTGAATTTCGGCAAGTAATCTGCCTGTCATTTGTTCCGCCTGGCGAAGATATCCGCCGCCGAACAGGTTGAGATGATTCAGGATGTGATACAGGTTATAGAGTGTTTTGCGGGTGGAGTAGCCAGGATCGAGCGGATAGGCTTCCCGGTAGGCCGCATAAAAAGCAGCGGGGAATCCTCCAAAAAGTTCGGTCATGGCAATATCCGTCTCGCGATCGCCATAATATACGGCAGGATCAAATAATACCGGTTGCCCCGCATGATCAAAACTATAGTTACCGCTCCACAAGTCGCCGTGCAGCAGTGATGCAACCGGCTTCGCTTCCGGAAAAAAGAAATCCAGCTGCGCCAGCAATTGTTCACCCTGTGTCTGTAATTTTCCGGTGTAGCCATTAACCCGGGCAAGTTGCAATTGATAGCCCAGGCGTTGCTCGCGCCAGAACTGTATCCAGCTGGGAGAATAACTATTGATTTGCAGCGTGGCGCCGATGGTGTTATCGCGCATCCATCCGAATTTTCCGGAAGAGATACGATGCATCGCAGCCAGTCGTGCGCCCAAGGCTGCAGTGCCACTACTGGAAACGTTACTCATTTCCAGATACTCCAGCACCAGCCATGCTTTGGATTTATTTTTCCCCCAGCAGACCGGTACTGGAACACGCAATGTATGGGAGCGGTAAATTTCTTGCAGACCCATCGCTTCCGCCTCGAACATTGCCAGGCTGTCCGCATGGTTCAGTTTGACGAAAAATCGCCGGCCATTACCTTCAATCCGATGCGCTTCGTTGATGCAACCACCACCGATGGAAGCGGCTTTTTCCATCGCGAACGGAAAGCCGGTGGAATTGGAGATTTGTGCGGTGATGTCGCTCCAGGGTAGCATAAGCGAATGCCGGATTATTGCTTCAGGGTAACCACTTCCTTGCTCGCTTGATGGCTGTCCTCACTTGTGCCGGTGCCGTTCCGCCGATATGGTCGCGACTATCTATCGAGCCTTCCAGGGTCAATACGGCGTAGATATCGCTGTCGATCAACCGGGAGAATTCTTGCAATTCCGGGAGAGTAAGCGCGCTCAGATCCCGAGCGCTCCCGTCCGCAAAGCGCACCGCCCGGGCTACGGCCTCATGCGCTTCGCGAAAAGGCAATCCTTTTTTTGTCAGATAATCGGCCAGATCGGTAGCCGTGGCGTAACCACGCATCACGGCAGCGCGCATTGCATCCCGGTTGACGCGCACACCGGTCAGCATATCGGCATAAATACGCAGCGTGTCAGTGAGCGTTTCCACCGTGTCAAAAAGAGGCTCCTTGTCTTCCTGATTGTCTTTATTGTAAGCCAGCGGCTGACCCTTCATCAGCGTCAGTAGCGCAACCAGGTGCCCATTGACACGCCCGGTTTTGCCACGCACTAGTTCCGGCACATCCGGATTCTTTTTTTGCGGCATGATGGATGAGCCGGTACAGAACCGGTCGGCGAGATCAATGAAACCAAACGATGGATTCATCCATAAAATCAATTCTTCGGATAGCCGCGACAGATGCGTCATGATCAGTGCCGCGGCGGCACAAAATTCGATGGCAAAATCCCGATCGGAAACCGCGTCCAGCGAGTTTTCGCAAACCCCGTCAAATCCCAGCTGTTGCGCCACCGCCTTGCGGTTGATAGGATAACTGGTCCCCGCCAGCGCCGCCGCGCCCAATGGCAATTTATTCATACGCCTCCGGCAATCGGATAATCGCTCGACATCGCGCTTCAGCATTTCAAAATACGCCATGAGATGATGACCGAAGACAACCGGCTGTGCCACCTGCAAATGAGTAAAACCTGGCATCACGGTATCCACATGCTGTTCGGCAAGCTCCAGCAATGCGCGCTGCATACTATGGATAAGCCCGATGATATCGTCTATCGCGGCACGCAAATAAAGCCGCACGTCGGTGGCGACCTGATCGTTACGTGATCGCGCGGTATGCAGCCGTTTGCCGGCATCGCCGATCAGTGTGGTGAGGCGTTTCTCGATATTGAGATGCACGTCTTCCAGTTCCAGGAGCCAGACGAATTCACCATTGCGGATTTCGTCGCGAATCTGGCCCAGGCCAGATTCGATGGCAGCCAAATCATGCTCATCGATAATGCCTGCGCCAGAGAGCATTCGTGCGTGAGCAAGCGATCCCTGGATATCGTATTCCGCCAGCCTGCGGTCAAAACCGACCGATGCGGTATAACGCTGCACCAGCTCCGAAACCGGCTCATCGAACCGCCCCGACCAGGTATTTCCGTTTTTGTTGGCGGCCGATGCATTTTTCTTTTTTGAAGTTGCCATTATCCTAAGTTCGGCAGTTGCCGCTTATTTTTATCCGTTTTTCAACTCGACACCATCACCCGTCATAACACCTTATTCCACTGAATTTTCCAGGGAATTTGCTACAAAATATCCCTCTGCCGGATTCAAGTCGAACGATGAGTATAAATCAAAATAACTTTCCTGACGTCACGCCGGATTTCCGCATCAAGGGACTTTGCGGCATTCACAACAAGGTGGCAAGAGATAGCGAATTACCCCTCCAGATGGGTCTGGAATACCAGCCCGGCATGCTCCCGCAATCTGTGGAACTGAATACGCTTCCAGCTCTCCTGAGCGACACTCAATTCTGCTCCAAATGACGCCAGAAAAGTGGGCGCATCCACCGCATCGTAGGCTACCCGATGCGCGTTGGTGTCGATGAACCGCTTCAGTTCGCGCGAATCATCGGACGTGACCCAGCGCGCCATCTGATACTTTGCTGAAGCGAGACGGGCATCTACACCATACTCGTGCTTGAGCCGGTGCGCCACCACTTCGAACTGCAATGTGCCCACCGCACCCAACAGCAAAGCACCTCCGGCATGGGGCCGAAATACCTGGATCGCCCCCTCTTCACCCAACTGGGTGAGTCCCAACTTGAGCTGCTTGCTGCGCATTGGATCGGCAATCTCTACCGTCTGAAAGATTTCAGGTGCAAAAAACGGCAAACCGGTAAACTGCAAGCGCTCGCCTTGCGTCAGTGTATCTCCCAACTGCAACGTTCCATGATTGGGAATGCCGATAATATCGCCGGAGTAGGCGATATCAAGCAACTCGCGCCGCTGTGAGAGAAAGGATACTACGCCGTTGGTACGGATATCCTTATCGCTACGTACGACCCTGAGGTTCATTCCACGCTCGAAGCGGCCCGAACAGATCCGCACGAAGGCGATGCGATCCCGGTGTGCGGGATTCATGTTCGCCTGAATCTTGAATACGACGCCTGAAAACATCGATTCCGCGGGTTGCACCTGACGCTGCAAGGCTTGGCGCGATCCGGGTGATGGCGCCAGGTCGACCAGTGCGTCAAGTACCTCGCGTACGCCAAAATTGTTGATGGCCGAACCAAAAAACACCGGGGTCTGCTCGCCGGCGAGGAAAGCCGCGTGACTGAATTCTGGTGAGGCACCACGTATCAGCTCGATTTCCTGCCGGGCGTGGGCGGCATTCGCCGCGAAACGTATCGCGATTTCAGGATTATCCAGACCTTCGATAATCTCGTCCTGCTCATCCAGCCTATCCGCGCCTGGACGAAAAACGCGCATGCGGTCGCGCCGCAAGTCGAATACACCATGAAAACCACGGCCCATACCCAGCGGCCAGGTAAAAGGCACCGCCGTCATGTTCAACGTCCGTTCGATTTCGTCAATGAGATCGAGCGGCTCACGTACTTCGCGATCCATTTTATTCACGAAAGTGAGGATGGGCGTATTACGCGCACGGCACACTTCCAGCAGACGCAATGTCTGGGCCTCTACACCATTGGCGGCATCGATCACCATCAACGCCGCATCCACCGCGGTCAGCACCCGGTAAGTATCTTCGGAAAAATCCTGGTGACCCGGTGTATCCAGCAGGTTGATGACGCAACCCCGGTACTCCATCTGCATCACGGAACTGGCAACGGATATACCCCTTTGCTTCTCGATCTCCATCCAGTCCGAGGTGGCGTGACGGCTCGCTTTCCGCGCCTTGACGCTGCCGGCGATATGAATGGCACCGGCAAACAGCAACAACTTTTCCGTCAGCGTGGTTTTCCCCGCATCCGGGTGTGAGATTATGGCAAACGTGCGGCGACGCGCCACTTCCTGATTGACCGCCATCAAATATTCCTCATGCTGAATCTTGTTCCTGTGGGTAAAGGTAGCACCGCGCCGTGTGCGTTGAACTGAATGCGCTTGTTTCGGGGTAATGCTCACGGCATATCGGCATGACATGCGGACAACGAGGATGAAAGTGGCAGCCGGATGGCGGATTGGCTGGAGAAGGCAGATCCCCATGCAGGTGGATGATCTGGCGCTTTGATGCGAGATCAATGACCGGTACCGCCGACAGTAGCGCCTGAGTATAGGGATGCCTGGGATGACCCAATACTTCATCCACCCGCCCCTGCTCCACGATTCTTCCCAAATACATCACCGCCACCTCGTCGGCGATATATTCCACCACCGAGATATTATGAGTGATGAATAGATATGCCAACCCCAGGCTGCTCTGCAAATCCTTCAGCAGATTCAGGATCTGTGCCTGTACGGACACATCCAGCGCACTGGTGGGCTCATCGCAAACAATCAGCCGGGGATTGACCGCCAGGGCGCGGGCAATGGCGACACGCTGGCGCTGACCACCCGAGAACTCATGCGGATAGCGCCATTTGGTTTCTGGCGGCAGCCCGACACTTTCCAGAAGCGCATCCACCCTTCCCTTCTTGCGGGTGGAATGATGCTCCGCTTGACTTGCTTCGCCGCCGTCGCCGCCATCTCCGACGTTCAGGGCATCCATGCCCTCTTCAATGATATCCACGATACGCATTCGCGGGTTGAGTGACGAATACGGATCCTGAAAGATGAGCTGGAATTCAGCGCGCATCTTCCGCAATCGCTTGCGTTCCATCCCGACGAGTTCAAGTCCGTTGTAACGCACGCTGCCTGCGGACGGCGGAATCAACTGCAGAATACCCTTGCCGACCGTCGTCTTGCCACAGCCGGATTCTCCCACCAGCGCCAACGTCTTGCCCTGCTGAATCGTCAGCGACACGCCATCCACCGCCTTGACATATCCGGTGATACTTTTCATCAGTCCCTTATGTATCGGGAAGTAAACTTTGAGGCCGGTGACGGACAACAAGCAGCTGGAGTCTCGTGATTCAGAAGCCCGTGTGGGCTGAGGACTTGATTCCGCTGATCTTTCAGAGTCCTGAACGGCAGCTTCGAAATGCTGACTCCCGAGTTTCGGGTCCTGAATGCTGGGACGGGTATCCTCATTAAAGAGATGACACCTCACCTGGTGTCCGCCTGCCACCACATTCCACCTCGGCGCGATCTCATGGCACAGTTCCCACGCATGGTCGCAACGGTCGGCAAAACGGCAACCGGTGAATTCGCTTGACAGCGGCGGGACATTTCCGCCAATCGCCGCCAGCCGCAATCCCTGCTCGCGCAGGGCTTTGCCCGGCAGGGAAGCAAACAATTTCTGCGAATAAGGATGCGCCGGACCGCTAAAAAAATCTTCGCGAGTCGCCGTCTCCACAATTTCACCCGCGTACATCACCGCCACCCGATGCGCCATTTCCGCCGCCACCGCGAGGTCATGAGTAATGAGTAGAATCGCCATGCCGTCGCGCTGCTGCAAGCTGCGCATCAGATCCAGCACCTGCGCCTGAATGGTGACATCCAGCGCGGTAGTCGGTTCATCGGCGATGAGTAGCTCCGGCTCCCCGGCCAGCGCCATGGCAATCATCATTCGCTGCTTCATTCCACCCGAAAACTGAAAGGGATATTCATTCATGCGGCGCGCCGCATCCGGTATACCCACCTGATTCAATATCTCCAGTACGCGTTCTCGTGCCGCCATACCGCTTAAATTGAAATGCCGCCGCAACACTTCACCAATCTGGTCCGCCACCGTCATTACCGGATTCAAGCTTAGCATCGGCTCCTGAAATATCATGCTGATGCGCTTCCCACGAACATCGCGCATGGCGGCTTCCGGCAGCAGAAGCAGATCTTCCTCGCCGATCCTGATAGATCCCGCCACGATCTCTCCCGCCTCTGGCAACAGTCGCATAACCGAGAGGGCCGTCATGGATTTTCCGCAACCGGACTCGCCCAGCAACACGAAGGTTTCACCCCTAAGAATCTGTAGCGTAAGACCATCCACCGCCCATACCGGCGCTGCACCGGTGTGGAGAACGGTTTCGAGATTCTCAATTTTCAATAAGGGACTCATGGCTGGGAGGAGCCTTCAACCGTGGGGGAAACGGATTGAGCCTCCGATTTCTCTCCGCGTCCTCGGCGATGCAATATTACCGCCTTTGCCGGCAACGTTTTTGCTCGTGGATCAAAGGCATTCTGTACCGCATCGGCAAAAAGATTGGCACTCAATACCAACGCGAACATAAAACCGAAGGCCGCAAGCAATGCCCACCACACCATCGGTTCACGCGCCATTTCCAACCGCGCGGCGTTAATCATGGTGCCAAAACTAATCATGGAAGGATCGACACCGACACCCACATAAGACAATACGGCTTCCGCCAGAACCAGTCCGCTGAAATCCATCACGGTGGCAATCAGCACGATATGCATCACATTGGGAAGAATGTGGCGACTGATGATACGCCAATGGGAAACACCGAAGGCATGGGCCGCCTGAATGTATTCCATTTCGCGCAGCTTCAAGGTTTCCCCCCGCAGCAACCGGCATAGGCCGGTCCAGCTGGTGACCCCGAGTATGATGCAAAGAAACAGCAGACGCAGGTCGGCACGCGCGGCAATGGTGTCGAATAACTCGGGATGGGTTTCTATATAGACCTGCATCATCAATACCGTTGCCGCAATCAGCAGGACACTCGGGATTGAGCTCAGCGTGGTGTACAAGTATTGAATGACATCATCCACCCAACCACGAAAATAGCCGGCCATGATGCCCAGAAGCAACGCGAATGGCAGCATCATCAGCGTGGTGAGCGTTCCGATCACCAAACCCGTGCGGATGCTTTTGAGAGACTGATAAAATACGTCCTGCCCCACTTTATCGGTACCAAATATGTGGTAACTACCGGATAGTGCCAGCGCGGCACCGCAGAATAGCAATATGAATGCAAGCGTGATACATACCGCATTCCATGGAACCTGAGTGGTGCCGCGCCAGATGGCGGAAAGCACCGACGAGAATTTTTCACCGCTACGGCGCGCCAATAGTCCGGTCAAGGAAACCACCACGATGCCCCATAGGAGAAGCCCCAAACCTCCACCCACGCCTGCTTTCCAGGCCACATCGGCCGTAAGCTCAGATTCGGGATCCTGCAAATGCGCGCCGCCGAATTGCAACCGGGGGAATTCCCGTACCTGCCGTCCATCCGGAAGCTCCGTTGTTTCTCTGGCGTAAAGAAAGGCGGCAAAAGGCGCGGAATAAGTCTTTTCCACGCGCGTCCGCAAAGGGGCTGCAATCACGTCGAGCAAACTCAGCACTTCCACACCGTAAGCTTTCTCGCCGTTGCCACTGTTACTATTCTCAACGGCAGGGCGTATATGCACTGTATCGAGCAATCCAACGGCAATAAAAAATACCAGAACCGTAAGTGCCGCCATTCCGCTCGCACTGTGTCCCACACGCCGCCATGGCGCCAGAAGATATTCATTGCGCCGCACATACCAGACGAAGGCGATAATCACCGCCACCAACAGGTAGACAAGTGCATCTGTCCAGAGAATTACCGGTTTGAAAGACATTTTAGCGTCGTCATGCCAGTCTCACCCTTGGATCCACCAGCGTATAGGAAATGTCCGTCAATATCAGTCCGACGATATAAAGCAACGATCCCAGAAAAACCATGGCACGCACTACGGCAAAGTCCTGTGAGTTGATCGCATCAATGGTATAGCTGCCTAATCCGGGAATGCCAAAAAAGGATTCGGCAATCAGGCTTCCCAGAAATAGCAGCGGGATCACTACCACCGCGCCGGTGAGTATCGGAATCATTGCGTTCCTGAGCACATGCCTGAAGAGTACAAGACTTTCAGACAATCCTTTGGCGCGGGCGGTGCGAACGTAATCCTTGCCCATTTCCTCAAGGAAAATGGTGCGATACCAGCGAGTGCTGGCGCCTGCACCGCTAATTACGCCGATGATAACCGGCAATACCAGGAATTTAGCGGCATTCAGGCCACTTCCATAACCTGAAATGGGGACCAGATGCCATATCTTGCTGATCAAAAACTGACCGCCAATGATATAGAACAAACTGGAGATTGACATCAGGGCGACGCATAGTACCACACCCCAGAAATCCACGTAGGTAGCCCGGAAAAATACCATTGCCAGCGCAAAAAAAATGTAGACAAACAATCCCAGCAGGAACACGGGCAGCGCAATGGCAAGGCTGGGTATCATGCGTGTTTTGATTTCGTGAGCAATATCGCGTCCGTCATCGGCCCGTCCAAAATCAAAGGCAAACATGGCAACTGATTTCTCAAAAAAAATAGTGCGCGTAAATTTTGCGGTACCCTCCACCGTATCATTAAACATGAGCGGTTTATCATACCCCCGCTCCTGCTTCCACTTGGTAATGGCCTCGGGCGTGACACGCTTGATTCCCAACTGCATCCGCGCCATGTCATCAGGGCTGTTAACCACAAAAAACAGGGTAAAGGTGATTAGATTCACGCCGATCAGAATGGGAATGGCATAAAGCACGCGCCGAATGATGTAATTAAGCAACGTCGCCTCTTGACCCCGGATTCCCGGTCTCTGATTCCCTGCTCCTGATTCCCGCCCTTTGTTCCCTGCGGCGGTAAACGACCACGGCCGGGGTCAGGCCTACCGCCAGCACGATCAATCCCAACACAATGGGCCACAACACCGGCTCATTCCATTCGCGCCGCTTCTGATCCCGCAACTCCGCATCTACACGGAAGTATTTAATGTTATTGTGCGATAGCCTGTTCGGCTTAACATTGCCGTACCAGGCGTGATACAACCCATAATCCTTGGGGTGATATCCCCAAAGCCAGGGCGCGTCGTGACGCAGAATGTCGATCATCCGATCGATGATTTGCTGGCGTTCGGGACTGTTTTCCATATTCTTCATTTCCTCGAACAGCCGGTTATACTCGGAATTGGAGTAATTGGCGGCGTTCTCGCCTTCATTACCGACCTTTTGTTGCGGACCATGCAACAGGAACAGGAAATTCTCCGGATCGGGATAATCGGCGTTCCAGCCCCACTCGAAGATTTGCGCGTTGCCCTTGCGTATCTTGTCCTGGAAACGGTTGTAGTCGGTGCTGCGAACCACCAGCTGAATATTGAGTTTCTGGAATTGCTTGCGCATCCAGTCGAGACTCGATTTATCATCGACACCTCTCGCGGTTACATCAAAATACAGCACCAGCGGCGTACCCGTTTTCGCGTCCATCCCGTTGGGATAACCCGCCTCCGCTAACAGCGCCCTGCCGGCTTCAATCGGTTTGCGCCGTGCCCGTCCGTTTACCCAATCGTAGACGACCGGGTTGATTCCCTCCTCGCCCTCCCGATGACCGGCAATGCCCGGTGGAATAGGACCCTGGGCCGGAATACCGCGGCCATTGGCAAATATCGAAACATATTCTTCGTAATCCACCGCGATCGAAATGGCTTGGCGTAGCTTTCTGGCAGATTCGCGCTCCTGCTTGGTTACTCCGCCGACTACCGGGTCAAGCATATTGAAACCCATGTAGTTCGTGGAGGTCGCCACAGCGGTTTCCAGCCGGATACCCTGGCGCTTCATCGCTTCAGTCACGGTGGCTTCTCCCTGGCCCGTCAGTTGCACCGCCTGATCGAAACTGTCAGATCCAATGCCCGAGGCGTCATAGTAACCCTGGAGGAATTTGTTCCAGCGCGGAATACTTTCCTTATCGCGGCTGGATATCACTTTATCGATAAAGGGTAGGGGCTTGCCTGCATCCGCGAGCAAGCCCGCCTCCGCATCATCCGGCATACCCTCGGACGGATAGGCCTCGCCGTGAAAATTGGGATTTTTTTCCAGTATCATCATACGATTGGGATCGTTCTCGGTGAGCATATAAGGTCCGGTGCCCACGGGATACCAATCAAAGGTGATATTTTTTTCCGCCAGCCCTTTCTGGGTATAAAAACGTTCCGCTTCCCATGGGATGGGCGCAAAAAAAGGCATTGCCAGCCAGTACATAAACTGTGGATATTTCCCCTTGATCTTGATGCGATAAGTATAGCGGCTCACTGTTTCCGCGCCTTCCAGCGGATAATTGTTCAAATCCAGATAGACATCGCTACCCTGCCCATTGAACTGCGCCACGACGGCGGTCTGAAGCGTCATGGAGTACTCTTTAAGACCTACAATGTAATCGGCCATCAGGCCGAAGATTGGCGAATGCAATTTGGGATGCGCCAACCGTTTGATCTCGAAAATATAGTCTTCAGCCGTCAATTCGCGGGAACCCATGTGGCGAAAATCGGACAGTTTGTAGACGTTGGCCAGATCCTCCGCAGTGAGATTATGATAAAGAAACTCTCCCTGCTCATTTCTGGCGAAGGCCGGGTGAGGCTGATATCGGATACCGGGCTTGATGGAAATTTCATAAATTGTATAGGCGATTTGCGCGGCATCCACGCTGTCGTGCAGGCGCTTCCCATTCTTGTCGAAATATTGCGCAACCGGCATTTCGGCGGCCGCCGATGGGATGAGCGTATAGGGACGTTTCAGATAATGGTATTGCAGCGGCGGTTCGTAAATCTGCGCTGTCAGCAGAATTTCGTTGGAGCTGTATGACTGCACGGGGTCAAGGTGCTTTGGGCGCTCGGCAAACGGAGTATAGAGGATATTTTTTCCCGTATCGTCTGCTGGATAGGGACTGTTCCATGAATTACCGCTACAGGCACAAATGAGGACCACAAGCGATGCCGGCAGATATTTGGATAGGGCCTTCATTGATGCGATAGTGTAGCGTAAATATCAGAAATGGAAATGACGCTTCAACGCCGGCGGCGTTCATGATTCTACAAGTGGGAAAGACTTGAAGTTATAATCCTGAATCCGGCAGCTGACCACTCACTTTTCGGCTGGACACCATGATCCACACAGACTTTTGGCGCCATTTGATCTTTACCTTTTTGGTGAGTGCTATGGGATGGATTGCATGGTTTGTGCGGCACATGGCTGCGTTGCAACCCCTTACCCTGCATCCGGGAAAACCATACGCTCCACTCCGCTCAACTGCCGGAATCAGGATAATTCCCCAAACTCCTCATCACTTCAAGGATATGACATGACACTCCTCGCTGACAAACGCATTCTCATCACCGGACTGCTTAGTAATCGCTCCATTGCCTATGGTATTGCAAAAGCCATGCATCGCGAAGGCGCGCAACTGGCCTTTACCTATCAGGGAGAGGGAGTGCGCGGACGAGTTGAAAAAATAATCGCTGAATTTGAGAGTGATTTGCTGTTTCCCTGTGATGTTTCGAACGATGATGAAATCGTCCTCTGCTTTGATAGCTTAGGAAAACATTGGGATGGTCTTGACGGCATCGTTCACTCGATCGCCTTCGCCCCGCGAGAAGCATTGAGCGGAGACTATCTCGAAAGCGTGAACCGCGAGGCCTTCCGCATCGCCCACGATGTCAGTTCCTACAGCTTCGCGGCCTTGGCAAAAGCGGGGATGCCGCTGATGCAGGGCAGGAATGGCTCGCTGCTTACGCTTACCTACCTCGGCGCGGTACGGGTTATGCCGAATTACAATGTGATGGGCCTGGCTAAAGCCAGTCTTGAAGCCAATGTGCGCTTCATGGCATCCAGCCTTGGTCCCAAAGGAATACGCGTCAACGCGATTTCCGCCGGTCCGATCAAAACCCTGGCAGCGGCGGGCATTGGCAATTTCGGAAAACTGCTGAGCTATACGGAGAAGGTTGCGCCATTACGACGCAATGTTTCCATCACGGAGGTCGGTAACGTCGCGGCTTTTCTGTGTAGCGATCTGGCTAGCGGCATTACTGGCGAAGTTACCCATGTCGACGCAGGATTTAATACGGTCGCTTTTGATATCAGCGAACCCTAACCTTGAAGAACCTCTGAACAAACTTCCCGGGCTTGCCGCCAAAGCACTCCACGAGTAATTCAGAGGTCCCTGACCATGAATACAGGACTCTTATTTCTTTTCTAAACTCTCATTCCTGACCGTCACGTCATACTGTTTTCTGACCCCGGCAAGATAAGATGAGAGCTCCTCCTGGGCGTGTACCTGTTGCAATTGCCGGGCAAAGGTCCTGCGTTCGGATGCTTCCGCTGGAACCGGTTCAATGACACGGCTAATGCGGATCAAAGTAAATCCTCCCTGAGAATTCTCCACACCGGCATACGATGGCAGTCTCCCGGCTTCAGCCTTGAAAACCGCGCGCAGGGTTTCATTGTCCAGAGCTTGGGGCTCCTTCCTGGAAACTTGCTGGGTGGCGCCCCACGTAACGGCTCCATCCTTGCCTTCCTGCAACTGCGCAAATTTTTCCCTGCCTGTTTTTTTGGCCGCTTCCACCGCATCCTTGCGGGCCACTTTCTCGCTAATTTTATCCCGCAACATCGCAATGGAAGGCGTCGTCGCCGGCCTGTGTTCCAGAACTCTGGCTGAGACGAGCGTATTGGGCGTCACTTCCACCGCCTCGGTGTTACGCTTATTCTTGAGCGCATCTTCTGAGAATATCGCCTGCAGCAACCTTCCATTAGTAAAATAAGACGGCTCACCCGCGTTTCTTCCAATCCAATCACTCTGCTGGATACGCAAGCTAAACTTCTCGGCGGCGGGCCGCAGGCTATCACTCTGCTCATACACCATGTTGCTGAAGCCTTCAGCCATTTCACCAAAAATTTTTCCGGCTTTTTGCTTCTTCAGTTCCTGCTCGACTTGACTCTTTACTTCCTCAAAACTGACCAGTTTTGGAGGTTTTATGGCGGAAAGTTTAATAATATGAAAGCCGTGATCTGTTTCAACCAGATTACTGATCTCTTCTGGTTTCATCTGAAAAACCGCATCTTCGAACGCCTTGACCATCATGTTACGTGCGAAAAAGCCCAGGTCACCCCCCTTGATCGCCGAACCCGGGTCTTGGGAATGCTGCTTGGCAAGTTCCGCAAAGTTTTGCGGGGCCTGCTTTACCTGAACAAGCAGCTGTTCGGCCTTGGCACGCGCCACGGCTTTCTCCGCATCGGACGCCGTGGCGGGAACCGTTATCAGTATGTGGCTCGCACGGCGCTCCTCGGGTTGCTCAAACTCACTCCGATGCTCCTCAAAATACTTTATTTCCTCGTCAGTGCTCACTTGCAGGTCTTTAGTCAAATCATCCAGAGACAGCACCAGATATTCAACACGCACTTGCTCCGGCAACTGAAACTCGGCCTGGTGACTATCATAATAAGACTTGATAGCCGCGTCATCGGGCCTCATCTGCGACAGGAATTGTTCCGGTAGTATTTGAGTCAGGCTAATTTCGCGTTTCTCACCCCCCAACCGCATAATTCTTTCCGCCACCGAGACGGGAACGAAACCGTTCGCGGTATATGCGTCAGTCAATTGCTGCCGCATCAGTTCCTGGCGCACACGCGCTTCAAATGTTCGCGGATTCATTCCCTGTCCGCGCAGCAGCTCTTCATAGCGCTGCTTGGAAAATTTGCCATCCTCCTGAAATGCGGAAATATCTTGTATGACGGATATCAGTTGCGAATCCGGCACGGTCAACCCAACACGCGCGGCTTCATGCTTCAGCAGCCGCTGCTGGATCAGCCCCTCCAATACCGCAGACCGTAGTTCCGGATTATTCAGCATTGCATCGTTAAAATTTTCTCCCATGGTCGCCCGCATGCTTTCCTGCTGATTGCGCAACGCCTGCTCGAATTCCTGACGCGGGATCTTTTCGCCCGCCGCCAATGCAAGATAGTCTTCGCCGTCACTACTGTTATAGGACTCGATTCCCCAGAAAAGAAATGGCAATGCGGCAAGTGCCAGGATGGCCTGGACGATACGTTTTTTTCTATGAACAAAATCAAACATTATTAAAAGCTTAAGAAATGCATAAAAAAGGCGAACTCGCGTTCGCCCTGGTTTAGCACAAAATCTGGCGGAGTGGACGGGACTCGAACCCGCGACCCCCGGCGTGACAGGCCGGTATTCTAACCAACTGAACTACCACTCCAACAATCTGTAAGTTTCTGCTGGTGGGTGCTGACGGGGTCGAACCGCCGACATTCGCCTTGTAAGGGCGACGCTCTACCAACTGAGCTAAGCACCCCGTCCGAAGAATGCTAGTTTACTGCATCCTTGAGCGCCTTGCCAGCGCTGAATTTCGGAACTTTCGCGGCTTTTATCTTGATTGCCGCACCCGTGCGAGGATTGCGGCCGGTGCGGGCTGCCCGTTTACCTACTTTAAAAGTTCCAAATCCGACGAGTGTTACACTTTGACCTTTTTTTAGAGCGGATTTGATTGCGGATAATGCTCCATCCAGCGCGTTACCTGCAGAGGCCTTGGAGATGTCCGAAGACTTGGCGATGGCATCAATGAGTTCAGATTTATTCACGGTGATTCCCCTTTCGTTATTTTAGTTACAGAAAAACCCTTGCAATTGTTTTATATCAAGCCGTTTGTGCTTGGTCAAGCAATTGTGAAAATATTTCAGAAACATTTTGTACATAAACTTACGCGGGAAAATCCTGCTTTCTCCAGTAAACCCGGTCTGTTTCATGAAATGGAATAAACCGGAGATTGAAAAATAAAAGTTACACGAACCTTTCTGGAATCTAGTGCTTGATAACCGTGGTGGCGCTGTCCTCCTCGACCGCAACGGGACCAGGCACGGGCGCAGGGGTAACGGGAAGCGCTTCCGGCTTGCGTTCCAATGCCAGATCCAGCACCTGATCTATCCATTTAACCGGATGAATATCCAGCCGATTCTTGATATTCTCTGGAATCTCGGTCAGATCCTTGACGTTGTCCTCCGGAATCAGCACTCTCTTTATGCCGCCGCGGTGCGCAGCCAGAAGCTTTTCCTTGAGACCACCGATGGGCAGCACCTCGCCGCGCAATGTTATTTCCCCCGTCATCGCCACATTCGCCCGAGCCGCGATGCCTGTCAGCGCCGATACCATCGCTATGCAAATGCCGATCCCCGCGCTGGGGCCGTCTTTGGGCGTCGCACCTTCAGGCAAATGGATATGAATGTCGTTCTTCTGATAAAAATCATCAGCGATACCCAACGTTCTTGACCGGCTGCGTACCACCGACAGCGCGGCCTGAACCGATTCCTGCATCACCTCCCCCAATTTTCCGGTAGTGATGGTTTTTCCCTTGCCCGGCAACACAACCGCCTCAATGGTCAGCAACTCTCCACCTACCTCGGTCCATGCCAGACCTGTCACCTGCCCTACCTGATTTTTCTCTTCCGCAACGCCATAGGTATACCGTCTTACCCCCAGGTATTTATCCAGATTCCGCCCGCTGATGGTGATCTTTTTCTGATCACCTTTGAGCAGCAATGCCTTGACCACTTTACGGCATATTTTTGAAATTTCCCGCTCCATCGCCCGTACACCGGCCTCTCGTGTGTAATAACGGGTAACATCACGCAGGGCGGATTCGGACACCGCCAGTTCATCTTCCCTGAGTCCGTGATTTTTTATCTGCTTAGGCAATAGGTAACGTGTTGCGATATTGAGTTTTTCATCCTCGGTATAGCCCGACAACCTGATCACCTCCATGCGATCCAGTAATGCCGGGGGTATATTCAGGGTGTTGGCGGTAGCGACAAACATGACGTCCGACAAATCATACTCAACCTCGATGTAATGATCCACGAATGAATTGTTCTGCTCCGGGTCCAGCACTTCCAGTAGCGCGGATGATGGGTCGCCACGGAAATCCATACCCATTTTGTCCACTTCGTCGAGTAGGAATAATGGATTTTTGACACCCACCTTGGTCATGTTCTGCAAGATCTTGCCCGGCATCGAACCAATGTAAGTACGGCGATGGCCGCGTATCTCAGCCTCGTCGCGCACGCCGCCCAGGGGCATGCGCACGAACTTGCGGTTGGTGGCACGGGCAATGGATTGTCCCAATGAGGTCTTGCCCACACCAGGCGGCCCCACCAGACAAAGAATGGGTGCTTTCAGCTTATCAACGCGCTGCTGCACGGCCAGATATTCGACGATGCGTTCCTTGACCTTGTCCAGGCCATAATGATCCTGCTCCAGCACCACTTCGGCGGCGTTAAGGTCCTTGCTGATTTTATTTTTTTTCTTCCACGGCAACGCTACCAGCGCGTCAATATAATTGCGAACTACCGTAGCCTCAGCCGACATGGGAGACATCAAACGCAATTTCTTCAATTCCGCTTCCGCCTTTGCGCGACCCTCCTTGGACATCTGTGCGGCCTTGATCTTCCTGTCGATCTCTTCCAGATCGGCACCATCCTCACCCTCACCGAGCTCCTTCTGGATGGCCTTCACCTGCTCGTTGAGATAGTAGTCGCGCTGGCTTTTTTCCATCTGGCGCTTGACTCTCCCACGGATACGTTTTTCCACCTGGAGGATGTCAAGTTCGGTTTCAAGTAATCCCAGCAGATGTTCCAAACGTTTTGGAACATCGAAAATCTCCAGTACTTCCTGCTTTTGCTCAAGTTTCAATGGCAAGTGGGCGGCGATCGTATCAGCCAGACGTCCTGCTTCATCTATCCCGCTAAGCGAAGTCAGTATTTCGGGCGGAATTTTCTTGTTGAGCTTCACATACTGGTCGAACTGGGCCAGCATTGCGCGCCGCATTGCCTCAACCTCGTGGTTGTCAACGGCATCCGGCGGAAGCAATGCAGCCTGGCCGGAGAAGTAGTTGCCGTCATCAATCACCTTCATGATGCGCGCACGGCGGCTCCCCTCAACCAGCACCTTGACGGTGCCATCGGGCAATTTAAGCATTTGCAGCAGATTTGCAACGCTGCATACGCCATAGAGATCGTCAGGAGCCGGCTCATCCTTGGCAGCAAACTTTTGCGCAACCAGGAGAATGCTCTTGCCGGACTCCATGGCGATTTCCAATGCCTTGATGGACTTGGGCCGTCCGACGAATAAGGGAATCACCATATGCGGAAACACCACTACGTCGCGCAACGGCAATAATGGTAATGACACCTGATTGGGATCGTTAACTGGGGAGGACATATCGGCTCACCTATAAAAGACGAACAAAGGTTATGGGGACGCCGCGAGGAAATTCAAGGCAACGGACCAGGTAATATCAGAACCCGGGTTAAAAACTTTTGGCCACTTTCGGTTTATCCGAGTAAATCAGAATGGGTTTGATATCGCCACCTACCGAACCATGATCAATGACCACCTTGGCAACGTTTTCCAGTGATGGCAGATCGAACATGGTATCCAGCAGTGTACTCTCCAGAATGGAGCGCAGACCGCGTGCGCCAGTCTTGCGCGCCAGCGCTTTCTTGGCAATCGCTTTGAGTGCCTGCTCGCGGAACTCGAGATCGACGCCGCCCTCCATGTGAAACATCTTTTGATACTGCTTGATAAGTGCGTTTTTGGGCTCGGTCAGAATTTGAATCAGTGCCGATTCGTCCAGTTCTTCGAGGGTGGCGACCACCGGCAGGCGTCCGACGAATTCCGGAATCAAACCATACTTGACCAGATCTTCCGGCTCCACTCCCCGCAATACGGCACCGAAGTTCTTGCGATTGTCGTGGCTTCTTACATTGGCGCTAAAACCTATCCCACCTTTCTCGGAACGGGCGCGTATCACCTTCTCGAGACCGTCAAACGCACCACCGCAAATGAAAAGAATATTGGTGGTGTCCACCTGAACAAATTCCTGATTGGGATGTTTTCTCCCACCCTGGGGAGGCACCGAGGCGATCGTTCCCTCGATCAGCTTCAGCAGAGCCTGCTGAACACCTTCCCCCGACACATCCCGGGTAATTGACGGGTTATCCGATTTACGCGAAATCTTATCGATCTCATCGATATAGACAATGCCCTGCTGCGCCTTTTCCGCGTCGTAATTACATTTTTGCAGTAACTTCTGGATGATGTTTTCCACATCCTCGCCGACATAACCCGCTTCGGTTAGTGTTGTCGCATCGGCCATGACGAAGGGCACGTCCAGCAAACGAGCCAGCGTCTGCGCAAGCAGCGTCTTGCCTGAGCCGGTCGGACCGATAAGCAGTATGTTGCTTTTTGCCAGCTCAATATCATCAGCGTCCGTGCTTTTTGCGAGATTCCTCAGACGCTTGTAATGATTGTACACCGCCACCGACAGGATTTTTTTCGCCGGTTCCTGACCAATTACGTATTGATCGAGAATCTGGCAGATCTCATGCGGCACCGGCAAATCCGACTTGGTGAGCTTGGCGGCTTCAGCACCTTGTATCTCCTCACGGATGATGTCATTGCAAAGTTCTATGCATTCGTCGCAAATGAATACCGATGGACCCGCAATGAGCTTCTTTACTTCGTGCTGGCTTTTGCCGCAGAAGGAACAATAAAGCAGTTTTTCCCCGCCAGTTTTCTCTGACATAGTTTTATCCCGCATTATCCGAGCCGGTACGCTCGTAGCTAAAAATTAAATCTCCATCCATGATCATTATAGATCACTCTGGATCATTCAGCCCGCACTCTCACTTCTGGCAGTGAGCACAGAATCCACCAAGCCGTATTTTACTGACTCCTCCGCGCTGAGAAAGTTATCCCGGTCGGTATCTTTCTCGATGGTCTCTATGTTTTGGCCCGTATGCTTTGCCATGAGCGCATTTAATCGGCCTTTAAGAAACAGAATTTCTTTGGCATGTATTTCGATATCAGAAGCCTGACCCTGAAAACCACCCATTGGCTGATGAATCATAACACGTGAATTGGGAAGGCAAAAACGCTTGCCGTTTGCGCCCGCTGTCAACAGGAGGGAGCCCATGCTCGCGGCCTGGCCTATGCAAAGCGTGCTGACATCAGGTTTTATGAACTGCATGGTATCGTATATCGCCATTCCGGCGGATACCAACCCCCCTGGAGAATTGATATAGAAATGAATGTCCTTGTCCGCATTTTCCGATTCCAGGAACAGCAGCTGCGCCACAATCAGATTGGCGGAAACCTCGGTCACCGGTCCCACCAGAAAGATCACCCTCTCCTTCAGTAAGCGGGAATATATATCGTAAGCACGTTCGCCCCTCCCGCTTGTCTCGATCACCATGGGGATCAATCCTAAATTATTAGGATCGAGGTTGCGCTGTTTCCAATCGAATTGTTGCATCATGTCATGATTTTCCCATCAATTCATCCAGCGTCATTGGCTTATCCGCTACCGTGACTTTATCCACCACCCACATCACCACGTTATCTTCCAACACCGCCGACTCCGCCTCGTTCAGGCGACCCTGTGAAGCATAATGCCATTTAACCACTTCAGCCGGATTCTCGTAGCTTTGCGCGAGATCCTCCACCACTGTTCGTACCTGTTCGGGTTTTGCATGTAAGCCGTTAATCTTTACCACTTCGGCCAGGATCAACCCCAGAGTCACCCGGCGTTGCGCCCGCTCGTGAAACAAATCCCGGGGTAGCGGCACATTTTTAGCGTTCATGCCACGCGATTCAAGATCGTTACGCGCATCCTGCATGAGCCGCTCCAGTTCCTGTTCCACCAGTGCTTTGGGTGCCTGAATCGTAGTCGCATCCAGCAATGATTGCATGACCTGTTCCTTGATTCTTGCTTTTACCCGTTTGGATACTTCCCGCTCAAGGTTAGCCCGAATTTCATTGCGCATTTTTTCGATGTTGCCATCCGCAACGCCTAGTGATACGGCGAATTCAGCATCCACTTCCGGCAGCTTTGCTGCTTCCACGCTGTGGAGCTTCACTTCAAACGTGGCCGTCTTTCCGGCGACCTCTTTTCCATGATAATCCGCCGGAAAGGTTACTTCAAACGTTTTTCCCTGCCCGGCGCTCATGCCCGCAAGAGGTCCTTCAAAGTCCTTGAGAAGCCTGCCTTCACCCAGTACAAGAGCAAAATTCTCGGCTTTGCCGCCCGCAAATTCGACTCCATCGATGACGCCACTATAATCGATGGTGACACGGTCACCTATTACCGCGGGCCGCTCCGCCGGCTCATACTGAACTCGCTGCTTGCGCAGAATCTCCAGCGTCTTATCGACATCAGAGCCGGTCACGTTGACTACCGGTTGATCGATTCGGGTTCCGCTTAAGTCACCCAGGGTCACATCTGGATAGACCTCAAAGGTTGCACTGAATTCAAATTGAGAGGTATCCTCCGCCACCTGCTTCGGTTCAAAATGCGGGTAACCCGCAACCCGCAGCTTTTGCTCACGCACAGCCTCGCTGAAATTTTTCTGCAGTACATCCCCCATCACCTCCTGACGCACCTGCGGGCCGTATTGCTGCATGACAATTTTCAGCGGCACCTTGCCTGGCCGAAAACCGTGTATTTTTGCCGTGCGCGCCAAACGCTTCAGGCGGCTTTCAACTTCCGTTTCGATTTTTTCCTGAGGAATCGAAACGTTAAGGCGACGCTCTAGCGCACCCAGGTCTTCGACATTCGATTGCATCACATTTCCCGACTGGTTGATAACATTCATGCGGCGCTACCACGACAATAGCAATAGCAGCCAACGGTCATGTGGCCGTCAATACACGACTCGCGCAACATCACTCGCACCGCTTATAACTCCCTGGTGCGAAAGGGGGGACTCGAACCCCCACACCTTTCGGCGCCAGAACCTAAATCTGGTGCGTCTACCAATTCCGCCACTTTCGCGCGCCGCTCCGGGCCAATTATACCTATTTCTCCCTGCAGCGGCAGCCTGTACGGGAACGATCTAGCAAAATACGGTCTGGCCGCTAACAGCTTTACTCTCTGGGCCCATCAAATACAAGTACCCTGGCATTAGATCCTCCGGTTGACGCAAATCCTGCTTGACCTCACCGGGATGAGTCCTCGTCCGCTGCGGCGTATGCGCCGGCCCCGGGATTATCACGTTGACGCGCAGGTTTGGAAGCATTTCCCATTCCTGTGCCTGAATTTTCACCAGCGCCTCGAGCCCCGCCTTGGCCACCGCAAATCCGCCCCAATAGGCGGCGGGGTCATGGCCATGCATTTCCGAGGTCATTACCACGCTGGCATCCGGCGAAGCTTTCAGCAGCGGCAGGCAGGCGCGTGTCAGTGCAAATGGCGCAATCAGATTGACGCGTAACAGCGATAGCCATTGTTCCAGCGTCTGGTTCTCTAATGGCGTCAGGCTGAATATCAATGCCGCGTTGTGCAAAATGCCATCCAGTCTGCCTAACTGCAACTTGATGGCTTGAGCAATCGCTTGAAAATCCTTGTCTCCCGCCTTTTCCAGGTCAAGCGGAAAGATTGCCGGCTGTACCCCGCCTCTGGTTTCAATTTCATCATACACACTTTCCAGTTTCTCAACCCGGCGCCCATGCAGAATTACGGTGGCACCGTGAGCGGCATAGGTAAGTGCTGCAATACGCCCGATGCCCTGGCCTGCGCCGGTAACGAGAATCACGCGATCCTTGAGCAAATCCGGCGACGCGTGGTAATTTTTAAAATTATTCATCCTGAATCCGATAGTTGGCCGATGGTCAGCAGAAGGACATGCTGCCAATCATCCCTTGATCCAGGTCGTCCATGCTATCCATAATTTACGCATCGGCGTAAGACTGACGCGCTGCCGCATGATATGACAACCGTCCTCCTTGATTTCCTTGAGCAGGGTTTGATAAATCGCTGCCATGACAATGCCGGGCCGCTGGTTTTTACGGTCCTCCGGAGGCAAAGCAGTGAAGGCCCGCGCGTAATAGCTTTCCGCACGTTCAATCTGAAATTCCATCAACTGCCTGAAACCGTCCGTTTCACGCGAATGGAGGATATCCTCGTTGGATACTCCAAAACGAACCAGCTCGTCCTGAGGCAGATAGATTCGGTCGCGGCGTGCGTCCTCGCCGACGTCGCGTATGATGTTGGTGAGCTGGAAAGCGAGTCCCAGATCCTGCGCATACTTCAGGGTGTCAGGATTGCGATAGCCAAAAATCTCCGCTGAACATAATCCCACCACGCTCGCCACATGGTAGCAGTAAAGCCTCAGGGTTTCGAAATCAGCATAGCGATTATAATTAAGATCCATTTCCATGCCATCAATGATTTCATTCAAGCGCTCAGCCGTGAGATTGAATGTTTTTGACACGTTAACCAGCGCTTTAGCCACCGGGTGACTAGGCTCATTTCCATGTCCGGCATCAAATATGGCTGCGACTTCCTGCCGCCACCACGCAAGTTTCGTTCGCGCTACCGACGCATCGGTGCACTCATCCACCACATCGTCCACCTCACGGCAGAAAGCATATAGGGCAGTAATGGCGCGGCGTTTTTCCGATGGCAGATAGAGAAAGCTGTAATAAAAACTGGAACCGCTCTGAATCGCTTTTTCCTGGCAATACTGATCTGGGGTCATAATTTATTATGAAAAAACATTTGGCTGCTACCACCCTGCAATTTATAAGTGTCCGCCATGACTTTAGTGAGTTGCCTGACACTTTCACATGAACAAAGAAACAAGCTTTTATTTAATGGAGCATTATCCTAAATTCAGCGGTTGACCGCTCTCATCTGTCAATTAAATTTTCCATCAATTTCTACGGTGCCTGATCTTCATCTTTTTGATGAGCGCGCTAAAAGACGGATTTAGGATTATAAAGGGATGTAGCACATATCGTGCACCTCAAAATGAATCTCGGCTTACAGTAGCTTATGCGGGTCGTAATAATAAAAAACCCCACCGTAGCGGGGTTTTTTATTGTGCTTCATTTCCAATAAGACCGGTACGGCAAAATGCTACATATCCATGCCGCCCATGCCACCCATGCCACCCATGCCGCCCATGCCACCCATACCACCGCCTCCGCCAGATTCTTCCTTCGGCGATTCTGCCACCAGAGCGTCAGTGGTAAGCATCAAGCTCGCCACAGAAGCGGCGTGCTGCAGGGCATAGCGCGTAACCTTGGTAGGATCCAGAACGCCCATTTCCACCATGTCGCCATACTCGCTAGTGGCGGCGTTGTAACCGAAATTACCCTTGCCTTCCAATACCTTGTTGATGACTACCGAAGGCTCATCACCGCAATTGGCAACAATCTGGCGTAACGGCTCTTCCAGTGCCCGCAGAACGATCTTGATCCCTGCATCCTGATCATGGTTGTCGCCTTTGAGGTTGGCTACCGCGGCCCGGGTGCGCAACAATGCCACACCACCCCCGGGAACAATACCCTCTTCCACCGCGGCGCGAGTGGCGTGCAGCGCGTCTTCCACACGCGCTTTCTTCTCTTTCATTTCCACTTCGGTGGCTGCACCGACCTTGATCAGCGCTACTCCGCCAGCCAGCTTGGCCACACGCTCCTGCAATTTTTCCTTGTCGTAGTCGCTGGAAGCTTCTTCGATTTGATTGCGAACCTGCTTGACACGGCTTTCGATGTTTGCGGCATCTCCAGCGCCATCAATGACGGTGGTTTCTTCCTTGCCAACTTCAATGCGCTTGGCTTGTCCCAACTCCTTGAGGGTTGCTTTCTCCAGCGACAAACCCACTTCTTCGGCAATCACTGTGCCGCCCGTGAGAATGGCGATGTCTTCAAGCATGGCTTTACGGCGATCACCGAAACCAGGCGCCTTGACTGCGCAGGTTTTCAGGATGCCACGGATATTATTCACCACCAGGGTCGCAAGAGCCTCGCCATCCACGTCTTCAGCGATGATCAGCAGTGGCTTACCGGCTTTGGCCACCAGTTCCAGGACCGGCAGCAATTCGCGAATATTGGAAATTTTCTTGTCGTGCAGCAAGACGAAGGGATTTTCCAGCAATGCGATCTGTCTGTCGGGATTGTTGATGAAATACGGTGAAAGATAACCACGATCGAACTGCATACCTTCGACGACTTCCAGCTCATTTTGCAAACCGGAGCCATCTTCCACTGTAATGACGCCTTCCTTACCCACTTTTTCCATCGCATCGGCAATGATCTTGCCAATTTCCGGATCTGAATTGGCGGAAATACTTCCTACCTGCGCGATTTCCTTGCCGGTGGTACAGGGCTTGGAAAGCTTTTTGAGTTCTTCAACCGTTGCGACAACGGCTTTATCAATGCCACGCTTCAGGTCCATGGGGTTCATCCCGGCGGCGACATACTTCATGCCTTCCTTGACGATGGACTGTGCCAGAACAGTGGCAGTGGTGGTGCCGTCGCCCGCGACATCAGACGTCTTGCTGGCCACTTCCTTCACCATTTGCGCGCCCATATTCTCGAACTTGTCCTTCAGTTCAATTTCTTTCGCTACCGAAACACCATCCTTGGTAATGGTGGGCGCACCATAGGAGCGCTCCAGCACCACATTGCGGCCTTTAGGCCCAAGGGTAACTTTAACCGCATCGGCCAGAATGTTGACGCCGGCCACCATTTTGTGGCGGGCTGAATCGCCAAATTTCACTTCTTTCGCTGCCATAATCTCTTTCTCCTAGTTTCCAGAAAATATTGTTTAATCGTAGTTGGCAAACTAACCTTCGACGACACCCATGATGTCCTCTTCGCGCATCACCAGGAGTTCTTCTCCCATGACCTTAACCGTCTGCCCGGAGTATTTACCAAATAGCACCTTGTCGCCAACCTTAACATCCAGCGGACGGACCTTGCCATCGTCGCCAACCTTGCCGTTGCCTACAGCAATGATTTCGCCTTGATCAGGCTTTTCCGCCGCGCTGTCAGGGATGACAATACCAGATGCGGTCTTGCGTTCTTCTTCCAGCCGCTTGACAATAACGCGGTCGTGTAACGGACGAATTTGCATGTTTCTTTCTCCTGTTTTGGATTAATACGATGAAATCTATGGGAAAACTGATATTTTTGTGTTCAGACTTCCGGACTTACCACAAAAACCTGTTAGCACTCACTGCCAACGAGTGCTAATAATAGAGCTTATGGCAGGGAGTTTCAAGTAGATGAGCCACAAATACTTACTGAAACGCCGCTTAAAGTCGGTCTGGCACCCCTGCACTCAGATGAAACAGCATGATGTATCACTCGTTCCTATTGATCGAGGCAGAGGTATTTGGCTTCATGATTTCGAAGACAGATGCTATCTCGACGCCATTCGTTCTGTACATAGTGAGCAGGAAATGGATTTGCTGGCAGCGGGACTTTGCAGACGCTTGATTCATTCTAAAAATTAATGGCGGATACCGAAACTCATTACAACGGTTACACCGGAAGCATGGCTCACTTCAGAATAGCAATTGTTCTGTGTGCTGTGCTTGCCGCCGCACCGCTCCCCGCGTTTTCATACAACATACCGGTCCCTGTCAGCCAGGCACTCAAGCAGGCAGGTATTCCACAATCCGCGGTGGGTATTTACGTTCAAGAAATCGGCGCAACCAAGCCATTGCTTGCCGTCAACGCCGGCACGCCGATGAATCCCGCGTCGGTAATGAAGCTGGTCACGACTTTTGCCGGACTGGAACTGCTGGGACCGGCTTATACCTGGAAAACCGAGCTGTATGCCGACGGCACGCTGGAAGGTGGCACGCTACGGGGAAACCTGGTGATCAAGGGTTACGGCGATCCCAAGCTGAATCTGGAAAATTTCTGGCTGCTTACGCGACGCCTGCGTCAGACCGGGTTACATGAAATTACCGGTGATCTGGTGCTGGATAGCAGCCATTTCGATTTGCCCAGCGACAATCCGGCCGCCTTCGACGGCAAGCCCCACCGTGCATACAACGTGCTTCCCGAAGCGCTGCTGGTGAACTATCGGACCCTGGCGCTGCGCCTGATCCCGCAACCCGGAAGCAAGACCGTTCGCATCGTAGTCGATCCATCCCTGCCATCACTGGAACTCAAGAACAGTCTGAAGCTTACCAATGGCCCCTGCAACGAATGGCGCGATGCGCTTGACGCCGATATTCGCACCACCATCAACGGCAATGTCCGCGTATCAATCGCCCTCAACGGCAGCTATTCCACTAACTGTGGCGAAAAGACCCTATATCTCAGCGTGCATGATACGGCCGATTACATCTTCGGCCTGTTCAGGCAATTATGGGAAGAACAAGGGGGGATATTTCGCGGTAACGTACGCACCGGCATAACTCCGGAAGGAATGACGCCGCTGGAAACCCATCAATCCCCCCCGCTCGCGGACATCGTGCGCGACATCAACAAATTCAGTAACAATACTGCGGCGCGACAACTATACCTTGCGTTGGGACTGACTAGTGCGCTGACCGCAAAACTGGTTACCGGGCTGACTGCGGATCCGGCTGCCGGGTTACCGCCGAGGGTGCCTGCCGGTGGAGTCGGCAACACAATCCCTAATATAGCGAGTGCTTATGATAAACCTCCCGCAACGCTGGCCAAATCGGAGATGGCCCTCCGGCGGTGGCTCGCGTCCAAACGGCTCAGTTTCCCGGAGCTTGTCATCGAAAACGGCTCGGGGCTATCACGCAACGAACGCATTAGTACCGGTCACCTGGGAGCACTTTTGCTGGCGGCATTCCAGAGCCCGGTCATGCCTGAATTCATTTCCTCTCTGCCGATCGCGGCGGTGGATGGGACCATGAAGAAGCGGCTGAACGACAGCGCCACCGCGGGCCAGGCCCATATCAAGACCGGCTTGCTGGACGGTGTGAGAACCATGGCGGGTTATGTGCTCGATAAATCCGGCAGGCGCGTGGCCGTGGTTTTCTTTATCAATCATCCAAAATCAGGAATTGCGCAGCCAGCGATGGACGCGTTGCTGCATTGGACTTACGAAAGACCGTGATAGGGCTAATGTCTTAAATAGGGAAGCTAATGGGGAAGCTAATGGGGAAGCTTACGGAGCACTCGAGCTCAAACCGTCACTGACCAATGATCAATGATCAAGTGAATTGATCATTTGAATATTTACCGCCATTTATTCTCCATGCGTTATTTTTGGAATGATGAACATAACATCTAGGTACTATTATTGCCTGGTTATGCGCATCTAACGAATCTAAAATTTTTTTATTTTTTGGAGTAGTGGTGGCTGGTGTTAAATTAAATAATCTTACTTGAAATTCTGTTTCATTCCCTCCAAAAGGAAAATATGGATTGAAATAAAACGTTTCATTCCACCTGTTATTTGCAAATGTTTTCGATGTGCATCCAAAACAAAAACCATTAACAAAACCCACTTTTTGGGGATTTTCATCTCTACCATCCCGGGTATAAGCATATTGTATTTTAATGCCTTTTTTATTAATCCAGGCGTGACCAGGCTCATTTGTTATCGGACCGTAAATAACATTATCATCTGTAACAGATGAAACAAAATGCTCCCAGGTTTCATTAATTAAAATATCATCATTTATAATGAAAATAACATCACATTTATTTTCAATACATAAATCGACACCTTTATTCCAAACCCCCGTCAACCCGCCATTCTTAATCTGGTCATCTATTCTAATATAGCTAAATTCATTATTCATGCTGCAAAAATCTGTAACTTTATAATTGTCTTTATGGCTAGATTCGTTATCAAATACGCATACGAATTTTTCGTACTTAATATTTTCCCGCATGGAACTTAAACAAGGCAAAATAAATTTATTCACAAAGTTGTGATAGGCAACGACTATTCCAATTTTCATAATATGTGCTTATTTGCGAGTTATATTTCTTTGGCCCAGGTAATATTGTCTAAACACAGATAAAGCCATTTTCAGATGCTTCCTATGAGTAATAAGTCGGCTTACAGCCTTACACTTCAGCACCCAATCTTTTCTCGATAGTTTGTTCCAGACTAAAGCGCTTCTGCGGCCCTCCAAAGTAGATCCCGCGCCTTAATCCAATCCTGTTCCGTACATTCATTCCACTCATCCATACGATCGCGAAAAGCCGCCACTTCCTGGGTGAGATCAAGTTGCGTATAGTCAGGCGAGGTAAAGACTCTGGATACGAGCGCCCGGTCGGCTCGCAGGCGTGCATACTGCGCATAGACAAGGTCAGACGGAATGGGCAAGCGGGCATCTTTTACCCGACCGACGCCACCGAAACCGAAGGGGATACCCGCGTTATGAACGATGTCTGACAGGTTATTCATAAATTGGGAGCGCAGCAATTCGAAGTGACTCTTCAGCCCGATATCCAGATGCAAGTCATTCAATCCAATATGGATCTCGTCGATTCCTTTAAGCTGCACAATTTCCTCAAGACGTACTGCCGCCGCCGCTGTTTCGACTAGTAACGAAACCTCTGCTCGACCGTCTATATATTCAATGAAATTGGCAGCATCTTCAGTAGTCCTAAACATGGGAAGCATGATTACTTCTGCACCCGCTTCAACGAAGCGATCAATTTCTTCATCCAAACGAGGATGTGGTGGATTGGTCCGCACGAAAAGCTTGCTTTTTTTGAGAACCTGCCTTAACGCTGGCAGCTGATTTTCTTCATGATCAGAAATCCAGGTGTTCAAATGCTGCTGTCGTACCGCTTTACCCAACATCTCCAGATCAAGACCGATACGGTTAATCCCTGCCTCGTCAGCCCGCCTGGCCAATTCAATGTCATTAGTAAAAAGCGTTAATACGAAATCGTTTCCGTAACTCATCCTCAGTTTCCTTCCGCCAGGTCATTTATGGTGATTAAATCGAGCAATGTTTCGCCATTAAAATATCTTGTTACCTGATTTTCAATGAATGCTTCGAGCTTCTTTTGATGTTCAGGATGAAATACCGCGACCTTAGGGGTAATAAGTAAACGGGGTGCTGTCCAGACGGGATCGGAGGATGAAGATGGGACAGGATCGACAACATCGAGCGCAGCGCCCCCCAGATGACCTTCCTGCAAGAGACGGACCAGCGCATCAGTGTCAACAACCCCACCTCGGCCCACGTTGACGAGAACAGCATGTTTCGGAAGTGCACGCAAGATAGTCTCGTCAAAAAAACGGCTGGTATATTTGGTCAGCGGAAGGGTGATAAAACAAAGGTCGGCACGATGCAATTGTTCAAACCAGCTATTGTAGTCACAAAATAATTCATCGCACGCAGCGCTCGCTTTTGGCGAGTACTTCCTCGTCACACCCAAAACTGACAGCCCGTTTCTGCGGAGAATCATGGCCAACTCTCTTCCAATACGGCCCACGCCGAAAACCATGGCGGTTTGAGGGAAGGGTAGCATATTGAAACGAGAGTGAGCCCATACTCCTTGCTGCTGCGCCTTGACCGCTTCAGGGATTCGCCGCACGACGGACAGAGCCAATGTAAAGGCATGCCATGCGATAGCATCTGAAAAGGCTGTGCAACGGCTGAGAATCGGATTCACTCTGCGCAAATCAGAGGACAGCAGATGATGCGGTCCGGCTGCGGTACTTTGCACCCACTTAAGGTGTTGCACATAAGGAAGTGTTTGACGCAGATATCGATGTCCCAGGATGATATCCGTATCAGCAGCGTGGCGAACAGCAATTTCTTCTGAATCAGCGACGACCACCGACACGTCTTGCTGCACTTTTTTCAATCGCTCAACATGCCCCGGAGAAGGCTGGCCGTTACTATACATCACCAGTATCTTACTCATTTTGTTTTACGCGATTTCATAAAGGCGCGCCAACGTTCCTTAAAGTTTCTCAGGGTTTTGCGGAACTGGTATTCAAAATTTCCCATGGGACTAACTTTGGACGTTGCTGTCGAAAGTGATATTTCAGAAGAAGCCTCACGCACGGCAAGGAACTCTTTTTCAATTTTCTCCCGATCCAACAGATATTGACGACCCCAACGTTTTTCGAGGTCGACGCGAGACAAACCCGTACGAAGCTCGGCATAGCGTGTAATAAGATAATCCAGGCCAAGGTATTTGTAATGAAGCAGCTTGAGATCCCTTTTTTTGGGGAATACCACTCGGCCACTCGGATCGGCCTTATGTCGACCTGGAACGAAATTGGTTTCTTCGATTGCATCAGGATTAAATATGCAGAATTTATCCATCTTTTTAAAACGCATGCCGCGGGTGATCAGATCACATAAACGTTCGTCAGAATCCGGGAAAGAATCTGAAACCATCTGATAACCTTCGGCTGGTGGAATGGCGGTGATACCCGCCTTCCGGCATTGTTGGAGATAACCCAGTAGATCAGGGTGGTATAGGTGTTCGTCCATACTGCAGATGATCACCCAGTCCGCTTTTTTGCGGCTCCGCTTCCATATATTGTCGTTAAACATAGCAGCGCTACCCACAAGCGAATCAGTTTGCTTATGGAAACGGTCAAGTTCCACCTTCGGATGCTTGGCCAGTATTTCAAGCGAGGCATCGGTGGATGCGTCGTCAAAAATGAAAAAACGATCGGCAATTGAATCGTAATGCCGAAAGTAATAGGGAAGCATTCTTTCCTCATTCCAGCACAGCGAATAAATATGGATAATCATAGGCTATCGGGTGCAGGTAAGGATTTGTGTTAAAGGGGACAATAATATATGCGAACCCTTAACCAAGTATGGCGTATGCTATAGTAAAGTGACAATCTTTTCCGTACTTTATTTGATACGTTCTGGCTGGCAATGCTAAATCTTATTTAGCCGAAATCAGATAATTTGCCTGCAACCTACGGATTTAATATAGCACTCCTACCAACCTCCCGGCTATTTGGAAAGTCGCACCAACATGTCGCCGGTTTTCTCGCTGACTATGTTGTGGCTATCATTAGAATTCATGCGTGTTTTCAGCGATGAAACCGTGAACTGGGATTTGTTTGGGTTCAGGGCATTGCACAAGCCCGGCTAGGCGAGCATGGGGCTCTCCGGACGTCAGTTATTGCAGGCGAAACAAGAAAGTACCTATCGAATCATCCTCTACTCGATCTTACTGTCCAATCCACCTTCCGCAATCTCCGCCGCACACAGCAGCGCCTTGGCTTTGTTCTGGGTTTCGATCCATTCGCTTTGCGGCACGGAATCGGCAACAATGCCCGCACCCGCCTGCACGTGCAACTTGCCGTCTTTGATGACGCCGGTACGGATGGCAATAGCCAGATCCATATCGCCATTGAATCCGAGATAGCCTACCGCGCCTGCGTAGATGCCGCGCCTGGAAACTTCCAGCTCATCAATGATTTCCATCGCCCGCACTTTGGGCGCACCGCTCACGGTACCCGCTGGAAAAGTGGCGCGCAGCACATCCATCGCATTCAGGCCTGGCTTGAGCTTGCCATCCACATTGGAAACAATGTGCATAACGTGAGAGTAATGCTCGATTTGCATGTTTTCTGTGACTTTAACCGTTCCGGTCTGCGCGACGCGGCCGACATCGTTGCGCCCGAGGTCCATCAGCATTAAATGTTCCGCACGTTCTTTCGGGTCGTCCAGCAGATCGGCCGCCAGCGCGGAATCTTCCTGGATGGTTTTGCCGCGCGGACGTGTACCGGCGATTGGACGTACGGTCACGGTGCCGCCTTCCAGGCGTACCAGGATTTCGGGTGATGCACCAACCACGTGAAACTCGCCAAAATGATAATAAAACATGTATGGCGAAGGATTGAGACTGCGCAGCGCGCGATAAAGCGCCAGCGGCGAGGCACCATAAGGCTTGCTGGTGCGCTGCGACAAAACCACCTGCATGATGTCGCCATCAAAAATATAGCGCTTGGCGCGCTCCACCGCTTCAATGAAATCTGCTTCATTGAATTCCGAGACAGCCTCGGCGGGCTTGCTCGGCACTTCAAGCGGAATTTCCACCGGTTTACGGAGATTGACAAGCAACTCCTTCAGGCGTTTTTTTGCGACTTTATACGCTTCCGCTGCTTCCATTGAACCCGTGTCGCCAAGGGCTGCATACACGATGAGATAGAGTTTGCCGGAAAGATTATCCACCACCACCAGCTCTTCAGACAGCAATAGCAGCATATCGGGTGTATTGAGCGTATCCGGGCGGGCATGACCTGCAAGTTTATGCTCGATGTATCGTACGGCATCGTAGGCAAAATAGCCTACGAGACCGCCGCAGAAACGGGGCAAACCGGGGTATGGCGCTGCCTTGAAGCGCGACAGATAGGACTCCACGAAAGCCAGCGGATCTCCTGCCTCAACTTCCTGCGATCCCGCACCATTGATGATTCTGACACGGTTGCCTCGCGCCTCTATGCGAGTCCGGGCAGGCAAACCAATAAAAGAATAGCGTCCGAAGCGCTCGCCACCCTGCACCGACTCCAGTAAATAGGAGTAAGGCCGGTTGGCAAGCTTTAGATAAACCGACAGAGGCGTATCCAGATCGGCGAATGTTTCCAGCACCACCGGGATACGGTTGTAGCCTTGCGCGACAAGGTCATTGAATTCAGTTTCAGTCATGATTTGATCCCACAAAAACCGGAAGGGCAGAAATACCGTGGTGTGTGAATGCTAGGCACGCCAGCGATCAAGGCCAGGGCGCCAGGGACGCCAGGCCTTGATCGCGTATTCCTCGATTCCGGTGTTTTCGCGGATCATGACAATTTCTGAATTAATTTTGTAGCATCGTATACGGACGTAACGATGGCGTCGCAATCCAGTTCGCGCACATCGCGCCCCTCATTGTAGCCATAGGGTACGCAAAAGACATGGCAGCCCGCTGCACGTGCCGCTTCGGCGTCATTGAGGGAGTCACCGATCAGCAGCATTTCATGGGGTAGAATGCCGAAATGCTTGCAGGCATGCAGCAGGGGCATCGGGTCAGGCTTCTTTTTCGGGAGGCTGTCACCTGACAGGACGATATCAAAATAATCGAACAGGCCAGTGGCGCGGAGCAACGGCAAGGTGAACGCCTCAGCCTTGTTGGTGACACAGGCCAGACGAAAATCCGCTTCCCGCAGGCCGTTCAATCCCTCTATTACGCCTGGATAGGGCCGTGTATTAACGCACAGCGTTTTCGCGTAATCGCGCTCGTAGATCGGCATCGCTTTGTCGAATAATTCAGCATCGGGTTCATCATCGAGACTGCCGGTCAGCGAACGCTTCACCAATTTCTGTATGCCCTTGCCGATATAGGATTGAATAGTCTCCAGCGGTAGTTCGGCCCTGCCCAGTTCCCGAAGCATCATATTGGCCGCCGCGGCAAGATCGCCCGCCGTATCGAGAAGCGTACCATCCAGATCGATCATTACAGCCTTGATCAACAGGGGAAATTCGATGTCGGCCGCAGAGGTATCTGCGAGCCGCGAAGCGCTTTTGTTCACGTAGTATATTCCTGACAGTCAAGTAAAGTTCCGTAGCTTACGACGCATTCGCAAATCTGGATTCTCCGAGGCGCCCTGTTGTTTCGGGACTGAAATCAAGCTTTCGCCAGCTCGGCCCGCAACGCTGCGACTACCGTATCATAGCGGTGCGGATCGCTGTCCTTGCCTGCGCCATAAATGGCGGAACCCGCCACAAAAGTGTCGGCCCCGGCGCGGGCAATCTCGGCGATGTTATCTACCTTTACGCCACCATCAATCTCAAGCATGATGTCTTTGCCGGTTGCATCAATGCGTTTGCGCACCGCTTTTAATTTTTCCAGTGCTTCAGGGATGAATTTCTGCCCACCGAAACCGGGGTTTACCGACATGATCAGCACCAGATCCAGTTTATCCAGCACATGATCAAGATAATATAAAGGCGTCGCGGGATTGAATACCAACCCTGCTTTGCAGCCCTGTTCCTTGATGAGCCCGATGGTGCGGTCGATATGCCTGGACGCTTCCGGGTGAAAGGAAATAATATTGGCGCCAGCCTTGGCAAAGTCCGGAACAATGCGGTCAACCGGCTCAACCATCAGATGCACATCAATAATCGCCTGGGTCAGGGGACGGATTGCTTCACACACGAGCGGGCCAATGGTGAGATTAGGCACGTAGTGATTATCCATCACATCAAAATGGATGATATCCGCACCTGAATCGATAACGGCGGTGATTTCTTCGCCCAGCTTGGCAAAATTTGCGGAAAGAATGCTCGGAGCGATGCGATAATTAGCCATGAAGGCTTCCTTATAATCAAAAAACACCATTTTAACCGCAAATAGCTGTTTCGCGCTAACAGCTTCATCCTGTAAGCCATCATTCTGTCATTTTTATCACGCAGCACCATATTTTGTAGCCACCACCCTTGCCGTGACTCAAAAAATAGTGTGCAATGCGGGGATGGCTGAAAGTAAAAAATATGAGATTATTGTAACGGTTCACACTACCTACCTCCCGGAACAATCGGACGAAGCGCTCGACCGTTACGTTTTCGCGTATACCATTATGCTTGCCAATACCGGCACGGTCGCGGCGCAGCTCATCAGCCGCCACTGGATTATTGCAGATGGAACGGGCGGCGTGCAGGAGGTACGGGGGCTGGGAGTGGTTGGCGAGCAGCCGCTCCTAAAACCCGGCGACAGTTTCGAGTATACAAGTGGTACCGCCATTTCCACGCCGGTTGGGTCGATGAAAGGCAGCTATCAAATGGTGGCTGAAGACGGTCTGCGCTTCGATGCAACCATTCCTGAATTCATCTTGAGTGTACCAAGGGTATTGCATTAAGGGGTTCGCCGCATGTTTGCCGCGAACGCGACGCTGGCAAGATCAAGAATTGAAACATTCGATTAGGTTTAATTTGGGCCTGTTAACAGGCCCTAACCATATTTCTTCCGGCCAACCATGCGGCGGCGGTGAGCACGTTTTGCTTCCGCTTCGCTGAGGGGTGCCGGACTTCTTTCAGCGTAGGGATTTCGACCCGACCTGAATACAACCCGCAACGGTGTACCTTCCAGCCGGAAGGTTTCGCGAAAAGTGTTTTCAAGATAGCGCTGATAAGTTTCGGGAACCTTATCGAGGGCACTACCATGGATCACAATCAATGGCGGGTTGGAGCCGCCCTGATGGGCATAACGAAGCTTGGGACGTGATAAGCCGGCGCGCGGTGGCTGCTGCTTCTCGACCGCCGCCAACAGGGCGCGGGTAAGTTTGGGGGTGGATAGATTTGCCATCGCGGCCGCATAAGCCGCATCAATCGATGGGAGCAGTCCTTTCATGCCGCTGCCTCGCAATGCCGAGATATAGTGGAGTTTAGCGAAATTCAGTAAAAAAGCGAGTTTCCGGGCAATATCGTTCTTGATGGTATCGCGCTGATAATTGTCCAGACCGTCCCATTTGTTAACGGCCACCACCAGCGCGCGCCCCGTTTCCAGGATAAACCCGGCGATGTGTGCATCCTGGTCGGAAATTTCGTTTCCCGCGTCCAACACCAGCACCACCACATTGGCATCTTCTACCGACTGCAAGGTCTTGACCACCGAAAATTTTTCCACGGTCTCAAATACCTTGCCGCGACGGCGCAAACCGGCGGTGTCGATCAACGTATACGGACGTCCGTTGCGGTGAAAGTCAATATAGATACTATCGCGGGTGGTACCTGGCTGATCAAACGCAATGACGCGTTCCTCGCCCAGCAGCGTATTCACCAGCGTGGATTTGCCAACGTTGGGACGCCCCACAATAGCAATTTTTGGGTGCCTATCCTCTTTTTCTTCTTCTTGCGGCAGTGGAAAATCCGCTAACGCCAGCTCCACCAGCTCGTTCACATTATCGCCGTGCGCGGCGGAGATCGCACAGGGTTCCCCCAGACCCAGTTCGTGAAATTCGGCGGTGACAACGGATGACGCCATGCCTTCGGTTTTATTCACCACCAGTATGATTTCGCGTCCCGTTTTACGCAGTTGCTCCGCAATTACCTTATCATGCGGCGCCAAACCGGTTCTGCCATCGACGATGAACAGCACCCTATCCGCTTCGTCCACCGCTTGTCGAGTCTGCTTGGCCATCTCATGCAAAATGCCTTCCTTCACCATCGGCTCAAAGCCACCGGTGTCGACTACCAGGTAGGGTTTATCGCCCAGTCTGCCATGGCCGTAATGGCGATCCCGCGTCAACCCCGGAATATCCGCCACAATGGCGTCACGGCTGCGGGTCAGGCGATTAAAAAGCGTTGATTTGCCGACGTTGGGCCGCCCGACCAGTACTAGGGTGGGTTTCATGACTTCCGGTTCTTATGCGCAGACCATCTATCCTTCTGCTCAGAAGGATAACGGTGAGCGTATTCCAAAATAAACAAATGAGCCCAAAATGAAGGAGCCCAACGAGACCGGTTACATACCGAAAGCATAAAGCCCGCCTTTCATGGTCTGCACCACGAAACCATTAGGCAGAGATACGGGACGGGCAACGATGGCGCTCCCGTCAGTGGCGGATCGAGCGACAATACTACCGGTGTCGTTCCTGATGAGATTTACATAGCCTAGAGAATCCCCCACCACCACATGCTCATCCCGAATGAGCGGGGGAGATAATTGGACGCCCTTGAGCATATCCTGTTTCCAGATACTGGTGCCATCCTTTTTATTGTAAGCTACCACCGCGCCTTGAACGTCGCTCACGTAGATGTAATGATCATTCATGGCGAGACCCGCGCTGCTCGACGCGTCTCGCGCCCAAATCTGAGTACCGTTAGCGATCTCAAAACAGGCAACGCGTCCCTGATAAGCGACAGCGCATATTTGCTGTTCGTCAGCCACTGGCAGGCTGGTGACATCCGTCATCCGCTCCAGTTCTGTCGCACCCCGTGGCCGCGATACCACCGCCTCCCACGTTACCGCGCCGTTTGCCAGATTTATCGCCACCAGTTTTCCGCCCGCGAATCCGGCGAATACCATCCCTTGCGAGATCAGTACGCCGGCATAGCTCCGAACCGTCAGGGATGGCGTTGCACCCTGGTATATCCACTTACGTTTACCGCTGCCGGCATCCAGACTGAAAATACGGCCATCTCCAGTGCGCACCACTACCGTGCCGCTATCCGCTCGCGGCGGACTTAACACTTCAGTGGATACTTGGGCCGTCCACAGGGCTTTACCATCTTTGCTGCCATATGTCAGGACCTCGCCTTTGAGGGTCCCAACCAGCAACATTCCGTCACCCGCACCCACGCCACCCGACAATTTATGCCTGGTATTGACATTTCCCGCTTGTTTGCCCGTAACGGGATCAAAACGCACCAGGAACCCATCCATACTGGCGGCATAAACGGCGCCATTCTCGTATACCGGCATAAATCCCAGCGCCTTACTTTCTTCAATGCCGTTCTGCCACAATGGGCGCGCTCCCGGAATTGTCTTTAATTGGGCAGCCTGTTCCGGGCTCATCTCAAAGGTTTCGCCTCCAAGGAGCCCGCCGCTGATACCCGCCACATCGATATCCGCCAAGTCACGCGCAATGTCGCGCGCCATATCAATGAGACTCACACATCCGGAAAATGCCAACAGCGGCACCAGCAGCAGGATATGCCGTCGAATCATCTTAAATCCGGCAGTTGTAGCGAACTCACCAGAAAGGTGAAGATCAAATGGTGCAAAAATTCATTATGGGTCATGACGTTAAACAAGGGAATGAGCGATTAACCACCGGATTCAGGATCATGCAAATAATCCTGGAGAATCTCTGCATCAGTCTTCCGTGGATAGTTTGCCGTCTACGCCTCATTCTTGCGGTCTTATTATGCGCACAATCGAAAATTCGAGGTGCCTCTATTTACCTTCCGCCAGGGCATCCAACTTCATTTGAACGATACTATGATAGGTGCCTTTTTTACTCAGCTTGTCGAGTGCCATTTGATAAGCGGCACGTGCTTCGGGAACCTTACCCGCCGAAGTAAGGACATCGCCTTTGAGATCCGCATAAAGGCCATCAAAAGATTCACCATGCTTGGTATCCAGCAGCCTCACGGCATCGTCGTATTTTTTCTCGTCCAGGGATATGCCTGCCAACCGCAACCGCACAAGATCCTTCAACTCTTCTTCCTTGGCATTATCCAGCACCCACTGAAAACGGCTTTTGGCATTTTGCATGTCGCCCCCCTCGAGACTCGCACGTGCCGAAATCAATGCGGCACGCGCCGCGTAGCCACTGGTGGGGAAGCCTTCCATCAGCAAATGTGAGGCATCGCTAATTTTCTTGGGATCACCACTTGCCTCGACTTGCAACAGCGAGGCATATAGTTCCGCTGCCTGCTGAGTCTGTTGCGCCTTATAGTATTTCCATGCCTGCTGGCCACCCATGCCTGCAATCAAAGTCGCCACAATTATAATCACCAGCGTGCCATAGGCTTCCCACCAGGATTTAAGCCCATCAATTTTTTCCTGCTCTTCCAGATCATAGGTCGCCATTTAATTTCCTGATAAGAATTTTCTGATTCAAGTTCTCTTAAGCAGATCCACTGCTTCCGCCAGCCCGACTCTCACCTGCTCCGCCGCCTCACGTAGCGGCTTGATGCTTATCTCACCGGCTTGTGCTTCATCATCACCAATAATAACGGCGAAACGCGCGCCGCTGGCATCCGCTTTTTTCATCTGCGCCTTGAAGCTGCCATCGCCACAATGCAGAATTGACTTGAGTCCGCTATCGCGCAAATATCTGACAGTCTTCCAGGCGGCTCCATTCGCAGCCTCGCCTTGATGTATCACATACACATCCGGCACGGGGCGCGGTATTTCCCCGCCGCATTCCACCATCAGCGCCAGCACACGCTCCACGCCCATGGCAAAACCGCACGCTGGCGCCGCCGATGCCGGTTTGCCGCCGATCTGCTCCACCAGTCCGTCATAACGGCCGCCGGCGCATATGGCGCCTTGCGCACCGAGCTTCCCGGTGACCCATTCGAATACGGTGCGGTTGTAATAATCCAGCCCTCTTACCAGCCGCGGGTTGATCTCAAAGTCCACTCCCTGGTCGCGCAGGAGTCGCTGTAACGTCTCGAAATGCGCCAGCGAGTCCTCGTCCAGGTCATCCAGCAACCGCGGTGCACCGTCAATGATCTCTCTCATTTCGGAATTCTTGCTATCGAGTATCCGTAACGGATTGCTGTGCAACCGCCGGCGGGCATCATCATCGAGCCCATCCAGATGCCGCTCCAGATACCCGATTAATCGCGCCCGATGCAATGCGCGCGATTCAGCGCTACCCAGCGTGCCAATTTCCAGGCGTACATCCGAAATACCCAGCTTCTTCCATAATTCCGCACACATGACGATGAGCTCGGCGTCAATATCCGGGCCGGTATAACCCAGCGCTTCTACGCCTACCTGATGGAACTGACGGTAACGTCCCTTCTGCGGACGCTCATGGCGAAACATCGGACCGGAATAGTACAGTCTCTGCGGCCCCGGATAGAGCAGATTATGTTCCAGTACCGCGCGCACACAGGAGGCGGTTCCTTCCGGGCGTAATGTTAGGCTGTCGCCGTTGAGACTATCCAGAAAGGAATACATCTCTTTCTCGACGATATCGGTCACCGCGCCTATGGAACGCACGAACAGATCAGTCTGCTCGACGATCGGCATGCGGATGTTACGATAACCATAAGCCGTCATCCATTCCCGCACGGTCTGTTCAAAAAAATCCCAAAGGTATATCTGGTCAGGCAGGATGTCATTCATCCCGCGGATGGCCTGGATGGATCGGGTCATTGCCTGATTTCTGCGGTGCCTGACTTCTTCGGATATTTCGCCTGCACATACTCATCGACGATCTGGCGGAATTCTCCTGCAATATTGTCGCCTTTCAAGGTCACCGATTTTTGCCCATCTACATAAACCGGTGCCACCGGCCTTTCACCCGAACCAGGCAGGCTGATGCCGATGTTGGCATGCTTGCTTTCCCCGGGTCCGTTGACTACGCACCCCATCACCGCCAATGTCATATTTTCCACGCCTTCGTATTCCTCGCGCCACACCAGCATCTGGGTACGTACATAGCCTTGGATACTTTCCGCCAGCTCCTGGAAATAGGTGCTGGTGGTACGCCCGCAACCAGGGCATGCTGCGACCAGCGGGACAAACGCGCGCAGACCCGTGGTTTGCAGAATCTCCTGCGCCACCACCACTTCGCGAGAGCGGTCACCGCCTGGCTCCGGTGTAAGCGATATGCGGATGGTGTCGCCTATGCCGTCAAGAAGCAGCACTGACAGCGCGGCGGTAGAGGCCACGATTCCTTTCGAGCCCATACCGGCTTCCGTCAATCCAAGATGCAAGGCATAGTCGCAACGCGATGCCAGGTCGCGATAAACAGCAATCAAGTCCTGCACGCCGCTTACCTTGCAGGACAATATGATTCTGTCACGCCCCAGTCCGATCTCCTCCGCCCTGGCGGCACTTTCCAGCGCGGAGGTAATCAATGCCTCACGCATGACAAGCGACGCATCCTTCGGATCACCAGATCGGGCGTTCTCATCCATGATACGCGCCAGCAGTTCGGGATCGAGGCTACCCCAGTTAACGCCGATACGTACCGGCTTCTCATATTTACAAGCCGCTTCAATCAGGATGGAAAATTGCTCGTCACGTTTTTTTCCGTGCCCCACATTACCCGGGTTGATACGGTATTTGGCCAACGCCTTCGCGCAATCGGGATATTCGGTCACCAGCTTATGGCCGTTGAAATGAAAATCGCCTATCAGCGGCACATGGCAGTCCATGTCATCGAGACGCGCACGGATGCCCGCCACCGCTTTAGCGGCTGCGGCGGTATTAACGGTGATGCGCACCAGTTCCGAACCGGCACGTGCGAGCTGGGCCACTTGTACCGTGGTGGCAATTTCATTTTCCGTATCGGTATTGGTCATGGATTGCACCACCACCGGCGCACCACCGCCCACTGTGATGGACCCTACACGGACGCCGACACTATTTCGGCGCGGCGGAAAAATATTTTGTATCATAGTCATGATAGGTATGAGAATCTTATAAAAGTGAAAATTTCATTTGAGCGACAGACGTGCCGTCCCTCCATAGGCATTGATATAAGGTGCCAGATCCACCGGATTGTTATTGTAGACCAGCTTAACTGCAGCGGCGTTACCGATCGTAAGGGAGAATGGCGGCTTACCGTGTAACACCTGCTCTGTGCCGCGGGGATTAATCCGCGAAAGTAGCAACCTGCCTCCACTATCCTTGACTTCAGTCCATGATTCTCCTTCAAATACGAGGCGAAGAACATCTCCGCCACTTGCCGGTTGAGGGGCAGAGATATTTGCTGATTCACGGGCAGAGGCGTTTGCCGGTTCAGGAGCGACAGCCGCTGGCGCGCTTTGCCGCGCCAGCGGCGCAGCGGGAATAGGAGCTGGGGCCGGAAGAGGAGCCGGTACCTCGTGTTTTTGTTCAGTTACCGTGGCTTCTTCAGCAGATGATACCAGGCCGCCGGTCGAGTTTGCGGAGGGTAACTGATTTTTTGGTGGCACATCACCTCGCTCCGGCCCGGTTCCAGTTTCCATTTTTACGGCCGGCTGCTTTCCTTTATTGCCTTCACTGGTATCATAAATTTCAAAGATCAGCAGCAGCACCAGAACGGCCACTCCCGCAATAATCAGGTTACGCTTCCCACTTCCCTGATTTGAAGGGAAGGGAATCCCCTCGGTCTGATACGAGATGGTTGGGGTGGGAGTGGGTGGAAGCGATTGCTCCAGGCGCTGCAATAACGGTGCAGCATCTATCTGCAGCAACTTGGCGTAGTTTCGTACGAAGCCGCGCAGAAATGTTCCGCTTGCAAGATTGTCGTAGTCATCCTGCTCCAGCGCGGTAACCTGTCGCACCGATAACCGCAATTGCCGTGCCACGTCCTCAATATTCATGCCACGCGCCAGCCGCGCAGCCCGGAATTCGCGGCCCACGCCTATTTCCACCTCGGCTGGCTTCGAACCCGCTCCGTGGTTGGCGCCACCATTCCTGTCAGTGGCGTTCATTACTCGAATCCGTGATTGCGCGGCGCCAATGCTTGTTTGGAATTTGGAAACGGTTTCCATGACCTGCACGGCGCCAATGACACTGTGAAGATATCCATCTGACTTTGCCTCATCTTGCCACTTCGACAATTCCACGGCTTGTTCGCCGGGTTTTGTCATGCACTTTTCCCGCAAGTTGCCCGCAGGCAGCGGCAATATCGTCACCACGGGTCTTGCGCACGGTTGTTACCAGTCCAGCCTCCATCAGCACATCGCGGAAGCGACGCACCGCCTCCGGCGATGAACGCCTGTACCCGGAATTGGGAAAAGGATTAAACGGGATCAGATTGAATTTGCAAGGCGTATCTCGCACCAATTGTACCAATTCATGCGCATGGCCCAGACTGTCGTTGACACCATCCAGCATGACATATTCAAAAGTGATGAAATCCCGCGGCGCGGACTGAAGGTAGCGCTGACAGGCCGCCAGCAACTCCTTGATCGGATATTTCTTGTTAATGGGCACCAACTCGTCGCGCAGTACGTCGTTCGGCGCATGCAGCGACACCGCAAGAGCCACCGGACAACGCTCGCGCAACCGGTCCATGGCCGGAACCAGGCCCGAAGTACTCACCGTCACGCGCCGCCGCGATAGCCCATAAGCATTGTCATCCAGCATCAAATCGAGCGCGGTCACCACGTTTTCAAAATTGGCCAGCGGCTCGCCCATGCCCATCATGACGACATTAGTGACGGCACGGCTACGATTCTGAATGTTGGGATGGTTTGGAGGGTACACCCCTTTCTGACCATCAGGGATTCCCTCAAGTTCCACGATGGGCTCGCCATTAGATGTTCCCGCTAACGCTTTATTCGCCCACCACAACTGGCCGATAATTTCCGCAACCGTCAGATTGCGATTAAATCCCTGCCTGCCGGTAGAGCAAAATGTACATGCCAGTGCACAACCCACCTGGCTGGAAACGCACAGCGTGCCACGGCTGGTTTCGGGTATGAAAACTGTCTCGATGCCATTACCGGCACCTACTGACAATAGCCACTTGCGGGTGCCATCCGCGGCGGCATGATCGCTGATTACCTGGGGTGGCTCAATCACGGCGGTTGCGGAAAGCTTATCCCGCAATCCCTTCGCTAAATCACTCATACCCGCGAAATCGGCCTCGCCCGACCGATGTATCCAGCGCAGCAGCTGCCTGGCACGAAACGGCTTCTCGCCAATTTCCACACAGAAACCGGCAAGAGCGTTCGCATCGAAATCGAGTAGATTGACGCTCATGATGTTGAGCCAGAAACCCTTTTAACCCTTTTTATCTGGAATAAATATTCAGTGCTGGAAAATAATAGGCAATTTCAACCGCCGCGGTTTCAGGTGCATCGGAACCATGCACCGCGTTGGCATCGATACTGTCGGCAAAATCTGCGCGTATGGTTCCTTTTTCCGCCTTTTTCGGGTCGGTCGCACCCATCAGATCCCGGTTCTTCCTGATCGCGTCTTCGCCTTCGAGCACCTGCACCATGACAGGCCCAGAAATCATGAATTTAACCAGATCATTAAAAAATGGGCGGCTGCGATGCACGGCATAAAAGCCCTCGGCTTCCGCCTGCGAAAGGTGCATCATACGTGCCGCAATTATTTTCAAGCCGTTGCTTTCAAAACGCGAATAGATTTCTCCAATTACATTTTTTGCCACCGCATCCGGTTTGATAATAGACAATGTTCTTTCGACAGCCATTAAATACTCCACTAAATTAAGAAATTAAAGTGTATTTTAACAAAGAAACCCTCTCCAAAGGCGGAAAAAAAGAAAAGGGCGGTTATTGGTCGAGATCGATCTGATAAACCCGGATAATCCATCAGGATGCGAGATGATGGCAAGGTGGGTTGCGAGACAGTTTTTCCGGTTGGGAGAAGCCTATAGCGTGCTCTATGGATGTCGGGCAAGCAACGAAAATGGCCGCAAACCGGCCACCAGCACTCGGGCAGGCTCGGAGAACCTGCCCACGGATTATCGGGTTAAGTACTCAATGGATGAGTTTTGTAGCAGCTTTTTGGATCCGGAGTTCTCCGTGCATTCACGCCATCAATCAAGTTTCACCGCCTGTACACGTGTGGGCCACGCGCCCCGGCCAATCGCTTTTGCTCCATCGAAAATGACATAACTCTGACGGCCGTAATGCGGCAGAGGCCGTATCAGCGCCGCAAGCGAAGCCGCCTCCCGTGCGGACACCACCGCGAGCGTCATGCCATCGGAACGGCTTACCGTCCAGGCCTGCGCCGAACCCTTGTCCCGCACGATCTCCGGCCGGCGAGGCAACTGATGCCGCGCAAGCCACGCATCGACTTGTTCCTCCAAACCAATCACCAATGCAGGCGCGGAGGGCAGACTATCCGTCGCCGGGACCAGTTTCAGGGCACGATTCTGAAGTTTACCTGCAAGCGTCTCGGCGGTACCGCGCACTTCACCGCTTTCCGGGAGCAGAATGGTTACTGCTGCCCTGTCAACCATGATCTGGCGCAGAATCGGCGGCGCCTCGTCGGGCATCAAGCGCCGGAATAACCGCAGATCCGGATCAAGGATCACCTCCAGCGGAAGGGCGCGTACATCAAGCGTAAAAGTCTGACGTCCATGTTCCAAATCAAGGGTCCGCATCTCTTCACCTTCTCCGGTACGAATCGCGACAGGTACCCGCAACCGGTACTCGGGCGCCGCCTGCTCGAGCGTGACGTTAACGCGATAACCGGAATCCGACTTCGTACGTTTGGCTTCCGCAATGCGCACGACGGGTGCTCCCGCGCGCGTGAGCCACTGGTCGAAGAAACTATTTAAATCCTGTTTGGACACTGTCTGGAATGCACCCCGTAGATCCGCCCACGAGGCGATACGAAAGCGCTGCTCGCGCCAGAACGCCTGCAGTGCTTGATCGAAGGTCTCGCGTCCGAGCAGATCGCGCAGCATCAGGAACGTCATCGCGGCCTTGTTGTAGCCCACGATCTGAGTAGCCCCGTGAGTACGCGAGGTAAAAGTGGTAAGCGGCGCATCCTGACCGGGCGACAGCGCGGCAAAATCGCGCAGCCAGCCACGACGCATCTCCCGCGCGGCTTCCGGACTTTCACGCTCCTTGTATGCATAGTCCGCCATGAATGTGGTCAGCCCTTCTGACCAGTTGCCCTGCGCGTAATCGGGATACACGCCGTTTCCCCACCAGTTATGCAACACTTCATGACCCAGCGACGTGGAACGGATGAACGGCAGGCGCAGCACCTCGATGCCGAGATAGGTGAGTGTTGGCATGCCGAAACCCGTCGGGGTCGGACTCGATACGACACTGAATTCAGTAAACGGATACGCTCCGATCCACGACTCGTAAAGTTCGATATAGCCTTTTACCGAACTAAGATAGGCAGACGCAAGATCTGCGATCTGGGGATGAAAGTAGGTTCGCAACTGGATAGTCTTGCCTCCCGCGCCACGCATCGTGCTTGTTTCCACTTTGTAGGGACCGGCCATGAGATCGATGCCGCCGGTCGGCGCAGGAAACTCGAAATGGGCACGATATCCCTCATCCGTTTCGGATTCCTCGACGAGGCGGCCCGCGACAATGCCGCGCTGCCCGCCTGGCAGTTCGATGCTCACATGGTAGCTAGCGAGTTTTTCCGCTATGTAAGGATACCAGCCGCTCGAATCGGGCAGGAAGGTCCCCGCGTCGCTACTCGCCGGTTCGTTCCTTCCCAGCGTCTGCGGATGATCAAGCGAAGTATCCAGTGCCGAAAGTTCGCCACGCCAATGAACCTCGATACGGCGTGGCATCTGCTTATCGCCCGGAATACGCCAGGCACGCATCTTGCCGGTAATTGCAGACGGACCGAGCGACGTCGCGTCAACACGCCCGTGCATGACCTCGAAACGACGGCCCAGCACCAGAGTCAGCTCCTCCGATGTCTTCGCTGTAATGACACTGCGTCCCTCAATGGTGCGTGCACCCGGATTAATCCGTACTGTAATGTCATAGTGGATTTCCGCGGTGTCTGCCGCTGCAGCAGGTACGACGGACGCGGCAGATGTGGCGGTTGCAACAAAAAACGGAAGTAGAACCCATGCAACGTTTCTCCCAATGCGGTAGAGGCGCGCGCCGCCTATCCGTCTCATTTCGGCACCGCCGGGAACCTGGCGATAATTTCCATCGTTTCGCCGCCACGTCTCAGTTTAAGTGGCAGCCATGTTCCCGGGGCCTGCTGTTTGACGATATCTACAATATCATTGATACGCTTGATCGTGATACTTGCGGCTTCGGTGATGATGTCACTGTCGCGGATACCGGCTGTTTCGGCGATACTCCCCTTCTCCACCTGCAACACGCGGGCACCACCATCCTGCGCCAATTCGAAACGGATACCCAGGCGCTGCCGCGGCAACTCATGCGAAACGAATGATAACGAATTAACGCCAAATACCGCATCGGCCAGCCCCCCGACCACCTGTCCGCAATGGGTGCCGCTATTCCATGGTAACAGCGTGCCCACATCGGTAACGCGAAGGTCCTTCAACTGATGGGGGACTCCATAACCATATTTGATATGTCCCGAGCCCATAATGCCGACCACAAGGGGGCGGCCCGGCCGATCCAACGCCGAGTGTATGGCTTGCGCCATTGCCCTATCCCACAGCTGCTGGCTCTCCACAAAGCGCCGAAAATCCGGATCATCCCGGCTGATTTCACCTTTCTTCCTGCCACCGCGGTCATGCTCACCGTAGAACGGCAGCAGGTAATCAAGATAAGCCGTACTTGGCGCAGCGGGTGGCATCACGCCTTCGCGCTCGCTCTCCGGAACCCCGTCGAAGCCCTTCTGGGAGGTTGCTCGCCGCAAACGCGCGTCGATATTGAGCGCCACCATTGGCACACGATTCATGCGCGCAAAATGAAACAGCGGCATATAAAGGCTCGCGTCCGTACTCCAGACGGCGTCCCAGTCCGCGGCAGCGAGAAACTGCACTTCCGAAAACTCACCAGCTACCCACTGATCGAGCGCTTTCTGTACCCTGCGCGGAAACATCTCGAAACCGATTACCATGTCGGGACGCATTGCATGCAGTGCAGCGAGTACCTGCAATTGCCATCGGTGGTGTTCAGGGTTGTCATGCATTTCACCCAGCAACACCACCGAGTTCCTTGCGGCGCGGGCGATGACATCGGCGCCGGATATCTTCCCGCCGCCAGGTATGCTCCAGCTTCCGGCCGGTACACAATCCGCCTTTTCCTTGTTGCCCGCTTTGGCTTGGGCCCATGCGACGCGTGGACCGGCGGCGAACGCGAATAGCATGACGGCCAGAAATATCCCTTTGTACAGGACACCCCAGGGCAGAGTGCTTCGAGAAATTTTCAAGCTGGATACTCCCTCATCGTGAATTATCGAACTTATCTCATCCGTATCCGAGTTATTATAGTCGCAGCAGGCTGCCATACTCCGCACCTCATCCCACCCATTTTCGAGCATTCCTGAACATCCGCATCCACGGCGCATCGTCACGCCAACCGGGATGCCAGGAATTCTGGGCGGCACGAAACCCGCGCTCCGGGTGTGGCATCAGTATGCTAAAGCGCCCATCCGGGGTGGTCACGCCGGCAATGCCGTGGGGAGAACCACTGGGGTTGAGCGGATAAATCTCGGTGGGCTGCCCCCGGTTATCGACAAAACTTAGTGCAACCAGAGATGCAATAGCTGAGATCTTGTTCCGTCCGGCAAATTCAGCACGACCTTCCCCGTGCGCAACGACAACAGGCATTCGGCTCCCGGCCATGCCGCCAAAAAACAATGACGGGCTCTGCTGGATTTCCACCATGACGAAGCGCGCTTCGAACTGCTCCGATTTATTGCGCACAAAACGCGGCCAATGTTCCGCGCCAGGAATGACCTCATGCAGGTTACTCATCATCTGACATCCGTTGCAGACACCCAGCGCAAAGCTATCGGTCCGCTGGAAGAATGCTTCAAATTCGTCGCGGGCGCGAGGGTTGAACAGGATCGAGTTGGCCCAGCCTTCCCCGGCTCCCAGCACGTCGCCGTATGAGAATCCGCCGCATGCGGCGAATCCCTCGTAATCCCTGAGAGAAACACGTCCTGCGACGATATCGCTCATGTGCACGTCGGTCGCCGAAAATCCTGCCCGATCAAAGGCGGCGGCCATTTCCACGTGACCGTTCACGCCTTGCTCGCGCAAAATGGCCATTCGCGGCCGGATGCCACTATTGATGTAAGGCGCGGAAATATCGTCGTCCATGTCGAAACTCAGTTGCGCATGCAGACCAGGATCGGTGATATCGAGAATGCGATCATATTCCTGCTGCGCGCATTCGGGATTGTCGCGCAGCGTCTGCATCCGATAAGTGGTCTCTGACCATGCGCGGTGCAAGTCAACGCGCTTCTCGGCGAATATCGGCTTATTGTTGCGCAGGAACTGGACTTCGTCCTTGTCATTGACTTCACCGATAACGAAGCACGCATCGCGCAAGCCTGCTTCCGACAGGATAGCCATCACATCACGGTGGTGTTCCGTTTTTATCTGGATCACCGCCCCCAATTCCTCATTGAACAGAACGGACATGATGCGCTCCATAAATCTCCCGCCCAGCGCCTCCGGCCGCAATTCATGACCGTCCACGTCATTCGCGAGCACATCAAAACATAGCTGATCGAGATTGATGGCTATGCCAACATGACTGGCGAACGCCATTTCACACAATGTCGCGAATACGCCTCCATCGGAGCGGTCATGATAAGCAATTATTTTATCCTCATGATTCATACGCTGTATCGCGGCGAAAAAGCCTCTGAGTCTCTCCGCTCCCTCCAGACCTGCCATGTCTGGCGCGTCATCGCCCACCTGCTTATAAACTTGTGCCAGCGCCGAACCGCCCAGACGGTTCCTGCCGCCACCCAGGTCGATCAGGACAAGTTCCGTCTCGCCACAATCCTTGCGTAACTGCGGTGTAAGTGTTTTGCGCGCATCCGCTACCCTCGCAAAGGCGGAAACAATCAGCGACAGCGGCGCGGTCACCTCTTTTCTGATACTCGCGCCGCCATGGTCGGATGCCGACTCCCATACGGTCTTCATCGACATGGAATCCTTGCCTACCGGAATACTGATTCCCAACTGGGGGCAAAATTCCATGCCTACCGCATGCACGGCGTCGAACAAAGCCGCATCTTCCCCAGGGTGCCCCGCCGCAGCCATCCAGTTGGCGGAAAGCTTGATCTCTCCAATATGTTCAATCCGCGCGGCTGCGATGTTGGTGATCGCTTCGCCCACCGCCATGCGTGCTGAAGCAGCGGGATCTATGAGTGCCACGGGTGTGCGCTCACCCACAGCAAAGGCTTCGCCCAGATAAGTCCGGTAACCCATCAGTGTCACCGCCACATCCGCTACCGGTACCTGCCACGGCCCCACCATCTGGTCACGTGCAGTCATACCGCCGACGGTACGATCGCCGATGCTGATGAGAAAAGTCTTGTCTGCCACTGCGGGTAATCTCAACACCCGGTAGGCCGCTTCTCGCAAATTTAATCCCGCCGTATCGAACGGCAACAGCGTTCTCCCGATATGCATCACATCCCGAATCATTTTTGGCGGCTTGCCCAACAGTACCGAGAGATCCATATCAACCGGCTGATTGCCAAATACGGGATCGGTCACGGCAAGCTGTTGTTGCGCCGTCGCTGTGCCCACCACCGCGCACGGACAACGTTCACGCTCACAAATTGACTGGAACAGCGCCAATGACTCCGGCCTGATTGCGAGCACATAGCGTTCTTGCGCCTCGTTGCTCCAGATTTGCATTGGCGACATGCCCGGTTCTTCCGAGGGGATATCACGCAAATTGAAACGCCCCCCGCGTGCGGAACCATGCAGTAGCTCGGGCAGTGCGTTCGATAAGCCGCCTGCGCCGACATCGTGAATCGAAAGAATCGGATTAGGCTCGCCCTTTCTCTCCATCTGCCAGCAGTAGTCGATGACTTCTTGTGCGCGCCGCTCCATTTCCGCATTGCCGCGTTGCACCGAATCAAAATCGAGACGCTCTGCATTCACCCCGGTATCCATACTGGAAGCCGCACCGCCGCCAAGACCGATCAGCATCCCCGGTCCGCCCAATTGAATCAATAGGCCGCCGGCTGAGAATTCTTCCTTGAAGGAATGGCGTTCGGCGATATGACCTATCCCTCCAGCCAGCATGATGGGCTTGTGATAACCGCGCATTTCGCCCGCGACAAATTCCTCGAAGGTACGGAAATACCCCGCCAGATTGGGCCGTCCGAATTCATTGTTGAATGCCGCGCCCCCGATGGGGCCCTCCAGCATGATTTGCAGGGCCGACGCGATGCGCGATGGCTTACCGTAAGAATGCTCCTCCCCCGATTGCTGGTGCACTTCCCAAGGCTGAACAAATCCGGGAATACTCAAATTGGAAACCGAGAAACCGCTCAGTCCAGCCCTGGGTTTGGCGCCCCGGCCAGTTGCGCCTTCATCGCGGATTTCCCCGCCTACCCCGGTGGCGGCACCCGGATAAGGTGAAATCGCGGTGGGATGATTGTGCGTTTCCACTTTCATCAGGATATGCGTTGGCTCCTCCGCATAACCGTAAGCATTATCCTCGCCGGGGTAAAAACGGGCGACCTTCGCCCCTGCGATAATGGAAGAATTATCCGCATAGGCCACCACTGTACCTTGCGGATTCTGGTGGTGAGTATTGCGTATCATCGAGAACAGCGACTTCGCCCGTGGCTCGCCGTCTATCACCCAGTCGGCGTTGAAAATCTTATGACGGCAATGCTCGGAATTGGCCTGGGCAAACATCATCAACTCCACATCGGTGGGATTGCGTCCGATCCGGGTGAAATAGGCTGCAAAATAGGCAATTTCGTCCTGCGACAATGCAAGCCCCATTGCGTTGTTGGCGTTCTGCAATGCATCGTCTCCACCTGCCAGCACATCCACTGTGGCGAGCGGTACGGGCTCAAAATGTCTGAACAATTTTCCCGCATCGTCGAATGAGCTGAATACCGCTTCGGTCATACGATCGTGTATCAGCCCAAGCACCGCAATCCTGCCATCGGCCGAGAGTCCAGCAGCAGACTTATCTTCCGTCTGAACATAAAATGCCACGCCGCGTTCCAGCCGCTCCACCGCTTCCAGTCCGCAATGGTGGGCGATATCGGTGGCTTTGGATGACCATGGAGATATGGTACCGGGACGAGGCAGCACCAATAGCAGCTCACCTGTGGCATGACTGGCCTGCCGTTCGATATCGCCTCCCAGGGGAATGTCCTTCGGCGTGACCTTGAGCAACCTTTCAAGAATGACACTTTCATTTGGCTGCAGAGCGCGCCCGAGCGCGCAAAAATGCCAATATTCCGCATAAATGTGGGAAACTTGCGGAGCGGCAATTTTGAGCGCGCTCGCCAATTTTTCCAGGCGGAATGGAGAAAGCGCGCTGCCACCACGAAGTCGAAGCATCCGGCGAAATGAGTCAATAAGTTGAAAATGTAATTTTACCCCAGATAATCCATTAGGACGCGAGATGATGGCGAGGCAGGTTGCGAGACAGTTTTGTTGGTTGGGAGAAGTCCATAGCTGGTCTATGGACGCCGAGCAAGCGGCGAAAATGGCCGCAAACTGACCGCCAGCACTCGCGTAGGCTCGGAGAGCCGCCTAATGGATTATCTGGGTTTACACGAGAAGACAAGCTGGCCACAGCCCGATAAACGTTTGATAAACGATAATATGCGTAATTACTCCACCGCCGTTTACACCACTGCCGAGATCCGGGAAATCGAGCAACTCGCGGCTGCATTGCCTGGACCCCCTGCCTTGATGGAAAAAGCCGGTCTTGCCGCTGCCGAAGTCGCACGGGACAGGTTGTTGATCTACGGAAGAACTCGAGTGCTGGTGCTGGCAGGTCCGGGCAATAACGGCGGCGATGCTTTCGCGGCGGCACGCCATCTGCAAGCCTGGTGGTTCAAGGTGACGCTGGTATTCACCGGCCAACGCTCAACCTTGTCCAGCGATGCCCAGCGCATGCTGGATGCCTGGCTTACTGCGGGAGGCAAGCTATTTGCCGGGATCCCGGAGAATGAAAGATGGGATATGGTGATAGATGGACTGTTTGGCATTGGTCTCGATCACCATGAAGGAAGAGAACTGGCGGGTCAATACCTTACCCTGGTTAATACCGTCAACCGCATGAACCTGCCTGTGCTTGCCCTCGATATTCCCAGCGGCCTGGGCAGTGACAGCGGCCAGGTACGCGGCGCGGCGATCCGGGCCGCCATGACGGTCACGTTTATTGGCCTCAAACCCGGCCTCGTGACTCATCAGGGTCCTGAATATTGCGGTGAAATCTTGTTGGACGATCTCGATCTCAATACGCTTTCCCTAAGAGAACCCGCCTCATGGATCATGGACCAGCTTTTGGCTCAAACGCTACTGCCGCCGCCCCGCTCCGCCAGCAGTCATAAAGGCACGTATGGCAGTGTCGGTATAATTGGTGGATCAACAGGAATGATGGGTGCGGCACTTCTGGCAGGCACAGCGGCATTGAAGCTGGGTGCGGGCCGCGTCTATCTCGGTTTGATTGCCGGTAAGGCACTTGAGGTGGACACTACGCAGCCTGAACTGATGCTGCGTCCTGTACATGAAATATTCAAGCTCGATCAACTGAGCTGCCTGGTTGTCGGTCCAGGGCTGGGAATGAGACCCGATGCCCGTTTCTGGCTAAGTTCCGCGCTGGAATCCACTCTGCCCCTGGTGCTGGATGCCGATGCATTGAATCTCATCGCCACGCATTCCAGCGTTGCCAATCTGCTACGGAAACGCAAGGCTCCGTCCACTCTTACCCCACATCCCGCCGAAGCCGCACGGCTGCTGAACATGGATATCTCAGCGATTCAAAATGACCGCATGGCCGCTGCGGCGAATCTGGCGAAGAAGTTCAATTGTTGCGCAGTATTGAAAGGTGGGGGCAGCATTTGTGCCGTATCCGGCGGCAAACGTTATATCAATACCAGCGGCAATCCCGGCTTAAGCAGCGCGGGAACAGGCGATGTACTGTCCGGCATCGTAGGCGCTTTACTGGCGCAGGGAGTAAGTTCGGAGAATGCGCTATTGCTGGCGGTTTATCTGCATGGGGCCGCGGCGGATATATTGCTGAAGCAACAGGGCGGCCCGGTGGGAATGACCGCCTCGGAAATCTCGAATGCTGCACGCAACCTGTTGAACCAGTGGGTTTACAGCCCTGAAATCCACTAGGGCCTGGTTTTCTTCCCCGGATGGGTTTACCAGTCATGAGACCATCGATGCCAAAGAATTAGTGTTTTTGCAAGATATATTCATGCGCGGCACCGCACAGATAAGATAGATTTTTGCATGTATATTGTGAAATGTTGAGCTAAACCCAATTTCATTAAAAGGAGAAATACCGATGTCCGTGCTCGTCACCCATCTCGCACCCGACTTCACCAAACCCGCCGTTCTGCCGGATGGGAGCTTCAATGAGGCTTTCAACTTTCATACCGAAATTTCGGGCAAGTATGCTGTACTGTTTTTTTATCCACTGGATTTCACCTTTGTCTGCCCTTCGGAAATCATTGCTCACTCTCACAGGGCGGAAGAATTCCGCAAACGCAATGTGGAAGTCATCGGGGTTTCGGTGGACTCGCAGTTCACCCATTACGCCTGGCGAAACACCGCTGTGGACAAAGGAGGTATCGGTCCGGTAGGCATCACCCTGGTGGCCGACGTGGGGGGAGAAGTCATGCACGCCTATGGTGTCGGTCATCCAGACCATGTTGCCCTGCGCGCTTCTTTCCTGATCGATCAACACGGCATCGTGCGCCACCAGGTGGTCAACGACCTGCCGCTGGGACGTGATGTGGACGAAATGCTGCGCATGGTGGACGCGTTGCAATTCTACGAGAGCCACGGCGAGCTCTGCCCTGCCGGCTGGAAAACAGGAGATCCCGGCATGAAGGCCTCTCCCGAGGGTGTAGCCGAATATCTGGGTGAACACGCGGAGGCGCTTTGAGTTAATGCGCCAATTAAGCGTGGTAGCCCGGGAAACGGTTGTGGATTATAGAGTTGACCATCAAATGCCTGGAAAAGGATCTCTGGATTCCCGCTTTCGCGGGAAAGACGAAGCTTTGCATTTGATGGCTAGCGCTATGAAGGGGCAGGACCGTTCGGATTATTTGCAATCAAAAGGAGAAAAGCATGAGCTTCGATAAAGACAAAGTCATCGCATTGTTGAACAAGATCATGGAACTTGAACTCGCCGGCGTGGTGCGTTATACGCATTATTCATTGATGGTCTTCGGCTACAACCGCATCCCTGTCGTTGAATGGCTCAAGAAAGAGGCCGAAGAGGGATTAGTGCATGCCCACAAAGCGGGCGAGCTCGTTACCCTGCTGGGGGGATATCCTTCACTTTCCATTGGGCCGCTGCTGGAGACGCATCATCACGACATCGGCGATATCCTCAGGGAATCCATGGCGCACGAGGGCGAAGCCTGTGCGGCCTACTATGAACTGCTGAAACTGATTCAGGGCAAGTCGGTATTGTTGGAAGAGTACGCGCGGGAACTCATCGTCGCGGAGGAGATGCACGCCGACGAAGTCAACAAGATGCTGCGCCGGACGGGTAAAACAGGCGTGTATGAGTCCGCCAAGTAGCCACATTTTCAATGCGGACCAGGTTCTCAGGCATCCCTCAGACATCTGGGGGTTCCCTGATGTGAAGCGAGTTACTCGTCGCTTCGCAAATCGTTGTACACCATCACCATGCCGCTTAATTGAATCATCAGTTCAACCTCGCTTTCCTCTTCATCAAGGATCTCACCGGATTCGTAGAGTTTCATTAACGCGTGCAGTGCATCGACAGGACTCGCATCAAAGATGTCAGCGGACTCAGCCGGCTGCAAGGTGATTTCAACAGGGTTCATGCCCGCCTCTTTTTAGTGCGGATAATCATCAAAAACCGGTTTGTACATATAGTGCATCAGCTTCGCGTTCATCATATGGGCGCACATCCCATAAACCCTAGCCGAAGCGCTTTTTCTTGGTTATAACGGAGGGCGCGGCATGATAAATGCGCCGGTTTAAACTGGAATCCCGTAAACCGATGGTTCTACCACGATATGAGTCTTTGAAGGTACCGGGATCATTGAATGTGCTATTGGCATCATTCAAGCAGCCGCCTTCATTTCTCATAACCGGCAAGTCCTGCCCGGGCTCCCTGTCAGGCAAAAGTTGATCAGCCTGACTCGCGGATGATACGGGCATCACCAATGCGGATAATTCAGGTTTCATGCTACCTCCTGTGAATGTAAGAGCTAAACCAGGATAAACTCGTAAATTGATTGATACGCTCAGGCTAACTGGAACAGATGGCGTTTCGATGAAAGATTTGTGAAAGTTTTACAATCAATTGAATGCGGGTCGGGTAAGGACAGAAGCTGCTTCAGCTTTGCTTCTTTGAGATTTCCATGATGTTCCACTTGGGACCTGAATATTCAAAGGTGACCGGCTCCAGCGGTGCCCGTTCGCACCCATCACGCATCAACGCGGCCGTTTCTCCCAGCGCTATTTCCTGTAGGCGGCAGCGCATATTCAATACGCCATCGCTGGACTCAAAAACGCCGCAGGTACGCGAGGTCTCGCCATCCGCCCGATAGCTTTCGGATGCTACGTGGGACCCCACATCATTCATGACTGCCACGGGCAAATGGGGATATCGTCGCCTCGCTTCCCGAATCCATCGCAACAAACTTGCCTGTTGAGCGCAATCGTATACATTGCCATCAACCAGGACCATGTCGTAATCTTCCAGGTCCGGCTCGGGAAAGCTTTCCAGTGATCTTCGCTCCAGCCTGTGCTTTGATTTTTCAAGCAGCAGTTGCAGGATGCGACGCGCATCCTGTCTCTCTCCAACCAGAAGAATATTCATGCGACCTTCCTTTGCGCATCCTCGGGAAGCGTACCGAACAGGGCAAACTCCGTGATGGCGTCGATCTCAATGTAGCAGGCTACGGTTAGAACTCGTCCAATCTTGATGGGCGCTCCCAGTCTGGAGACGTTGACACCAAGTTTGCGTATCAGCCTCTCCACGGCGACGGTGGTTACGGTTACATAGCGCTTTATCCCGTTGTTTTGTGCAAAGAGAAACAAGGTCCGCATCATTTGTACGGGAATATCGCTAAACCCGAATCCCGCACTTTCATATTTTGGAACCGTCACCGCAAACCGGCTCAATTCCCACACGTCGGCCTGCCGGGGTGCCGGTTGTCCATGCAATAATTGTGGGAACGTATCCTTCAACATGTTAGGACCGGTGGTGGGAAGCAGCCGCCAGCAGCCCAGCACCTCATCTTCATCACTTTTTGCCAGAACATAGACCGGATTTGCATGATCGAACTCATCATGCTCCATTCCATTATCGTTGGTTACCTCCCACCCCAGCCGATCATGGAAGACCTCGTGTCTCAGCCGATACATTCCTATCACCGCCCGTTGATCCAGTGAGCCGTTTCCGTGCCGCGCAAGCATGATCTGTCCCATTTTTGCCCCGTCCAGGTTGTTGATGACGGTGCTATGAGACAACGGAATGAAGGCCCCGGATAGCTGTAGAATCTTACAGGAAGAAACGGAATATACCTGCTGTAACCGTTAGCTGTAGCGGGTTCCAGGCTTCCGCACAGGAACCGGATCGGGCCGGATTTTTGATGAAGTTTCTGGGAAAAGGGGGGGTGGAAAAAGGTGATGTTCAGGTTTGCCCTACCTTTTGTGCCGTAGACCTCCACGCGCACAAGGCATCATAAACCGTAGGACTTAATAGGCGAAGCGCATTACGCCGGATGAATTAAGTCAGTGGCCATATTCGACTTCTCATCGATTGATTGAGAAGGGCGTTTATTCGGTGGGTTGGACAGGAGGCAATGAAGATGCCCTTGAATATGAAGATTAATATCCGGCGTAATGCGCTTCGCTTATCAAGCCCTTCACCATATCCATGCCTTATGCGAATCGGATGCAAGCGCCGTCTCGTGTCATCCAGCGGCATGACGGCGAGACGGTGCTGTATTCAGTTTGACGGCGACGGATTTCATCCAGCGCGAGGCATGAGCCGCGCGGCGGAGGAAGCCTCCGTAAGCGGTGAGTAACGAAGGGTTGGACGAAATCCGTCCCGTCCCTTCGGGTTACGCACAAAAAACGCGGGTGCGAAATGAGTGTTAACAGGTCCTAATTAAAATTAAAGCGGATAGAACCGAACGCGCTCAGTGGATTGCCCGGTAATGCCCCGGCAAATGTGGGGTTGGTGTAATAAGTTGCGTCCGTCAGATTTTTTATATTGACCGCGAGATGCATTCTTTTAATGCTATAAGATACAGCGGCATCAAGCACGACATAAGACGGTATCTTCAAAAGATTCAAGGTGTCGGCATAACTGTCGCCCTTGTATGTGACCCCGAAACCAAGCATTAATCCACGTGCCAGACCGCTTTGTAGCGTATAGGTGCCCCACAAACTGCCCATGTGGGTCGCAACGCCAGCGGGACGGGTTCCAAAAACGCTTCTTGTTATGCCAAGTACAGCATTGGTGGCCACATTGCGTGATAATGTTTCGGGATCCATCCACACCCCGTTACCGATAATATTCAGGCCGGGCATCGGACGCACGCCGAAGGACATTTCCACCCCGCGCGACCGGTCGTTACCATCCTGAGTGGCTTGACCCCCTGAACCGGGCAAGGTGATGAAATAGTTATTGCGGCTGGTTTGGAACAGTGCCACGTTAAAATCAACCTTGCCATCCAGCAATGCGGTCTTGGCACCCACTTCTATCTGATCCGAGGTCTCGGGCGCCCTGGATACGTTTTGAGCTTCAGTTGCCAGATTAATGAAAGCACCCGTGCTATAACCCGTGTAAAAGGCTAAATTCTTGGTGGGCTGATATACCCCCCCCGTCGAATAAGTGGTCAACGACTTCGTCTCCACGATTTCACGATACCCGTAATTACCTGAAACCAATTGAAAGCCCTTGTCGCTGTACTTTACCAAGTCGTTGCGAATGCCGAGACGGAGCTTGAATTTGTCCGTTAAATCAATCTGATCCTGGGCGTAGAAAGAAGTCTGATCGCTGCTGATTCTGCGGTCAAAAATTGGTCTGCGGGTAAGTCCGTTTAATGAGGTTTCCGGAATGACCGGGTTTAAAAGATTAATGTTGAGTAAAGTGAAGTCAGCACGAGTGGTCTGGATATCCGTATTCTTGTATTCGAACCCGCCCAGGAACGTGTGCTTGACCGGGCCCGTATTCGTTTTCCAGATAAACTCGTTTTGCAATTGGGTGTAACCCGCGTTATCGAATTGCGAGCGCGCGTCGCGTCCGGTAACCACGCCGGGTGTATTATTACAAAGCGAATTCACCACGCTTCCACAAGCCTGATTCCCCCCTCCATTTCGTATCATGTCAAGCGTCCGGGCATCGTATGTGAATGCCGTGCGCATACTTAAAACGTCGGATATCGCCCAGTTATGGATAAGGCCGAGGCGATTGATCGTATGATCCGTTTTATTAAAGGGCGTGTAGTAGCGAGTCTCCCGGGAGACATTGGCTATATGGGAGTTACCATCGAAAAGTATCCCGTAATTATCGGGCTTGATTTTCATCTCCCGGTGATCAAAGTCTATCAAGAGGGTTTTGTCGGGTGCCAAACGCCAGATGAAGCTGGGGGAAGCCTCGACGATATTGCGCTCAAGCCCGCGGAAACCATCGGTATGCTCCATATTGGCGATCACGCGGCCAGCCATGTTTGGCAAATAAGGGATAGCGCCGGTCAGGTCCAGAAAGCCATTGCGCGTACCAAAACTGCCCAGCATGGTACCCACCGACATATCAAAATTGTACTGAGGTTTCTTGGTGATCATGTTGATGCTGCCGCCGGGACCGGCTACGCCGAATAGCGCGGAGCCAGGACCCTTTAATACTTCGATGCGATCGACATCGTACATGGTACGGAAATAGCTGTTTTGCGCCCCCCCGTCGGGCAGATCGTCACGTAAATAGCTCAGCGCCAGACCTCGTGAAGTGAAGCTGTTACCGAATCCATAACCGCCACCCATCAAAGGCTGCACGCTGCTGACGTTGCGCATGGCGTCATTCATGTCGATTGCGCCTTGCTCTTGCAGCAAGGCTGCCGGCACGACGGCAATGCTGGCGGGAATATCACGTAATGGCGTATCTGTCTTGCTTCCCGTTCGGGCTATATCCTCCAGTGTGCCGGGACGGACCCGACCGGTGGTAATCTTGATTTCAGGCAACGCAGTGCTTTTTACCTCACTTTTTGCCTCGTTTCCTGCCTCGCTTTTTGCCGGTTTGCCAGCACTATCCTGGGCTGCCGCATGCAGCGGCACCAATACCAATGTTATCAACATGGGTATTAACCCCATGTGAGCCCGCCTCAATCCGAATCCCGACACATGTTTCATAACGTCTCTATTTTTAATGTTTTTAATGTTATTGGCTGGCTACAAGCTGGCGGGCTACAGGCTGCGGAGCTTACTGGCTGGCTGTGGATACCTCCCGGCGGATGCGGGAGGCAAAAGAATACAATTTACATCGGCATCGTTATATGAATATCCAATCCATAAAAGGGTGCAATTTCATGATAGTACGATCGTGTTCAGCATAAGAACAAGTAAAGCGGTGAGCGTAGTACCGATCAGACTCGCCGCCAGCAGCCGCGGGCCATGCAGGCGGCTCCACAGCAGCGTTCCGGTTATCGCCAGAATGAGCAGAGCGCCGGCTAATGTGTCGGTGAGCAATATCCATGCGTTGGACATCCCGCTTCCCTTGTGAAAATTGGCGAGAGTTGCCCAGAGATTGGCATCTTTCTGCTCAATATGCGTATCCGCGTCACCTTTCCAGTACTCCGCATTTACATTCAGATTGGGTGCAATGAGCGTAATACGCCAGTTTTCTGGTTGCTCGATTTGGCCTCCCCCCCACGGAACCGGACCGGCAGGTTTTTTCTGGACGCGGGATTTAGCGTCAGGCAGCTTGAATTCCGCCCGTAGCCATGCTTCCAGGGCCTCAGGGGTTTGCAGGCTGGCGGCGGGCGGAGTAAGCACTTGGCGAGTTTCTTCCTGCTTGGCCAGCGGGATTTTCATCTCGGTGCGATGATTGAGCAGAATACCGGACACGCCGAACAGCAATCCCATCACCGCCCCCCATAACCCCATCCATGCATGCGTACGGCGCAGCCAGACAAGAAAACGGCCACGCTTCATGCCTTGCGACAGAAACAGGTAGCCGCGCGGTTCAACGGGGGGCGGTTGGCGCGAGTCAGCTGCACGCGGCTGAGCTATGTGTGCCTCAGCCGGACGTGCTCCGGTTGCCCGCGACTCAGGTTCGCTTGTACCGGATTGCGGTGTACTCATTTGTAAACACTAAGCGTGACTTTATGGATCTCGATGGCGTAAGCCTTACCCTCGAATTCCCCTGGGTTCTTATGTTCATATTTCGCTTCAATCACATACAGGCCGGATTCAGGCAGCGAAAAAGAGACTTCCCCTTTCTCATCAGTCGTCAGATGCTTCTCCCATCCATTCGGCGCAATAACGATGATCTCGGTTTTTGCCGCAGGCTTGCCCATGAAGCTCAACCGCAGCAAATCGCCGGTGTTCTCTATATCCAGCGGCAAACTGCCGCCTTTGCCAAGGCGTGCGTACAAAAAGCGTTTTGAAACAGGGCCGGGATTTTCGCCTTGTGGTTCACGTATAGGCTGTTTAAGTGCCTGCACCAACACCGCATTGCCCGTGGTATTACCGGATATCGCAAAGTAACCATTCTCGCGGATGGGTTTGACGGGATTTTCCTTGCCTGCCGCGTCAATCACCGTCGCCGCAGGCTCGACGATACCGTCGAGCCTGCCGGGTGAAGTTTCACGCAGATTCTCGCTATATTCCCCGAAATAAAGCTTGATGGCTTTGGCATCGTTCTCCAGCCACAGTGCATGAGCCGAGGCATTGAGACTGAACAGACCGCTAACGATAGCAGCAGTGGCGGCAAGTATGATGTGCTTGGACCTCATAAATATTTTCCTTTTTGGTGAGTTTTGATGGGTTACGCTATGCTCCACCCATCCTACGTGAGCCTTTTTCCATACGCTTTCTCTCTCTATTTCATGAAGTCTTAATGCATTTCCCACATCCCCTTTCAAACGATTTTTAGTAGGATAGGTGGAGCATAGCGCAACCCATCATTCGCCCATCCCCCCAGGGGTTGGACATCGGAGTGAGACACGAACCCCAACATATCGCGGCATTGGAAATAAACGTTGGGGTTCGTCACCCCAATCTACCCGAAGGAGGGAATGCATGAATACGCGTCTTTTAAGGCAGGACGCGCCAGCGAGTGGACATGCCCGCCATCATGTGGTCGTCAACGTGGCAGTGAAAGAGCCAGTGGCCGGGAGAGCGGGGAACCATGTCGACCGAAGTCATGCTGGCTGGCAGAACTTCAACCACATCGGTCCGGCGTCCGTGATCGAGTACCGTCTGTCCGTGCCAGTGGACGGTATGATTATCCGTTTCGTTACCCAACGCGACGACGTGCCAGCGAACACGCTTGCCAAGCCGGGTTTCATAGCCATTCAGATTGCCAAAAATGCGGCCGTTAATCGTATGTTTCATGCCGCCTTCTTTTCCTTCTTCTTCATTAAAAATCATGTAGAGAGCGGTAAATTCCTGATCCACATCGCGCGGCGCAGGATCTGAGCCGGAACGCGCCATCCCTTTGCGCGTGATGACAATAGTGCCTATCAGGCCGAGATTCGGTTCCTCCTCTTCCATTACATGGGAATGATAAAGCCAGACGATTGATGAGGGATCAGCAGGTCCAGGGCCTGCATCCTTGTCCGCAATCCAGGTGTAAGTGTGGGACTTACCCGGCGGAACACTTGCTCCCGCACCGTCCCCGTCCGCTCCTTCGCTGTTTTTGTCATAAAGCATCCCGTGCGGATGCATGGAAAGCGGCCTGTCTGTCTTGTTCAGAAAATGAACCCTGAGGGTATCCCCCACCACGGCCCGAAGCTGCGGCCCCAGAATCCCCATCCATTCAGGCTGTGCCAGCGGCTTGGCATAGCTGCCATCCGTATAGCCTATATAGCGGTACTTGGTGTAAGCCGGCGTTTCCCCCCATACGCCGAGCCCGGCTTCGGGCTTGATCAGGTTTCGTCCCGAAGGCGCGTAATTCCATGCTGTCTTTTCAGCGGCGATCCAATATTCCCTCACCACCGCCTGTGCCGGAAACGACATCCAGCAGCCCATAACAAAAGCTATCAGCCCGGTGATCCTGCCTGCGTAATTGGAATTCATGCTCCTACCTCGATAACTCTCTCGTTCCGACAGTAACTCATTACTGTACGGGTTTGTTGGACGAACACAACGACCCAAATCAATATGCCTATGAACTATTTGCAACCTGACACCTGCAACAGCTTACGTAGGATGGGTAAAGCGTAGCGTAACCCATCAAAACCCCGCGCCGGACCGTATTAACAGCGTCACGTAGCAACTCAGGTAGCGGATGAATGGGCATGTCTTTCATGCCATGAAGACAAGCGAGCGGAATTCCGTCGGCGAGAGATGCGACTGCGATCGGGAAGGGAGCGGTAACGCCTGAGAAAAAAATTTCAAACTGCCTCACAGCCCGTATTCCCTGGCAAGTCGGATAAAAAAAGCTGGCTTGCCCAGAATGGGCTGGCTGGCAAAATGCCGCCGGATTCAGGAGAACCGGGCGGCAACGGATAAATTTACATCTGGCTTTGCAGCCAGTTCTGGATACCCACTTTCTGCAACACATCCAACTGCGTCTCCAGCCAGTCGATATGCTCTTCGGTATCTACCAGAATGTCCTCGAAAATCTCCCGCGACACATAATCCTTGGCGGCTTCACACGCGGCAATGGCGGCGATTAGAGTCTCGCGGGAAATTACCTCAAGCTTGAGGTCGCAAGCCACGCATTCTTCCGCCTTTTCACCAATCATGAGCTTGCCGAGTTCCTGCAGATTAGGGAGCCCTTCCAGAAACAGGATCCGCTCGATCAATGCGTCGGCGTGTTTCATTTCCTCGATGGATTCTTCGTATTCATGCTTGCCCAGGCTGCTAAAGCCCCAGCTTTTATACATGCGGGCATGGAGGAAGTACTGATTGATGGCCGTCAACTCATGCTGCAGTTGGCGGTTTAGCCACTGAATAATATCCGCGTTGCTTTTCATGTTTGCCTCCTCAGGCGAGATCTCGCATAGGCGAGTGGGTTTATGTGGGCTGGTATTGCGCCAGCGTTTTCTGCATCAGTGTTTGTTCCAACACCTCTTTCGCGTGGCAGGCACATATCCCGCATTGCCCGCTTACACCCAGACAGGTTTTCAAATCCCGCATCCGGTCAGCGCCGTTGTGGACAGCCTCACGGATTGCGCTATCGGTTACACCTTTGCAGACACAAATATACATGATAAGCGACCCAAGTCTACTATTTAGTTAAAATCAGTTTGCCGTTACGTGTGCGGCGCAAACGGTATTGCTCGCCCTGATGTTGAATAAACACTTCATCGCCATGCTGAAACAAGGTATCGCTGTAAATCCGCTCGTTCTGCTCCAGCATAACAAAATTTCTTTTATTAACATCCACTTCCGGAACTACGCTTGACTTTTCCATATAGTGCTCCTTCAGCGATTATTAATGAGAATGATTCGTAATTATATTCACTTCTAAGGGAAATGCAATACTTAACAAAAAGATTTTAAAAATTACCAAGAAATGGCATCCAAGCAGATAGAAGACGATTTATCCGAAATAACCATCAAGGGGAAACGAATGCGCCCTAAGCGAAAGCACGCTGATCCTAGCGCTGAGCTAAAAATGAGCGGTCAATTGCCGAATTTAAGTTTATGTTATGATGTGCCACACAATGTGACAGAAATAGCAACTGCTGGCATATGCCCAGATGATGAATTTCATCATCCGGAGCTTGACCCGAAATCCAGCCCTAACAAGTTTGCACTCCAGCGTTTACGTAGAATGGGTAAAGCAGCATAACCCATCAAACCACACACAACACAATCAACCATGACCGGTGCTGGCGAGTTTGCGGTTGGGCGAGGCATGAAAATTTCCAATGATGGATTACGCCTCCCTCCACCCATCCATTGAAAACCGTATAGAAATATAATGTTCTTTGAACCCAGATAATCCATTAGGACGCGAGATAATGGCGAGGCAGGTTGCGAGACAGTTTTGCCGGCTGGGAGAAGTCCATAGCTTGATCTATGGACGTCGAGCCAGCGGCGAAAATGGCCGCAACTGACCGCCAACACTCGGGTAGGCTCGGAGAGTCGATTAATGGATTATCTGAGTTGAGGCGCCCAACCCTTCTGCCATTGCCTGGCAGAGCACTCATGGATAGCATCCATTCGAGAAAACCCGCTAATGTCGGCTCGCAGGACCGCTCAGCTTTCTCACTATTTATTCCGGGATTGATTCTTTTTATCCTGAACACCTTATGGGGCAAGCTGTGGGCATTCTATCAGCAAGGTTTCGAGGCCTCCTCCCACTTATGTCGCAGATCAATTGTTATCGCATGGGAAGCGAAACAGAATGGACCGAAGATTATGAGACTCGTGGCTTACCTGACGGTCCCGTTATCAAACAGAATCTTTCTCTGTTAATCGCATGCAAAAGTTTTCCATATCACCGCGCGAAATGACGGCCAGCCTCTGGCGTAATCGAGGCCTGATCACCGCTTTAGTTAAACGCGAGGTCATCGGACGCTATCGCGGCTCCATCATGGGCATCGCATGGTCATTCTTTAACCCTCTGCTCATGCTCGTGATCTATACCTTTGTGTTTTCTGTTGTATTCAAAGCACGTTGGGGTGTGGGCGGGGAAGAAAGTAAAACTGATTTCGCTATTATTCTCTTCGTCGGTATGATCGTGCATGGGCTGTTTGCCGAGTGTGTTAACCGCGCCCCGGCATTGATTCTCTCTAACGTCAATTACGTAAAGAAGGTGATTTTCCCTCTTGAAATACTTCCCTGGGTTGCTTTTGGTTCGGCGCTATTCCACACTACCATCAGTATAGGCGTGCTGCTCATCGCGCAGTTTATCCTGAGTCACCAGATTCCTTGGACGGCGATTCTTTTCCCTTTTGTTCTGCTTCCGCTAGTTTTTACGGCGATGGGCTTTGCATGGTTTCTTGCCGCTTTTGGCGTATTTGTGCGTGATGTCGGACAAACGACCGGAATGTTTACCACGGTATTGCTGTTTATTTCCCCCGTGTTCTATCCTTTAAGTATCTTGCCGGTCAAATATCAGGTTTGGCTACAACTCAACCCACTCGCTTTTATCATCGAAGAAGGGCGAAAGGTACTAGTCTTTGGGCAACTGCCGGATATTGGACAATGGAGCATCATGATGGCAGCAGGAGTGCTAATCGCCTGTGCGGGTTTTGCCTGGTTCCAGAAAACACGCAAAGGATTTGCCGATGTTCTCTGAAACTAAAAATATTGCAGAATCCGCTGCTATTTCACTGCCTCTTGAAAAAGAGGAGCAGGAGGAAAAACGCTATGAAGATGAAAGTACAATAACGAACGGTAGCGTAATCGCCATTCGCGTCCAAAATCTTTCCAAGTGCTACCAGATTTATGACAAACCACATGACCGACTAAAGCAATCGTTTTATCCGCGGCTGCAAAGACTCATTGGTCAGCCGCCCAAACAATACCACCGTGAATTCTGGGCGCTCAAGGATGTTTCATTTGAGGTCAAGAAGGGCGAAACCGTAGGTATTATCGGACGCAATGGCTCAGGTAAATCCACCCTACTGCAAATCATCTGTGGCACGCTGGCGCCTACTAGCGGGAATATAGATACCAAAGGCCGTATAGCAGCCTTGCTGGAACTGGGCTCTGGCTTCAATCCAGAATTCACCGGGCGCGAGAATGTTTACATGAACGGGACCGTACTTGGACTAAGTAAGGAAGAAATTGACGAGCGTTTTGATGCTATTGCCTCCTTTGCCGATATTGGACAGTTCATGGATCAACCCACCAAGACATACTCTAGTGGCATGTCGGTGCGTCTTGCTTTTGCCGTGCAGGCGCAGGTCGATCCGGACATTCTTATCGTGGATGAGGCGCTATCTGTGGGTGATATACGTTTTCAGAATAAGTGTTTTAGAAGATTTGACGAGTTGAGAGAAAACGGTTGTTCAGTTCTCTTTGTTACACATAGTTTGGGGCAAATTGATGCCTTCTGTGAATCCACCATATGGCTTGAAGCAGGATATATTAAGGCGCAAGGAAAACCCGCCTCTATAACGCGCGCCTATACAAATCTAATGGTCCATGGGTTGCCTACAACTAATGATATAACTCAACAAAATAAATATGCGGAAGAACAGGAGGCGCAATTCCAGGATGAGGAGCTTAATAATAGCAAAAAAAATTGGTTGTCATTGAGTAACTGCAAAAACATAAAAAATCCTGGAATGGTTAAGCTCGGTCGTTTTCGCGTCGCTTTTGATGAACAGTTCGGATTAACAGATATAGAAAGCCAGTCAAGTATCGTAACCGTAGAATTGGAAGCCGAATTTTCAGAATTTGTAACATCCCCCTTATTGGGGTTAGGTATTTTTAATAATTTGAATGAACCGGTGATTCATTTCAATAGCTTCGTGATTTGGTCTGACTTGGATGAGATAGCGCCTGGAAAAATATTGCTGTTTAATTGTAGATTTACAATGCCTCCACTCCGCCCTGGTGAATATTTGATAACAATAGGCATTGATGACGGCGTACCAAATTCCAGCATTGTGCTATGCCACGTTTATGATCTGTTCCCGTTTCGTGTTCGGGCTGAGGATATATTGCATGTTCAAGGCGGGTATGTTGCGATTGACAACGCCATAATAGAAATGCACACGAGATAGGATATCGAATATGGACTACTTTTTACCTCGTACGTATCAAATCCGTCAGAATCATGATCACTACCTGGATTTACCAAGTCACCTGATATATCAGCCACATGTTTACCGTTTGGCTTGTTTTTTAGCACAAAGGAGTGGAGCAAAATCAATTATTGATATCGGTTGTGGTTCCGGGGAAAAGCTCAAGATATTTAGCGAAGAGTATAAAATTATATGCGTGGACTATGCTCCTGCGCTTAATCTTGCCAGACAGTCAATACCTTACGCTCAATTTATAGAATTCGATCTTGAGAATGGACTCCCAATAATTCCAGACGAAGTGCTCAACAAATCAATTGTCATATGTTCTGACGTGATAGAACATCTAAAGAAACCGGATCGACTAATGAGAGCTCTTGCCAGTCTGTCCAAGTTAGTTCCGTATGTTTTGATCTCAACACCCGATCGGGACCGAGCACGTGGCTGGCTGGATAACGGACCACCAGCAAATCCCGCCCATACAATGGAGTGGAACGCTTCAGAGTTTGTGAGATTTATGCGTGATTCGGGATTCGAAGATGTTCCTTTATACGGCCATACAATCAATACAGACATTCATGAAGTAAAATCGACCATTTTGACAGTATCGGGCATACATGCGGCTAAGCCAGTTTCTAGCGCACAAAACTTTCGTATCGCAGCGGTAATTCACACCTTCAATGAGTTTGATATTTTGCCCGAAGTGGTTGAGCATTTAGTCTCACAAGGCATTGAGATCCATGTATTTGATAATTGGTCTACTGATGGGTCCTGGGATCTTGTAAATACGTTAGTGACCTCAGGTAAGGTGCGTCACGCGGAAAGATTTCCGGATAAAAGCAGTGGTGATTATAAATGGAAACTACAGCTGGAAAAAACTGCGGAATATGCAGCAAAACTTGATGTTGATTGGGTGATGCACCATGATGCCGATGAAATACGCTGCAGCCCATGGTATGGGATCTCATTAAGAGATGCATTTGCCTGGGTGAATAGTCTCGGATATAGCGCTGTTGACTTTACAGTCATTGATTTCCGTTTTTTGACGCGTCAACCCCAGATATCTAATAGCTATCAGAATAATTTGAATCATTTTGAATTTGGTAGAAGGCCTGGACATTTTGAACAAATAAAAGCATGGAAGAATAACACTAAGGTCGATCTGGCCAGCAGTGGTGGGCATCAAGCGATATTTCAAGAGAGAAGTATTTTTCCTCTCAAGTTCTTGATGAAACACTATCCATTGCGAAATGCTTTACAAGCAAATAACAAAGTTTTTAAAGACCGTCTTCCTCGTATGGCGGCTGAACAGAAGGCTTTTGGCTGGCATAAACAATATGACGCGTTTGGGCAAGCTGGTTTCGTTGATGGTTGGGATCCGTACAAGCTTATATCGTGGCATTCAACATATTTCATGAGTGAGTTTGTAGTAGAAAGAGTTAGCGGAATTGGGTTACAAAGTTGAATCTACATTAAAAGTCTATATGAGTTTTCAGGTAAATTATCTACAAGCGTCAGGCTACATTTTTGATACGAAATTGAAGATCTGGCTTCGTTCTGAATATCCCGGCATCAGCTACAGCGATGGGGAGGAGACTGAGCTACGTATAGCCAGTATCATCAATCAGGCTTCTGACATTACCGTCCTTTCAACAGAACTGCGTCAACACTGTACTGACTGGCCAACGCTCTATCACCTATCTGGCACGCGTGCCAACATCCTGCGTCCATTTGCGGCATCGTTCACTGGCGATATTCTTGAGATCGGTTCTGGTTGTGGCGCAATCACTCGTTACCTGGGTGAATGTGGTGCAAACATTTTAGCACTCGAGGGAAGCCCCCGCCGTGCAACGATCACTCGCTCCAGAACGCGAGATCTCAAAAATGTAACGGTGCTGACGGAAAAATTCGATCAATTCCAATGTGACCGCCGGTTTGACGTGATCACTCTCATCGGGGTCCTCGAATACGCCAATCTCTTTACGACTAGCGAGAGTCCCGCACTTGCAATGCTCCAACGCGTTCGGTCTTTGCTTAAACCCGAGGGCAAATTGATAATCGCTATCGAAAACCAATTAGGACTGAAATACTTTGCAGGGGCACCAGAAGACCATTTGGGGCAACCCATGTATGGTATTGAAGGCCGTTACAAAACAGATCAACCACAAACTTTTGGTCGAGCAACAATCGCTGAACTATTGGCTGAAGCGGGGTTCGCTAATGCCGAGTTCCTGGCACCGTTCCCGGATTACAAACTACCCGTTTCCATTTTGACCCAGGAAGGGCTTTCTAACAAAAGATTTGATGGTGCTGCGTTAGCATGGCAAAGCGTAAGACGTGATCCTCAGCTTCCATCGAGCACGAACTTTTTACTAGAGCTGGCCTGGCCTGAAGTGTTCAACAATGGATTAGCTTTGGACATGGCCAATTCTTTCTTGATTGTTGCATCATCATTGCAGCAACAAGTCATTAAGCCTGGGATCCTAGGATATCACTATAGTACAGACAGGATTCCCCAGTATTGTAAAGAAATAGTATTCGAGTATTTTGACGAGCACGTGATGGGGGTTAACTATCATCTGTTGGGTGGTAACCATTCCAATGATAAGCCAGATCAGATTATCAAGTTTGAGTGCCCAGAGCGGGCTGTTTATGCAGAGGGCATACCCCTGTCTCTGGAGTTCATAAAAATAGTTACGCGTGAAGATTGGTCTATTGAAGAGGTAGGAGCTTTCATTCGACGTTATATAAATTTGCTCTCTCTGGTTACTGGCGAGAAAGCAGATTCAATTGTCTCGTTACAACTAACTGACAAGCTTCCAGGTGATTTTTTTGACATGGTTCCGCAGAATATTATTGTCAGCTATAGTGGACAACCTTTCGTCATAGACACCGAATGGGCGCTAAATGGTGATATCGAACTTGGGTGGCTCTTGTTTCGTACTTTGTTGTTGGCAATTGAGTCTGTCGCGTGCTTTGGCAGAAACTCAACGGGACATACCTATTCGCGGCGCGAGTTTATTAAATCAGCTTTGTATTCGGCAGGTTATTTGCTTTCGGACGATAATTTTTTACGCTTTATCAAGCTGGAGTCTGATATTCAGCGACAGGTAAGCGGACGCACATCGCAAGGGCTTCTATATTCTTGGTCAGAACAAATGCTGCCAGCTTTTTCCATAGCCAAGCACGATAAGCGAGTCCTAAACCTTAGTCAGATCATAGCTGAACGAAATGAACAGATCGTCAACCTCAATCAGATCTTGATCAATCATAGCAATAGCATTGCCGGGTTAAGCCAAGTCATAGCTCAGCAAAATGAACAGATCGTCAATCTCAATCAGACCGTTATCGAATATAACAACTGCATCGCCAAGTTAGAGTTCGAGCCAGAATCCACCATACAGCGAGAGATATCGGAACATACATCACAAGACCTTTCAAATTCTCAATCAGGGCAAATGCCGACATCATCCTTCGTGACCCAGTGCGATAGACGAGTCGCATATCTTAACCAAGTCTTAGGTGAGCGAGATAAGCAAATCGCTAGCCTTAATCAGACCGTGATCGAATGTAACAATCGTATCGCCAGGTTGCAGTATCAGTTTGAGGATCAGATTGTGGAGATTCATGCTTCTACTTCCTGGCGCTTGACCAGTCCCATCCGAGCAACCAAATCAATATTGATAACGCTGGGCATACACGCGAAACAAGGAGCACTGGCGGGAATCATCCGCTCCGCTGGGTTCAATAACCTGTTGCGTCGTGTATATAAAAACTTTCCATTACCTTTAACTGTCAAGCAACGACTTAAGGAAATCTATCTACATCAGTCCGGCACCTTCAATCAATCTGACAATTCTAATCAGTCTGATAATCCTGGCATCGCCAACGAAAACACCTTTCAACTTGACGCAAACCGGGAAACTCTGCCTATGATAGCGGCAAGTGCCAAGCAATTCGACCCCAATGATCCTTGGGTATTGGTGGTTGATCTCCGTACACCTACTCCCGACCAGGATTCCGGATCTGTACGCATGTCAGCAATCATTCGCTTGCTACGGGAGATGGGATTCCGCATCACTTTTATCTCCGATTCGGAGGAACGCTTGCCCCATTACCAGGAGGTACTGGAAAGACAAAGTATCGATGTTCTTCACGGATTCGATGCAGCTCGCAGTCACCTAGCGACCATAGGGGGAAAATATCATTTTGTATTACTGTCCCGACCAGAAGTAGCTTTTCAATACCTGCCCTATGTCAGAGCGTATGCGTTATATGCCACCATCATTTATGATACCGTCGATCTTCATTGGGTCAGATTTGAGCGTGAGATGCAAATATCGGGTGATCGTGCTCTGCTTGATGTCATAGCACACTTTCGACGTTTGGAACTTTTCAATACTGCCTGCGCGGATCTAGTACTCGCGATCACTGATGAAGAAAAAAATCGCCTCCTCATTGAGCAACCAGACGCGAAAGTTACCGTATTGCCAAACATTCACGAACCTTGCCCCCCGAGAACGTCTTTCGATCAACGCAAGGACCTACTCTTCATTGGGGGCTTCTGGCATAAACCCAACGAAGATGCAGTTATATACTTTGTTAAAGATATCCTGCCACGGATCATTGAAAAGATCCCTGACTTAGTTTTTTATATTATCGGAAGCAATATGCCGATGTCGATAAAATCATTACATTCGGCCAATGTAGAACCTTTGGGATTTGTGGCGGACGTAGTACCTTACTTTGAGTCTTGTCGTATATTTGTAGCACCATTGCGTTTTGGTGCAGGCATGAAAGGCAAGGTGGGTCAAAGCATGTCGCATGGACTGCCGGTAATCACCACACAGATTGGAGCAGAAGGTATGGGTCTTCATCATGGAAAGCATGTTTTGATTGCAACCAATCCTCAAGATTTTGCCGACGCAGTGGTTCAGCTTTATAGTAATGAACCTTTGTGGCGCAACCTTTCCGCAGAGTCGCTTGCCTATCTGGCAGCCAATTATTCACTCGCTGCAACCCAGAAACGAATGGCCAGGATTTTTACTCGGACACAAAATGAATACAGTCTAACTGAATGCCAAGAGGATGGGGTCGCAATTACCGCCTGTGCGGTGAGTTCACTTTGATCAATGCTCCACCCAAACTAAAGGAACCACTACATGGGCAACGATCTACAAAAACAGACGGCAAGCAAGATACTGGTGGTTGGAGTATATCTTGTGGACAAGGAGAATCTTGCCTCCCAGATTACTCGGGAACTTGCAGATAGCAGCAATTGGAAGGTGGAACAGCGATGGGTTGCATTGGGTCAAGGCCAACCTGACTCAGATACAGCGCACTTCACAATACGAGTTACCAATACACCTTCGCCAAAGTTTTTATTGCTAAATCAGCTACTGAAGACAGTTGAGCTACACGACTTTGAGTACCTTGTAGTAAGTGATGATGACATTCATTTACCCACTGGCTTCCTGGACAACTATCTTGCATTGGTATCACACCACGGTTTCGCCATTGCTCAGCCTGCTCGAACACATAATAGTTATATTGATCATTGGTTCGTTGAACAATTGGATGGCATCGACGCCCGCCGGACACGCTTCATCGAAATTGGACCTCTGTTCTCACTACATCGCAGTACATTCGATTACTTTTTACCATTTGACGAGACAAGTCCTATGGGTTGGGGTAATGATTTTGTGTGGCCCGTTCTGGCAGAGAGGTACGGCCTTAAAATGGGCATCGTCGATGCTGTACCAGTTACTCACAACTTGCGTAAACCCGTGGCGTATTACGACTATGAGGCCAGTAAAAACGCTATGAACAAGTATCTCGCCGAGCGACCACATTTATCAAGAGAAGACGCGTTTTTTATATTGGAATCCTATGTCTGATGAGTTACCAATCATGGCTTACGACTCAGTAAAGCCGATCCTTAGCGCGGTAATTTGTACCTACAATCGCGCATTCTTGTTGGATAAGGTACTTGACAGCTTGTGCAAACAAACATTATCTGCGCACAATTTCGAGGTTGTTATAATAAATGATGGGTCTGTCGACGATACCGAGGCAGTCGTAGCTGCCTATACTTCAAGACTCCCGCTTCGCTATACCTATCAACGCAATGCTGGACTAGCTAGTGCCAAAAATCACGGTCTGTTTGCGTGCCGCGGTGACATTGTGCTTTTTCTGGATGACGACGATATTGCAAAGGAAACCTTGCTGGAGGAACACGTAAAAACACATAAAGAGTTTCCTGCCCCGAACTATGCGGTACTCGGATATACAGCACTGAGCCCGGAAATTAGCGGAAACTCCCTCATGCATTTTGTGACCGAGATAGGTCATTTTTTATTTTCCTATTCATCGCTAAAGCACGGCGATATTCTGGATTATACCTACTTCTGGGGTGGACGCTCTTCCTGCAAGCGCTCGCTATTACTGGAGTTCGGAACGTTCAATCCTGTTTTTCGATTCGGCTGCGAGGATATCGAACTGGGTTATCGGCTATCCAAGCAAGGCTTGCGAGTTATTTTCAATAAAAACGCAATCTCCTATATGATTAGAAAAATAGATTTCGATGCCTTCTGCAACCGGCTGGAGCGCCAAGGCGCATCCAACCATGTTTTCAGCCAGATTCATCCTGAACCTGAAATCCAGCAATGGACAGAAACGATAGATTCGGAGCAGAACTGGGCGATGATCGATAAACACTATGAAGCAATCATCAGATCCGCCCGTAGTCTCGATTCAATGGTCAATCTAAAACTGGCTGCTGGCTTCGATCTGGATGATGAAAATCGCAATCTGCTCTATCGAGCTTACTGGGCAGCATTCAAGGCCTGCAAGGTAAAAGGGATTATGAAAAAAAGAAACATTTAAATAATCCAATTGGGATATTAATTATTGCTTATCGTAATATGCTAGCCATTTCGTGGCGAACCACTAAACTCCTACGCATTTTGAGCGTTCGGGCACAAAACATACGAACTAAATTCTCTCGTATGAGTGCGACGGTAAAGTATTTTCAAGAACAGCCTGAGGCGCTACGCGGATATATCCTATACGCGCGAGAATTAGGCATAATAGAAACATTCCGCCACGCAATCGAGTTCATTATACGGGGTGGGCCGCGCCAAGCACCCATGTCGACCGCCGTCAGACGCAAACTTCTCTTGCGATCGAGCTCAGGGCAATCCACGGTCATCCTGACTACCCCACATTGTCTTTACGTCGCCCAAGCCATCTCAATAGCCTTGTCTCGAGTCGGCATCAAGTCACAAATCATTCATGAGCGCCCTATTCAAGGTTTCAGTGATGATACTCACTTTGTCATTTGTCCCCATATGTTTATACAACTACCGCGCTTTTACATCACCCTACAGATGGAACAGTCGGTTAGTTCACGCTGGTTTACTGACGAATATCTGCGCATGTTAGAAAACTCGCTTGCTGTTCTCGACTACTCTACCGTTAATATCAACTTTCTCAAGCTTAAAGGCTTGAGCCTGCGTCAGCTTTATTATCTTCCGATAGATCACGTTGCTGATTATGAGCCCGAACTAAATCCTACCGAAGAAAACTACGATGTGATTTTTTATGGTGACGCAAACAATGAACGGAGACAAAAGTTCCTGCACGAGCTTGAAAGGCATTGCCGCATAAAAATAATTAATAACCTCTTCGGTGTAGCGCTTCATACTGCCTTGGCAAACGCGCGCGTCGTTGTAAACATTCATTATTATGCCGGCGCATTATTAGAAACCACTCGAATTTGGGAATGTCTGTCCTTACATAAGCTCGTCATCTCAGAACGCTCAAGTGACATGGATCAACATAGCAACCTTACAAAACTAATTGATTTTGTGGATGTTGATGATGTATCTAGCATGGTTGAGCGCGTGCGCTATTGGCTAGACAATGATAGCCTGCGTCAACAGCGTATTTCTGAGAATCGCCTCTTGCTCCAAGAGCAATTCAATCGATTCGATTATTTCTTTTATAGATTCCTCTTGGCAACAGACAACATTACGTTTGAAGATTTCTGGAGCCAGATTGGACACAAAAGCAAATTGCCCAGTGACCAAATTTGCCTTACCTTGCCAGAATATGCTGAACGTACAGCCGAATTCAACAAAGACAATTATTTTGGTTTTTCGTGTTTCCCAGGGTTGAGGCACACTCAAAGTTGGCTGGGCTGCGCAATGAGTTATAAGTTGATGATCATGCTGGCACGCCAACAGCGCTTGCCGCAAGTAACCATCTGCGAAGATGATGTCGAATTTCCACCCGATTTTGCCGCGCGGTGGCAAGACATACGGAATTACTTGAACGAAGAGAACATAGATTGGGATATTTTCTCGGGACTAATGGCCGACCTCAATAAGAATGTGCGTATCCTGGAAACACACATCTACCAGGGCCATCACTTTGCCACTATTGATAAGTTAATCAGTACGGTTTTTAACGTCTACAATCAACGTGTGTTCGATACTATTGCGCAATGGGATGAGACCAACCATGACGTAACAACCAACACTATCGATCGCTATCTTGAAAATTATGGGGCTATAAAGGTATTGACTACTACTCCCTTTCTGGTTGGACACAAAGAATCTCAAGAATCTACCCTATGGGGCATTCAAAACCATGAATATACGGATCTGATCCTTGCTAGTAGTCGTCTATTGAAAGAAAAGATGCAGGCACACAATAAAGATGCACGCTCCGGGAATGGAGCAACGTAAGCTACCTCTCTCGGCCTGTTGTTGCATTGGGATCGCAGCTATTCAGTATGCCAGCTTGGAATACCAAGCCTTTCTTGAGCAGCTCAGCATCCGCCAAGAATAGAATGGCGGCAATTTTTAACCTATCTTGCTATCTACAATTAATCGATGATGTATAAAGCATGTTCCATGCCTTATCACAAATTTTCTGGAGGCAAAATGCTATTCGACGATTATCTTCAAATATCCCTTAATTTAACGCTTACTATAAACCCCTAAAACCTCGGTTGGGCGAAGGATTCCGTCTTCAATTTGCTTCAAATCCAAGCGGCATAGATGATCCAAAATTTCACGGTCTTGTTCGTCATCGGGGTTTAGTCGTTTTCCAAGCACCGGATGTGTACAGATCAGACGCATAAAAGATCCATAGTGAAAAGTGCGAACAGGTTTAAAGAGAAGATCTATTTGCTCTTCAATTTCTTCCTGTCTTATCCCCTCCATACCAATCTGTAATTCTGGTTCAACGTATGGGGGAATAGTCACACCTTTAGTGAGGCGAGAAGGTAAGGAGCGAACCAATTCTTGAGTAAATTCAACGTTTTCTTTCCAGAATAAAACCTGTGTTTTTCCAATGATGTCTTGAACGACTAAAACGCCGTCATCCTTTAGTCCTTTCTGAATCTGCTGGAAGACATGTTCAAGATTTAATAAATGATGAAGTGATGCGTGCGCCATAACAACATCAAACTCCCCCTCCGCTATTGCGAGAAAGTTTATATCCATTACCTGGAAGCGGATAGGCAGATTTTTTCTTAGTGCTACCGCACGTGGAGATTCCAAGATGCTTTCATTTAAATCGAGACCCAGCATTTCGAAGGGGCGCTTCAGAGAATCAGCGATGCTTAACTCTACCCCACCATATCCGCATCCTAAACTGAGAATTCGTGGGTTATGGCGTGATTCGCAAAATTCGACGATTTCCTGTTTTAAGAATGTCCCCCACTTACGGGCAAGAAACTGGAACCAGTATGCCCAGGAGTCGTGAGCGTGAATGCCTCCTTCTCTTAAATCTTCGGTGATCTCAATGTTGGAATATTCCTCAATTTCTTCTTTAACCAAGCGGTCGTAATCTGTGTCTTGGGTTAGATCTGATTCAACATTAGAGGTTCGAGATACAAGATTTTTTTGCATATAGTTTCCTTTTTTTAATGCTGCAGTGAGGCAGGAATGCGTTGTGTAGAAAAGTCAAAAACATACTTTCAAAGTCGCCCTGACCAACCACATTTTCATGACCGAGCAATTTTATCTATCAGCGCCTGCTGGTAGGGAAACAGAGGACGAATACCGGAATCGGAAGGGGTTTTTTCTATTTTACAAGTATAAAACATATCTTCATGCTTAGGAATTGCCGCCAATAGGTCACCCGTTTGAACACTTACATGCTTGGTCGATCCGGATAAAGTTCCGGTTACTGAATCGCCCTGGGTTTCATGGAGGCTGTTTGGTTTAAGTTTCGTCTACCGGCGTTGACGTGATTAATCCATTTTGACGCTTGAACAGACGGGTCTGGCTCACTACTGTCCCACAAAACCGCTAAAAAAGGCTTGAATATCCTTTGTTGATTTACAATGAGTTTATCGACAACCCTTTGAAAAACAAAGGAATCCAAGCCATGGCGCATTGTAATACAGTCTTCTTGCAACTGCTTACAAGTTACTGACCGGGCAGGGGATCTTTTACGTCACCCGACAACGGGGCAACGCCACTTATGAAGTTATTGAACGGTGTGCCGTTCCTGTTCATTCGAGCGTCATCAGTGATGCAGTCATTCGCTTCAATTCGCACTCTCGCGCCAGAAGGCGCTGCCCAGCGTGCGCCAAGTGGTCTACCAGGATGCGCAAACACAACGGGAATATATCTTTATCACCAACCATTTCAAGCTGTCCGCGCAAACCATTGCTGCCATTTATAAGCAGCGCTGGCAAGTGGAGTTGTTCTTTAAATGATCAAGCAAAACCTCAAGATCAAATCGTTTTTGGGCATCAGTAAAAATGCCTTGATGACCCAAATCTGGATTACCATGTGCGTCTATTTGCTGTTGGCATTCATCAAACTCAGTCATCAAGTTGCAATATCTCAGCAACAAATCCTGAGGTTGCTCGCACTTAACCTGTTTGCAAAACGGGACCTGATTAGGCTGATCAAGACTGAACCGCCGCCGGGTGATCATCAACCCGTCCAGGGAGCTTTATGGTAATGATAAATTGTGGGACAGTAGCGGGTCTGACCCCATTGATCCACCCCATCGGGTGCAAATCAGGTTACGGAGTGGCCGGAGAAACAATAAGAAGGGGCGACTTATTTCCGGACGACGAAGCAACGGATAAAATGAAAGAACAAGATGGAGACACCATTTAAGCTCATCCCGGATCGAGTTCTCACGAGACGCTACAGGCTGCCAGGACATTGGTGGCGGATGCCGAGAGCGGAGAGTTGATCCGGTTTGCATTTACCGCAATGTATAAGAAAGGTAATTACATCGTGAATGCGGCTGGCGAGGCGTACGAGAGCCCTACGTTCACTATCGGGATGGTGGTGGTGCTGCTATACAAACTTATAAAGAAGGTCATCAGCCGGCAAGGAAAGCTATAGATGCCCGGCTCCACCATAAACTTCCTCGCCGTCAACCTATCCAAGATAGAATCGATCGTCCAGGAGTTGCCGCGCATAAGTTCTCGAAGGGAATTGAAGGAGAAGGCTGATGAGATATTGCGCCTGACTGAAACGGTGCGGCGGCTGGCCTATGCCGTAGACACGAAAAAGCAACAGACAAGTACACGCCAGACTTTGGTCAGATGTTTGGGGGAGTTAGGAGCGACTAGCCTGACGCGACCACGGCGCCTGAAAATCTCGGATGCTTAAGGCTTCCACCATAAATTGGGGATTCTCAATGCGGACCAGTTCCGTCCCGACGCGATATCTGCCGAATAGCGTCAGACAGTCGTGCATATGCTCACCGCCCCAATTGATGACCTCCTGGATCAGGGTAGAACCACCCGCGCCTTCGATGGAACTTGCGACGGTATCGGCCGATACCGTCAAGCTGCGAGCGTGGGGCTGGCCGATAGAATTACCAAAGGCAAGCAGATTGGAGTGGTGGATAAACGCAACACCACCGGGTTTCAACACACGCAGAATCTCGGGGATATAGGACTGGATGATCTCCATATCGCAATGCACGAGGGAATCGAACGAGAATATTATGTCGCAACTTGCCTCTTGCACGTTGGTCAGCGACAGGCCATCGTTTTTCATGAACGAAACGGGTGTGGAGATGCTGCCTTCCGTGAAAATGCGACCGCAAGCATCGATACATTCCTGGGAAAGATCGACGCCGATATAACTGGAACTGGCGGGGATCAGAAACTTGGTCCAACGGCCGAAGCCGGGAGCGATCTCCAAGACACTCTTGGCAGGCAAGAATCGATGCAGCCTAGGATAGATCGAACCGAACCATTGCGCTTCGCTTCCGCCCCAGTATTTTGACCACTCCTCGCCGCCGGTATTCCAATCGTAAAGGCCATTCCAGAACGCGCCGTTCCAAGCAAGATCAGGCATCTTCTCATCCCCAAACGAAAGCCTTAATCTTACCTACAATCGGGACGGGTGTCGACTTGGCATCCATGAATTTCAGCCGGGCACTGCTCCCAATCTTCAATTAGATTCATCAGTCCAGCAAGTTCAATCGTTTTCCCCGAATCCATATCCCCTCCAAAGCTCATTGAGGATCAATGTGAGGATCAATGGGGTCCGAGAATCAATGGGGATCAATGGGGATCAATGGGGATCAATGGGGTCAGACTCACTACTGTCCCACAAAACCACTAAAAAAGGCCTGAATATCCTTTGTTGATTTACAATGAGTTTCTCGACAACTCTTTGAATGTTTATGGGATTATAATTCAGATATTTTGGGACGATCATGCGCCACTGCATTTTCACGCGAACTATGCGCAGGATGAAGTATTGATCGACATACGCACCCTGAGGGTGCTGGAAAAAAAATGTCACGGCGAGCGCTCGTACTAGTGCTTGAATGGACGCAGGAGCACCGCGAGGGACTTATGGAGGATTGGGAATTATGCACACGCAATCAGCCGAAGATACCGCCTCTTCCGTAATCCCGCCCATACAACCAACGATGCCTTGGCGGGTGACGGCAGTCAGGCCACTTGACGACTATCGGTTCCATGTTCGCTTCCTTGATGGACTGGAAAGCGAAGTCGACAGATGAAAGATGCCAATGGTTATTGAGGTAGGTACTCACTCAGATAAGTCCTCAGTCTCCGTCGTCATCGTAAATTACAATGCCGGGCAATTCCTGACAGCATGTATCGATTCAGCATTGGCACAGGTGAGTGAAGTACTGGTAGTGGACAATGCCTCCACAGATTTGAGTCTTGAGCTTTGCACGGAACGTTTTCCTGAAGAACCGAAACTCAAGATCATTCGCAACACAACCAATTTCGGTTTTGCCGCGGCCTGCAATATCGGTATCGCCCGGGCTGCAGGCGCTTATGTGCTATTCCTGAACCCGGACTGCGTTTTGCGTGCCGATTCGTTACAGCGGATGGTCCAAATGCTGGAGAGCAGCCCGGAAGCCGGTATGGTAGGTGGGCTATTAACCAATGAGGATGGCACCGAGCAGGCGGGAGGGCGCCGTGCGGTTCCTACCCCTTGGCGTTCATTTGTTCGTGCCTTTGGGTTATACCGCTTTGCGAGATTTTGGCCCCGCGTATTTTATGATTTTCATCTGCATAAGCAGGCCTTGCCGGATCGCCCGATCGAGGTGGAGGCGATTTCCGGGGCGCTGATGCTGGTGCGGCGGGAGGCAATCGAGGATGTTGGTCTTTGGGATGAGGGTTATTTTCTGCATTGTGAGGATTTTGACTGGTGCATGCGCTTTCGGCAGAAGGGGTGGAAAATCCTTTTCGTACCGGATGCCCCGGTTATGCACCATAAGGGAGTATGCAGCCGGTCTCGCCCCATTTTTGTGGAGTGGCACAAGCACAAGGGGATGATGCGGTTTTATCGCAAATTCTTCCGGCATCAGTATCCCGGCGTTTTGATGTGGCTGGTGGCGCTGGGGGTATGGTTGCGCTTTGCGGCTGTGGCCACCTATTACTCCGCCCGCCGCATTGCCGGATCCGGGTAAAAATAATCGGCACTTTCTGTCTTCCTGGCCACTATAGGCGGACTGGCTTTCTCAACTCAAACCTGACGTTTAGCGCTCAATGTCTGATCTTGCCTCTCCTCCCAAAGTTATTATCACCGGGGCGACCAGTATCATTGGACGTTTCTTGTTGCCCCGGTTGGTGAATGCAGGTTACGAAGTGCATGCCATCAGCCGCAATTGCCGTGAGAATCCAGGCGCAGCTGATAAGAAAGTATTCTGGCACCCCGTAGATATGACTCATCCGGAGCAATTACCCAGGATCAACGCGCAGGCGCTCATTCATCTCGCCCCCCTTTGGCTGCTGCCACCGTTGCTACCGGTTTTGAGTTCGCTTCAGATCAAGCGGATAATCGGCTTTGGCTCAACCAGCCTGTTTAGCAAGGCTAGTTCTGCCGATACGGGTGAACAACAGTTGGTCGCACGCTTTGTTGCGGCGGAAGAAGCGATTACGCGTCTAAGCAGCACTTTGGAAATGAATTGGACAATATTCCGCCCAACGCTGGTTTACGATTGCGTGCACGATAAGAATATCGCGGTGATCGCACGCTTTATTCAGTATTATGGTTTTTTTCCCTTATTGGGGGAAGCCTCGGGATTACGGCAACCGGTACATGCCGATGATCTGGCGGAGGCGTGCATCATGGCGCTTAATCAGCCGGTTACGTTCTGTAGGGCCTATAACGTGAGCGGTGGCGAGACATTAAGTTACCGTCAGATGGTTGAAAGAATTTTTAGTTCACTTGGCAAGCCTGCACGTTTTCTGATTATCCCCGCATGGCTGTTTCGTGGGGCGATACGTGTCATCATGCTGCTGCCCGGCAAGCGGAACATGACACCGGAAATGGCGGTGCGCATGAATGTCGATCTGTGTTTCGATCACACTGATGCGACACAGGATTTCGGGTTTTCACCGAGGCTGTTTTGGCCGTGCTGAGAAGATCCAAAGCAAAGAGTCTAGCCAGACTCCAGAGCCGAATGATGGGTTGCGCTTCCTCCACTCATCCTACTAGAAATGGGATGGAGGCATAATTGCAAACATATACAAGCACGTAGCAGGTATAGGCTGGGAGTCCGCGCCTCACCCAACCTACACCTGCCGCGGATTACCGGAAAGTAGCGAAAACTCTATATGGATATTATCATCCCTGAAAACGAGATCGAGATAACTGCGATTCGGGCGCAGGGATCTGGCGGGCAAAATGTAAACAAGGTATCGAGCGCGATTCATCTGCGCTTTGATATCGGCATGTCATCGCTGCCCGAGATTTACAAAGAGCGGTTGCTGAAACTGAGTGACCAGCGCATTACTAAGGAAGGCGTTATCGTTATCAAGGCGCAGCGGTGCCGTAGCCAGGAGAAAAACCGCGAGGAGGCACTGGGGCGTCTATATGAGATTATCGATAGCGCAACCAAGGTACCCCGGATACGTAAACCGACCAAACCGACTCGTAGTTCGCAAGCAAAGAGGCTCGACAGCAAAATACAGCGGGGGCAGCTTAAGACTACGAGAAAAAAATTACTGACCGAACCTGGTCCGGATAGGTCGTGACGGCAAGCAGGCGATTTACCCCGCGAATGAGCGAGTAGGCCCCTACGAACGTCCGCCTTTAACCGGTTGGCTCCAGCGATCCCGCCTGCGAGTTTGCCGGATGTGCAACCGGACTCCCAGGTTTTTGTACACTCTTTTCCGCAACCGATGCGCTTTTCGCGCCCTGAAAGACAACGGAAAAGGCTGTTCCTATGTTGGGTTCGCTGGAAATCTTGATTTGCAGTTTGTTATTTTCCGCAACGGTTTTTACGATCGACAATCCTATCCCGCTGGATGTTCTATTGTGGAGCACGGCTCTGGGCGTATAAAAATATTCATCAAAAATATGCGGCAAGTCTTTTTCTCCGATTCCAATCCCATGATCGGTGACTGTTACCACAGTGGATAAGCTTTGCCTGTCGATAACCGATGTGATCTCTACCGATGCCCCATCGTATGAATAAGCGATGGCATTTGAAATGATATTCTCGAAGAGAATTTCAAGCTGATTGCGAATACCTTCGACCACGAAATCCTCAATCGATACTTTGATGTCGATGTGCCGTGAACTGGCAATGGGATTTAATTTGTCGACGCACTTGCAGATTACCGCCTCTATATTGACATGCTCCCGCGCATTTTCACTCCGGGCCGCTGCTTTCAATCGTTCAAGTTTGAGTACATCCAGAATCAGACCTGCCATACCGGAAGCACGATAATCTATTTTTAGTATGACGTCTTTTATTTCAGGCGAAACTTCTCCGCAATAATCGCCCTTTATCAAATTGATTTTACTGCGAATCGCATCGAGTGGCGCCTTGAGTTGATGTGTCATCAGAACCGCGTACCGGTCCTTCTCAACCTGAGCCCGGCTGATCTGTTCGTAAGCATCCAGGAGCTGGCGTTCGCGTGTACGCACGACAATAGCGAGCCGCGAAACCACATACCAGACAATGACAAACAGTACATCAAGGGTAAACATCCATGAAAGGACATCAATTTTATGCAGATTTATGCCAGATGTACCAGGACCAATCAGCACGGATTGGGGAGAGAGAAAAAGAAGGGGGGTTTCTATCACTAAAACGATTGCATACATGACGCAAACCAGAATCGCCACGATCAGACTTTCCATTGCCGAGAAAAAAATACACGATAAGGCAATGTGTAGCACATAAAAAAATGGGGCCGGTGTTGCGATACTGCCAACAAAATGCACGACAACCGAGAGGCACAGAAGATCGATAATAATCTGCGCCCAGATATTTATCGACGGAGAGTTATACTTGGATTGCCGGCGGGAATCTAAAGCATAGATGCAAACAATGTTGGCAATGCATAATACCAAAGTGATAGCGAGCGGCCATCCTTGTTGATGAGTGATGCCTGCTTCGGTAAGCGTATCTGAAGCAATAACCGCTACTATCTGAAAAAGGATGAGAATGCCAATCACACCCCATCGAAAAATAATAAACCATCGGGCGTTGCCGATTAATACTTCATCGCTAAGCTTCGAGCCCGTCACCCCGATATTGGAGAACGCAAAGCGATTCCTGGATGTATCCCAGGAAAATTCGGCAAGAGCCATGGTTAAATTCTCGAGGAAGTATCCACTTTAAACCTTTGCGTTATTTGCATTGTCCAGACGGCTGCGAATAATCGATAAGAAACTGGCCGGTTCAACCGGCTTTTCCACGATCAAAATCCATTCGTCGGATACACCTGTAAAATAAGGACGGATCTCTTCCCCGAGAGAAGTCATGAATATCATGTGAAGTTGTGGAAGGCGTTTCCGGATTTCGACAAAAGCCTCCAAACCGGCATCCATGGTTTCCACCATCACATCGAGAATTGCCAGATCCGGGGGATTTTCCGATTCCCGCAGGGATTCCAAAAAATCTCCCATTGTCTGGTAGCTATCAACTATATATCCATTGGCACTCAGGATACGCTTGACTGTATCCCGGATATCCGGATCGTCATCGACATGGGCAATCCGTTGTTTCGCACAATCTTCTTTCGCGAGTACGGAATTCGACTGCTGACCCGCCAGTTTGCCTGGTTCTGGATGTTGGATAGTTGCATGCATTTTAGTCTTCTCCGTTTCTGTTATATATATATAGAAATACCCTATCATCAACAGGGTAATATAGTATGTGTGAAGGCAATGTCAGGCGCAAGTCAAGAATTCGTCAAGATTGCGGCCAGTCAAAAATTAAATGATGCCAGAAGCCGCGCCATATATCGTGTTGCGGCCCTTTTCGGCGTACCGGCGAGCAGATCGTAGGGCGACAATAAGCGAAGCGCATTGCGCCGTATGAAGTAACTGGGGCAGCGAGGTTGATTTACATGCGGCGTAATGCGCTTCGCTTATTACTCCCTACATACCACACTGCCATCCGGCTTCTCATGGCGCTATGTCAAAATACGTTTCAGCCAATCACCGATATCGGCTATTTCGTCTGCGCAAACAGAATGCGCCATCGGATATTCGTGCCACTCCATGGCGTAGCCTGATTCGTGCAGTTGCCGACTTGCAGCCGCCGCCAGTGCCATGGGTACGACGTTGTCGGCACTGCCGTGTGCCATGAAGATTGATATGCCGGCGTTGGCTCGATGCGCTTCCGCCGCGAGCATTTGTGACGCCGGCAAATAACACGATAGTGCCATGATGCCGGCGAGTTCTTCCGGATAGCGCAGACCGGTATGCAGCGCCATGGCTCCGCCTTGGGAAAAGCCCGCCAGGACGATATTCCCCGGCTCGATACCGCGGTGCAGTTCGCGGTCAATCAGCGCTTCGATTGCCCGTTGAGAATCGCGCAAACTTGCCATCTCTTCACGAACACCGGAATGTGGATCGACTACGTCATAGTCGTGCCATGCGCGCATCACTAAGCCGCGGTTAATGCTGACCGACCGCATGGGCGCGTGCGGGAACAAAAAGCGAATGTGAAGACTGGAAGGCAACCCGAGTTCGTCCACGATGGGAACAAAATCGTTGCCATCGGCTCCGAGACCATGCATCCATAAGATGGTGTGGGTGGGGTGAACTCCGGTTTCGAGTTCGATGGCGGGAAGAATAGTCATTGATAAAAAAGGGATTTGAAATAAGAGTTGAAAATGTGGGTTGACTTAGCCGAAAGGCAGGATTAGATTCGCGCTTTCGATTGTTAAGATTGCACCAGAATTGCGGGGAAAGGTCATGAAGCGTAGGGATTTTATCAAACTAGCAGGGGTCGGTGGGGTGAGCGCCGCATTATTTCCTATTTCGTCATCCGTATTCGGTCAGCAAGCTGTTCGGCCGCGATCGCGCAGCTACCGTCTGACCTATAAAGTCGACCTTCCTAATGAGGGAAAAAAGGCGCGTCTATGGCTGCCGTTACCGGATACCAATGACACCGCCCATCAGTTTTCCCAGGGTAGCGTATGGAGCGGTAATGCGGACATTGCCAGGTTTGACAATATTCCGGGAACGACGTCGCCCATGTTTTATGCTGAGTGGCGCGGCACTGGTCCGCGCAATGTCTCGGTAAGCAGCGTTATAAAGACTACTGATCGGGTTGTCGATTTACGTCACTATACCGAAAGTGGCACGGCCAGTGTCCCGGCGGAAGTGAAGCGTTATCTGCAACCGACCAAGCATATTCCGCTGGATGGTATCGTGCGTAAGACCGCCTTATCCATCGTCAAAGAGGCCAGTGCCCAAACGCCGCTGAAGAAAGCGCAGGCGGTATACGATTGGGTAGTGGAGAACTCCTATCGTGATCCGGCAACGCGGGGCTGTGGGCGTGGTGACATCAAATCCATGCTGGAATCCGGCAATCTGGGCGGAAAATGCGCCGACCTCAATGCTCTGTTTGTTGGGCTCACACGGGCTGCCGGCGTTCCCGCCCGGGATAATTATGGAATTCGGATCGATGAGTCCGCGACGCATAAAACGCTTGGCCAATCAGGCGATGTCTCCACCGCTCAGCACTGCCGTCCCGAATTTTATCTTGCCGGTCTGGGATGGGTGCCCGTGGACCCCGCTGATGTGCGCCAACTGGCGCTGGATGAAGATTTACCCATTACCAATCCGCGCGTGGCTGCGCTGCGTGAGAAATTGTTTGGTGCCTGGGAAATGAACTGGGTAGCGTTTAATCATGGCAGAGATATCACCCTGGCGAAAGATAGTATATTGGGCGAACTCCCGTTTTTCATGTATCCCCAGGCTGAGGTCGCCGGTCATCTACAGGATAGCCTCGAGCCGGCGGCATTCGTTTACAAGATTGTTTCGTCGGAATTGGTCGGCACCGGCGTCAAATTCTAGCCATTGGATAGCCAAGTAGGATGGGTGGAGCGTAGCACCCATCATCTGGCTTTTTATTCCATACCACCGGGATTGTAATCCGGTAAAGCGCGTGAAAATGGTGTCTTGATGCGCCAGTGGCCGGCGTACCGGCAGCGCATTATCGGGTTTTGATGGGTTACGCTGGGCTCCACCCATCCTACGTTAGGTACAACGGTGTTTCCGGGCGGGATACAAGACGTGACGGGATATAGCGATTCCTCAAACGCCCGTTACTCATTTGCCGCCACGTCGTCTATATCGATCTTTCCGGATTCTTCCGGAATAATTTTCTGCAACTCTTGAAATAGCGCACGAAAGCTCCTGGGCGGCTTATTCGCGAGTTTTTCCTTGTGGGCGTTGCGCGCGAGAGCGCGCAGATGCTGCAAGTCAGCGTCAGGATATTTTCGTGCAAGCTCGGCGAAAACCTGCTCATCCGCGAGCAGCCGGTCTCGCCAGCGTTCCAGCAGGTGAAGCCGTGCGGTATGTTGCAGGGTTACGCCGCTCCATAAATCAAACTTTTCTAAAATTGGAGCAGCATCAACGTCACGCATCAATTTGCCGATATATTGCATCTGCCGGCGGCGGGCTTCATGTTTATGTATCCGTCTGGCCTCGAGTATGGCGTCTGTTAGCGTTTCCGGCAAGGCGAGTTCGGTCAGCCGCTTGAGATCGAGCTGCACCAATTGTTCGCCAATGTCCTGCAGGGCATGCATTTCTTGCTTGCGGCGGGTCTTGCTGGGCAAGAGATCAGGCTCGGAATCCTGCCCGGAATCCTTGATTGGATTTTTTTGCATAGCGGTAATGTGGCAATCAGAAACTGCTATCATAGCGTCATTTAACGCATTATCCTAAGTCCGGCAGTTGGACAGGGTGGAGTGTATGGTTTTTGGGGTGCGGGGCAAGGCGCCACGAAGCGGAATGTTCGGTCCATTCCATGGAGTTGCAGCGTAGCCATGTGCCGCAAAAAAATCCTGTCGAACTTGTTTCTTGCCCGGAAAATTATGTGCCGCTCGATAATCAATCCGATATTACTTCCGTGAAGCTCCGCCATGAATGAGAATACCAAATCTTCGCCACATTTCTCCTATCCTTTTACCATGCTCCAGAATATTGCACGTGATGTGCTGGATCATGCCAGGAAGGGCGGCGCTACTGCCTGCGAAACCGATGTCTCGGATGGATTCGGCCAGAATGTCACAGTACGCCGGGGTGAGGTGGAAACCATTGAATACAACCGGGATAAAGGGTTGTCGGTAACGGTTTATATTGGCCAGAAACGTGGTCATGCGAGTACATCAGATTTTTCACCCCAGGCTGTAAGCGACACCGTGGCGGCGGCGCTGTCCATCGCGGGGCACACCGCGGCGGATGATTGCGCTGGATTGGCCGATGCCAATTTATTGGCGCGGGAGTTTCCTGATCTCGATTTGTATTTCCCATGGGAATTGCCGGTGGAGCAGGCAATCCAGCTCGCTCAGGCCTGTGAAGCCGCAGCCTTTGCGGTTGACAAGCGTATCACCAACTCCGAAGGAGCGAGTGTTTCATTGAATGAATCGCAGTTTGTCCATGCGAATAGTCTCGGTTTCATGGGCGGTTACCCTTCCTCTCGCCATAGCATCAGTTGTGCGGTCATCGCAAGTCAGGATGAAGCCATGCAGCGCGATTATTGGTATAGCACGGTGCGTGACGCCGCCGATCTGGAGCAGGCCGATAGTGTCGGCAAAAAAGCCGGGATGCGCAGTGTCGCGCGCCTGGGTGCAAGGAAGATCGCCACCTGTGAAGTACCTGTGCTGTTCGAAGCGCCGATTGCCTCCAGTCTGATAGGACATTTTGTTAGCGCCGTGAGCGGTGGGAGCCTTTACCGGAAGTCGTCGTTCCTGCTGGAGAGCGTTGGCAAACAGGTATTTGCGCCGGATATACAGATCCGCGAATTGCCCCATTTGAAAAAAGGGTTGGCGAGCGGAGCGTTCGATGATGAGGGTGTTGCCACCCATGAACGTAAGTTGATAGAAAATGGTGTGGTACAAGGCTATTTTCTGAGTAGCTATTCCGCTCGCAAGCTTGGGTTACGCACCACGGGTAATGCGGGTGGCAATCATAATCTGATTCTCGATAATGGCGCTGCCCTGGAATTTTCCGCGTTACTCAAGAAAATGGGAAGAGGACTGCTGGTGACCGAATTGCTTGGCCATGGCGTAAATCCTGTTACTGGAGACTATTCCCGTGGAGCCGCCGGCTATTGGGTAGAAGGGGGGGAAATCTGCTATGCGGTTGAGGAAATCACGATCGCCGGTAACCTCAAAGATATGCTGCTCGGCATTTCCGAGGTAGGTAACGATGTGATAGTACGGGGTTCCAAGCAGTGCGGGTCGCTGCTGGTAGACAGGATGACAGTGGCGGGCGGCTAAAAAGGCTCGGCACAGGATGCCGCCATTTTCCGAATTGATTTCGCGCACATCGCCACTGTTCTCTCGTCAGGGTTTTCGCGTTAATCCGGCAGCGTCCGTTATCAGAACTTCGCTCCGCTTCCGTACTTCACCGCGTCCAATAGCGGATTCAAGATGATCCAAAATCTACATTTGCTTGTTCCTTCCCTCTTCTGGCCAGATACGTCGCTGCCCGAAATTTACCGCGATTTACCGTTGCCCGGGCTGGAAAATCTGCTGGCAAAGAGTTTGTGCACTGAGGATCAGCCCCAGGAAATCGAGGCCTGGCTTTGCCGCGCTTTCGGCGTGTCAAAACAGCGGGATTGGCCGGTGGCGTCCATTACCCTGGAAGGCGATGGTGCGGGAAGCTTAAAAGCCGGAAGTGATTACTGGATTCGTGCCGATCCCGTGCATCTGCGCATCGAACGTGATCAAATCCTGCTGGCTGACAGCCGCGTGTTTCGTATTTCTACGGAAGAAGCGGATCAACTCACCCGTTTACTTAACCGGCATTTTGAAGAAAATAGTCAGGAGATGGTATTTGTGCCGCTACGGCCTGATCGCTGGTATTTGCGATTAACGGCAATACCACCGGCAGAAACGCATTTGCTCAGCGAGGTCGCTAATAAAGGGCTCGGCGAGCTATTGCCATTCGGCACGAACAATACAGTCTGGCGCGGACTTTTCAACGAAATTCAGATGCTGCTGCATGAGCATCCGCTCAATCAGTCACGCGAGGCGCGCGGCGAACCGGCCATTAACGGCACCTGGTTCTGGGGCGGCGGAATCATGCCGCAATCAATGGCCAGCCCCTATACCCATGTATGGAGCAATGATGTGCTTGCCGCTTCCCTCGCAATGACGTCCGGCGCTACCCAAACAGGGTTGCCGCTGGATGCGGCAACATGGCATCAGTCCGCCATGCCCGGCAATCATCTGGTCGTACTTGACTCCCTGCATGGGAAATCCCAGTATGCGGATGCCTATGGTTGGCGTGAGAGTTTAAAAGAACTGGAGCGCAACTGGTTCGCACCCTTGTGGACAATGTGCAGACAAGGCAAATTCGATCAGTTAACGCTCACAGACACTGGCGGCCGCAATACACAAAATTTTGCCCTGAAACGGGGTGATTCGAGAAAATTCTGGCGTAGAGCGAAGCCACTTTCCAGTTATGTTCAATGAGATTGGTAAGCCGGAAGACGTGAGACTTTCCATAAGCCCCGCTCCCTGCCTCTTACCCGTCTCCTCACTCCATCCTGGCCAGCTACCGAACTTAGGTCAAAAAATTTCCCCATCTTCATAAAAATCTCTTGCCGTCCTGTATAAATCTCGTTCACAGTATATACTTTGGCGTAAATAGCTATTTTGGTCTATTTATTCGGACGAATAGTCATTTTATGGACGCGCTGAATCGGGGTATGATTCACCAACAGATTGTTAAAATTATTGGGTTTCTGTAACAGGACTGTAATTAACATCTTGTATGATGGGAAGTTTTTATAGAATTCCCCGATTGATGGAATGGTTTGATGGGGTTCTCTAGGGGATGTGGGAGAATAAATCATGAAAGGGAAGAATCATGACTGATATAAGCCTGTTCGAATCGTTGCTAAACTGCAGCACAGTGGAAGAATTGCATACCAACACGACGGCCATCATCGGCCAGATGGGATTTGAGCATTTTCTTTACGGCGTACAGGTGAACACTTCGCTCACTCGTCCCTATCGATTCATCCTCAGTTGTTATCCGGAAGCATGGCGTAAGCATTATGATGAGGAGGGCTATGCCAGTATCGATCCGACCGTATCGCACTGCGCCAGAACCGCCATTCCCGTTATCTGGAAGAACGAGGTTTTCAAGGGACGCAAGGAAGCCAGGGTGAGGAGCGAAGCCAAGGATTCCGGTCTGGTGAGCGGCGCCAGCTTCTCTGTCCATGGGGGGCGCGGTGAAGCCGCGATGCTGAGCCTTGCCACCTCACGGGAATCCCGCGAAGCGCAGGATGACATTGTGGCGATGATGGGCAAGGCTCAACTGTTAACCTGTTATCTGCACGAGGCGGTGCAACGTATTGTGCTTAGCCAGGGTCCCCTGCCCCTGAAGCAAATCACTCTGACGGAACGGGAAAGAGAGTGCTTGTTATGGGCGGCGGAGGGCAAAACGGGTTGGGAGATCGCCAACATCGTCAGCATCTCGGAGCGTACAGTGACTTTTCATCTCCAGAACGCGGCGCATAAAATGGGCGTGGTCAACCGTCAGCAGGCAATTTCGCGCGCCCTCTCAATGGGGCTTATTGCACCCTGCACTATTGCATGAAGCCGCATTGGCCGCGAACTACGGCCGGTACAAATAAGGATAGCATTACTGCCCCACCTTAAGCTCCAACGGCTCTGTCCTGAGCTCAACCATTACCGGAGCATGATCGGAAGGTCGCTCAAGCTTGCGCGTTATCTTATCGATGACGCATGCGGTGCATAGTTCCGCAAGCGCATCACTCAACAGAATATGGTCTATTCGCAGGCCCATATTACGGCGAAAGGCCATCATGCGATAGTCCCACCATGTGTAGGATTTCTCCGGCTGGTCGAACAAACGGAAGCTGTCCAGAAGGCCCAGGTTAAGTACTTCGCGAAACGCCTCGCGCTCCGGCAGACTGAACAGAACTTGTCCTTCCCATAATTTTGGGTCATGCACATCGCAGTCTTCCGGCGCGATGTTGAAGTCGCCCAGCAGCACCAGTTTCTGGTGTTTGTTCAACATGTCCCGTAACCAGCCATTGAGGGCGGCCAGCCATTTCAACTTGTATTGATACTTTTCCGACTCGATGCTTTCCCCATTGGGGACATAAATGCAAATGACTCGTATATCCCCGTAAATCGCCGATAGAACGCGTTTCTGAGGGTCATCGAAACCGGGCATGGCTGTGATAACTTCAGTACCCGGTTGCTTACTGAGCAAGGCGACGCCGTTGTATGTTTTTTGACCGGTATAGACTGTCTGATATCCTGCCGCCGCGATAGCTGTTGTTGGAAAATTCTCATCTTGCAGCTTGGTTTCCTGCAGACACAATACATCGGGCTGATTTATCGCCAACCAATCAAGAACCTGGGGAAGGCGAACTTTAAGGGAATTGACATTCCATGTGGCAATTTTCATATTGTCTGTAATTTCTTCGCTGGATCGATACAAATTGCTTACGCTTGACTCGCTCGCTGAGACTACCGCTAGCGGCCATCAGGACTTCACTCAAGATATTAATCTCGGAGGCCATTCTCCCATGGGGTGGATGCTTATTTCAAGGATTCAGGAAATTTGGAGAATTCCTTTTGCGAAGATTTGAAAAGTACCCGCCCATTTATTTTCGACAAAACGTGCTCTAAAGAATAGGTTAGCATCAATAACTTATATCGGATTCTGGAATTTATATACCGGATAATATTATCCAGGCACTGAAGGCAATAAGGAAGAACCCGATCCCATAGTGTCCCCCATGTATCTCTCTCCGCCGGCAAATTCAATGACGCTATTACGTTCGAACCAGGTGAATACGATAGTAAGTACCAATACTGAATAGTTACACATTTATGTTGTGCTATTATGGACATGGATATGTTGCAAAATGCTTCCCTCCTCTCAAGGAGGAGAGGGGCTCCATATCCAGCCGCCGCTGTTAATCACTTGCGTAGCTCTCCCACCTGCACCTGAAACATGCCGATAACCGGTACGGGTGCCGATGCGAGTAAGTGCTCTGTCGATACTTTGGACAATCTTTATATCTGAACAAAGGCATAGTTACAATGACCACTCCACGCGATTCAGAATTTGGCGTAGCCGACTGGCAACGACTGTTGCGCTCGATTGGCGAAGATCCTGAACGCCAGGGCCTGAGTGAAACACCAAATCGGGTTGCCCGCGCCTGGGCGCATTGGATGCGGGGTTATAAGCAAGACCCAGCCACGATTCTCAAGACATTCGCCGATGGGGGTGAATGCTACGATGAACTGATTGTTGTCAGGCAGATACCGGTTTACTCGCATTGTGAGCACCATTTGGCACCCTTCTTCGGCCATGCAACCGTTGGCTATCTTCCGAGCGGGCATATTGTTGGGCTATCGAAATTGACGCGGCTGGTCAACTGCTTTGCCGCACGGCTACAGGTGCAGGAACGCCTGACCCAACAGATTGCGCAGTCCCTGCTTGAGCATCTGCAACCTAAGGCAGTCGGTGTAATAATCCGGTGTCGTCACATGTGCATGGAGTCGCGAGGGATCGCAGTTGCAGGCGAAGAAACGGTCACGTCTTCAATGCTCGGCGATCTAAAGACGAACGCTGCTCAGAGAGCAGAGTTCTTGGCATTGGCAGAAAATAGCAAATAGCCGCTGGCTACCGAAGAACCACTCGTTAAGCCTCTTTACCTGACATCCCTTTGCAATACTAAATAAGTAAGCTTGCTCATATATTTTTGGCTCGTATCCAGCAGAAAGATTGAATGTGCAGAATCGACGCCTGATGCTTTTAATACCATATGCATACTTGTCAAGCATAATCCCTCTAGTTCGTTTTTGCTGTTGAATGAAGTGCGTAAATTAAATTACTAACACCATCGAAAGGCGGAAGTTTATGAAGTTAGGCAAATATCGCTCTATTTTCTCTCCCGCGACAAAGCAGCAAAGAAAAGAAAATTTTGAAAATTACTGGGAATTCACTCAGCATCATGGCGGTGAGCTTTTTGAAGATGATAAAGATCTAGCCAAGAAACGCGCCCGCCTTCAGCACTTTCAAGATAATCCGATAAGATTGCGGCAGCCACTGGCCGATCCCGAAGGCTTTTATCGGAATTATGTTGAAATGCAGGATGACCCCAACTCCCTTGATCGCATGACATTGATGTTGACGGGAATGTACAAATTCGCCAGGCACGAGTGGGTGGGAATAAAAGGCGCATGGGATGCGGTACCCGATATGGCAAATTCGTACCGGGTGGAGGATAAAATCAGCCGTATGCATTTGGCCGAAGAATTCTGTCACGTACGCCTGTTTAACGAAATGCTCGTGACATGTGGCCTGGACAGAGTGGAATGGGTGCCCTTAGGACCAATCAAGGAAAAAATCTACGAGCAATTTCCTAAATTTCCGGGGTTTCTAAAGAACTCGCCCGCTTTTGTAACTGAATTGATGGGTGTCACTTACTATTGCCATCTAAACCGCCTGTTTGACGATATATTGAGCGATGAACCGGAAGTCCGTAGCCGCTTAAAAGAACTTCTGGATGAAATTACCATTGATGAAGTCGCCCATGTGGGGCAGCGAAGGAATTTCGTCGGCCCGCTGGGTATGAAAATTTCAAAAGTGCTGGTCAAACCTTTCTATACGCTGTTTTTCAATGATATTCCTGAGATCAAACAGTTGTTCAATGTAGGCCAGATGATTGAAGATGGCATCGCTTTCGACTTTAATAAGCTGCCTGATCATATGATTGAGCGCAGCTGGATTCCTTCGTACTGCAAAGCCTGAGAGGCGATAACGAATAGGAATCCACGTTTCCCGACCTGCTATATCGCCAACCCGGTATCCCGCCCGCCCCGCAACATTTCAGCCGCGTGTTTGCGCGTAGTTTCGGTGATCTTCTCGCCGCCCAGCATGCGGGCGATCTCTTCGACTCGTTCCTGTTTTTCAAGCACGGTAATGCGGCTCGACACCTTTCCTCCGTTAGCCGGATCAACCAATTTGGTGACTTGCCATTGATGGTCTCCCGCAGATGCAACTTGTGCCAGATGAGTGATGCACATGACTTGACGTTCGGTACCCAATTTTTTCAGCAACCCCCCCACGATCTCTGCCACGCGCCCGCCTATGCCTGCGTCTACTTCATCAAATATGAGTGTGGGTGCCGCACCGAGCTTGCTGGTGATGACCTGTATCGCCAGGCTGATCCGCGATAACTCGCCGCCGGATGCGACTTTTGCCAAAGGCCGCAGTGGCAGCCCCTGATGAGCTGAAACCTGAAACTCGATTTGCTCCATGCCGTGTGCATTACCTTGTTCAAGCGGGGTTAAAGCCACCGAAAACTCCCCCCCCGCCATCGCCAGGGTTTGCATTGCGGCGGTAACCTGCTGCGAAAGCGTTTTGGCCGCTTTTTCTCTTGCCTCACTCAGTTTTTTTGCAAGCCCGAAATATTCATCCCGGGCTGCCGTCTCTTCCCTCGCCAATGTCTCACCGTCGTCCCCCTGATAGAGTTCGTTCAGCCGGTCGGTCGCTGTTCTCCACAGATCCGGCAATTCGGCAGGGGTAACACGATATTTTCTGGCGGTGGCGTGAATCGCCGATAATCGTTCCTCCATTTCCTGCAAACGCTGAGGGTCAAGATCGAGGCGCTGCTGATAACGTTCCAGTTCGTACACACCTTCCTGCAACTGAATCTGCGCCGATTCCAGTAAATCCAGCACAATTTTAAGATCGACGTCGCGATCAAGCAGGTTATGCAGACGCGAAATAACCGAGTTGATTTGCGCGAGAGCGGCCGATTCTCCTTCCGATAGACCTTCCAGCCCCATCTGCGCCGCTTCGAGCAAGCTTGCCGCATGCGACAGACGGCTGTGATCGGCTTGTAGCATTTGCCATTCATCCAGTGAAAAATTCAATGTGGTGATTTCATTGACTTGCCACTCCAGTTGCTCGCGCTCTTGCATGAAAACGGCAGCATTCTGCTCCCAAGCCAGGCGCCGCTGCTGCAAGCCCTGCCAACGGCGATAGGCCTCCACCGTACTTCGATGCAACTCATGACTGCCTGAAAATGCGTCAAGCAAATCACGTTGCGCATCGTTGCGCAACATGGATTGATGCGCATGCTGACCATGGATATCCACCAGCTTCTCTCCCGCTGCGCGTAGTTGCTGCAAGGTAGCGGAATATCCATTGATAAAACCGCGTGATCGCCCGCCAACATCCACCACCCTGCGCATCAGACATATGCCCCCATCATCATCAGTTTCAAATCCATTCTCGCGCAACCAGTCACCCAACTCGGGCAATTTTCTAACGTCGAACTCCGCGCTGATTTCTGCGCGCTCGCAGCCATTTCGCACCTCACCCGGGTCGCCACGTTCTCCCAGAACGAGCGAAAGCGCATCAATCAGAATGGATTTTCCCGCCCCGGTTTCGCCCGTAAGTACCGTAAAACCGGGTACAAACTCGAGCTCCATCCGATCGACAATGACAAAATCCCGAATGGTCAAAAACTTCAGCATGATAAGGGGTTCATACCGGATTTCTCGGTAACCCGCTCCAGCCCAGCTTCTCGCGCAGCATGCGATAGTAGCTATGGTCGGAAGAATGCAATAACGTTGCCTCGTGGGGGGAACGCCGCACCACAACGCTGTCATGCTCCCGCAGATCGAAATGGGAATGGCTGTCGGAGTGGACACGAGCAACTGCGGTGCGATGCATCAGGATTTCCACGATGGCATCAGGCTCCACCACGATAGGGCGATTGCTCAACGTATGTGGACTGACAGGCACCAGCGCGATCAAATCCAGGCTGGGATGAAGAATCGGACCGCCCGCCGACAATGCATAAGCGGTAGAACCGGTAGGGGTGGCCACAATCAGGCCGTCGGAACGCAGCGAGTAGACGTATTCACCATTGATACGCACCTCGAACTCAATCATGTTGCCGCCCACTCCCCGATTCACCGCCACATCGTTTAATGCCAGGGCGCTGAATACGCTGGCGTCATGGCGCATGACCTCAACATATAGCAGCATGCGCCGCTCCATGACATACCGGCCATCCAGCATGGCGCCAAGCGTCTCCACCATGGAATCAATGGAAAGATCCGTAAGGAATCCGAGCCTGCCCTGATTGATACCCACCAATGGCACGTTGAATGGCGCAAGCTTGCGTGCAATATTGAGCATGGTGCCGTCTCCGCCCAGCACGATGGCCAAATCAGCGCGTACGCCGATCTCCTCCATCGTCACGGCAGGATATGCTTTCCCGGCCACATTGGCGGCGGTAAGGCAATCCAGCAAAACTTCCACATCGCGGCTTACCAGATATTGGCCAAGGCGCAACAACGGAGTCGTGATTTCCGGATTCTTGTGCTTGCCGATCAGTGCTATCGTTTTGAACGGGGAACTCATTGATGGATTTAAAATGGGAGACCTGCTATATCGCTGCGAACGACCGGTTGTTCAGTAACTTACGAGTACCTGCCACCAAGGATTTATTCAGAGATTTCCTGATAATTGTTTTCAAGATTAAACCATATCGGGCGTCGGGTGACAAAAGATTCCAGCAATGGTGCGATAAATAGGCACGATATAATTCCTATGGCCCCTATAGCCGATTGAAAGAAAAATTTCTGATGACAACATAAAGCGGCATTGAAGAATAACCTTGTGAATTGCCGCTTCCGACTGAACAGAATTTTTCGTTAATGGTCAAATGAAGTGAATGGCTAATTCCAGGCTGACAGTTGCCTTGGTACATGGAATTGCTGCTACCTTAGGCCTTAAACCTCTTTAAGCCAGATAACGTAATCCCAGAGCCGGAAAACAGAATCCTGGTGTAAAATAATGCCATGCTCAATCAACGCGCAAAAATTCTGCTCAAAACCCTGGTCGAACGATATATCAGCGAAGGCCAGCCGGTAGGCTCACGCTCGCTTTCCAAGTTTTCGGGCCTGGATCTAAGCGCCGCCACCATACGCAACGTGATGGCTGACCTCGAGGAAATGGGCTTCGTGGCCAGCCCCCATACTTCGGCTGGACGTGTACCGACCCATCGAGGCTACCGTTTTTTTATCGATACGCTACTCGTAGTCAAGCCCCTCGATGTTATCGAAATCCATCAGCTTGAAGATCAATTGACCCCGAACCACCCTTCACGATTGATCAATTCCGCTTCGCAGTTGCTGTCGGAATTGACACGTTTTGCCGGCGTGGTGGTAACTCCCAAGCGTAGCAGCGCGGTATTCCGCTATATCGAATTCATGGCCTTATCGGAGAAGCGCATTCTGCTGATTATCGTCACGCCGGAAGGCGATGTTCAGAATCGCGTGCTTTTCACCGACAGACCCTACAGCCAGACGGAGCTAATTGAGGCGGCCAATTTCATTAATCAGAATTATGCCGGTTGCACTTTTGATGAAATCCGCGTCCGCCTTCAAAGCGAATTGAAGCAATTGCGCCACGACATGACCAATCTCATGACCGCGGCCATTGAACTGGGGAGTGAGGCAATCCAGGCAAATAGCGAAGCAGTGGTCGTCGCGGGCGAACGCAAGCTGCTTGATGTACATGATTTAGCCAGCAACATGACCAGCCTGAAGAAGCTGTTTGATCTGTTCGAACGTAAAACCGTATTATTGCAGTTGCTGGAATTCAGCCGCAAGGCGGAAGGTGTACAGATCTTCATTGGCGACGAGTCGGGTGTGTTGACGCTGGATGAATTCAGCGTAGTTACCGCACCTTACGAGGTAGACGGAAAAGTCGTGGGGACCGTGGGGGTGGTTGGTCCCACGCGCATGGCTTACGAACGTATCATTCCGATTGTGGATGCAACCGCCAGACTGCTCTCCAGTGCATTGTCGCAACATTAGTTATCCCCCATTCCGTCTTGAATCAGCGATCGGCATCCAGCTCCTGAACTCGCTATCCAACTCTATTTCTCATGAGAAACGCGAACAAGGCGACGAGGACAGTACCGTAGAGTCGGAAATCCAGTCAATCCGTTATCGCTTCTAATGAAGATTGAAATAACTTGATTTCCCCCGAACCTGCTTACGAGCACGGCACCCAAAGCCTGACGGGCATTCTGCTGGTCAATCTTGGCACGCCCGATGCTCCTACCGCTCAGGCACTACGGCCTTATCTCAAACAATTTCTGAGCAATCCGCGGGTCATTGAAATATCACCATGGGCATGGTGGCCGATTCTGAACGGCGTCATACTCAACACTCGGCCCAAGAAATCGGCGGAAAAGTATGCACAGGTGTGGATGCCGGAAGGCTCACCGTTGAAAGTCCACACCGAGCGCCAGACTCGATTGCTGCGTAACGCCCTGGCGGATCACGCTCATCCCGTGCCGATGGTTGAATATGCGATGAGCATTGGAAATCCTTCCATCGCGGAAGTGCTGGGGCGGATGAAGCAACATGGCTGTGAACGCATCCTGGTACTGCCGCTCTACCCCCAGTATGCCTCCAGTAGCACCGCCTCAGCCTTCGACGAAGTCTTCGCGCAGCTGGGAAAGATGCGCAACACGCCTGCCATACGCACCGTAAAGCATTACCACGACCATCCGGGCTATATCGCCGCACTGGCGCGAAATGTGCAAGATTACTGGATGCAAGCCGGCAAACCCGACAAGCTGGTGATAAGTTTTCACGGCGTGCCGCGCTTCACCCTGGACAAAGGCGATCCCTACCACTGCGAATGCCAGAAAACGGGGCGATTGCTGGCTGAGGCGCTTGAACTCAAAACGGACGAGTACCAGATTTGTTTCCAGTCACGATTTGGACGAACGGAATGGCTAAGACCCTATACGGCGGTAACATTGGAACAACTCGGCAAACAAAATATACGGCGCGTGGACGTCGTCTGCCCCGGCTTCGTTTCCGACTGCCTTGAAACCCTGGAAGAAATCGCCATGGAAGGCAAGGCCATTTTCATTCAGGCTGGCGGTCACGAGTTTCATTACATTCCCTGCCTCAATGAGCGTGACGACTGGATACAGGCCCTGGCCGACATCGCACTTGCTAATTTGCACGGATGGCTGAATCTGGAGCATTCAGGAGAGCAATTGGCCCAATCACGGCAGTGGGCACTGGAGAGGGGAGCTACGAAATAAGAGTTAACAGGCCCTAGTGCGAGCACTTGCTAGACTTTCTAGCCGCGATTGCCGAACCGGCTGCGTATAAATTGAATAATGCCCGGCAAAATCGAAATAATAATGATCCCAAAAATGAAAAAGGTCAGGTTATTTTTCACTATCGGTACGTTGCCGAAGAAAAAGCCGCCAAACACAAAGAAACTGATCCAGAAAACACTGCCGAATGCGCTGTATGCCATAAAATGCGTATAAACCATACGTCCAACACCGGCAACGAAAGGCGCAAAGGTACGCACAATGGGCAGAAAGCGTGCGAAGATAATGGTCTTGCCGCCATGCTTTTCATAGAATCGTTGAGTTTTCTCCAGATGGGCGCGATTTAATAATCGTGAATCCGCGCGGCTGAATATTTTGGGGCCGAAATAGCGTCCGATCCAGTAATTCGTATTGTCGCCGCAAAATGCGGCCAGCATCAGCAGCGCCGCCAGCCATTGAACGTCCATGGCCCCACTTGCGGCAATTGCACCCGCCACGAACAGCAGTGAATCCCCCGGCAGGAACGGCGTCACCACCAACCCCGTCTCACAAAAGATTATCAGGAACAGAATAAGATAAATCCAGTTGCCGTAATTCTGAACCAGCCAAATGAGATGCTTATCCAGATGCAGGATGATATCGATGAAAGTGGTGAGCAGTTCCAAAACGAGCCTTGGACAAAACTGAGACTAAACTGAGACTAAACTGAGAGCAACGTAGGACGAGGCTGAAGGATCAAGACTACATCAAGGTACCGCTTCTGCCTCTTCCTTCTTTTTTTCAGGCTTGACGATGTCCTCACGCGAAACACCCAGCAACATAAGGAGCGGGCTTGCCACCAGCACCGAGGAATAAATGCCAAACAGGATGCCGATAGTAAGCGCCAAGGCAAAGTAATGCAGCGCCTCGCCGCCGAACAGCAGCATGGAGACCACAACCATCTGGGTACTGCCATGGGTGATGATGGTGCGCGACATGGTGCGGGTAATCGCATTATCGATGACTTGCGCCACAGGGGCCTTGCGCATCTTACGGAAGTTTTCTCGTATCCGGTCGAATATCACCACCGATTCATTTACCGAATAGCCAAGAATCGCCAATATAGCCGCCAGCACGGTGAGCGAGAATTCCCACTGAAAAAAAGCGAAGAAACCGAGAATGATCACGACGTCATGAAGATTGGCGATAATTCCCGACACACCGAATTTCCACTCGAAACGTACCGCCAGATAAGCCACGATGCCAAGTGACACGATCAATAACGCCAATGCACCGTTCTCGACCAATTCTTTGCCCACCTGCGGGCCGACAAACTCTACGCGGCGTATCTCCGCAGTTGCGTCATCCTGACGCAGGGCGGCAATCACTGTTTCGGACAACTTGGCGCTGGACATATCCGGCTTGGCTGGCAGTCTTATCAATACATCCCGGGATGTACCGAAATTCTGCACGCTGACATCCGGCATTCCAAGTTTTACGAGTATATTCCGTACCTTGTTGATGTCCGCCGATTGCGTATAGCCGACTTCCATTACCGTGCCGCCGGTAAAATCCACACCCAGATTCAATCCTTTGGTAAAGAGAAAAAATACCGACACAACAAAAGTCAGTAACGAAATGGTGGTGGTATATTTCCCCCAGCTCATGAAGGGGATATCGCGCTTGATTCTGAAAAATTCCATCCGGCCCTGTCTCCTGCTTTGTTTTCTGCCTGTTTTACACTTATTTTTTACTTATTCTTCACTTATTTTTTTCCGTCCGGCAGGCTGCTCAGGCCTACTCATTCTTGCATCAGCGCTTGTCACTCACCGGCTTCCAAACCTGTCCAATGGAAACCCCGTCCAGTTTGCGGCGGCTGCCATATGTCAAATTGACCAGACCGCGTGAAACCATCACGGCACTGAATACTGAAGTCAAAATACCCAAACACAACACCACGGCAAATCCCTTGATAGGACCGCTACCGAATGCAAATAAAGCGATGCCAGCAATCAGGGTAGTAATGTTGGAGTCAAGTATGGTGCCAAATGCCCTTTCATATCCCGCATTAATCGCGGCTTGCGGCGATAACCCATTACGGAGCTCGTCGCGAACACGTTCATTGATCAACACATTCGCATCGATTGCCATGCCTATGGTAAGTGCAATCGCCGCCATACCCGGAAGTGTCAGCGTCGCCTGCAAAATCGATAGAAGGCCTATCAAAAGCAGCAGATTCACACCCAGCGCCACCACGGAAATGACACCAAACATCAGATAGTAGGCCATCATGAAAATGGCGATCCCCAAAAAGCCATACAACGTGGAATTAAATCCGCGTGCGATGTTGTCTGCGCCAAGGCTGGGCCCTACCGTGCGCTCCTCAATGATATCCATCGGCGCGGCCAGCGCCCCGGCACGTAATAGCAGGGCCACATCCCTCGCTTCCTCGGTACTCATGCGTCCGGTGATCTGTACCCTTCCGCCCCCGATTTCCTCGCGGATCACCGGCGCCGTCACGACTTCTGCCTGATTCTTCTCGATCAGCAAAATAGCCATGCGCTTGCCGACATTATCGCGCGTCAATTGTCTGAAAATTCGTGCGCCATTATTGTCGAGGTTAAGGTGAACCGCGGGCTGATTGTTACTATCGAAACCGGCCTGCGCGTCATTGATACGATCGCCCGTCAACACCACTTGCTTTTTGACCAGCAACGGACCGCCGCCGCGCTCGTTATAAAGCTCGGTTCCGAACGGAACCTGCCCGCGCAGTGCTGCGGCCAGATCACGCTCCTCGTCCACCATGCGCACTTCCAGTGTGGCGGTGCGTCCCAGAATATCCTTGGCTTTGGCGGTGTCCTGTACGCCGGGCAATTGCACGACCACGCGGTCAGCGCCGGCCTGTTGAATAATAGGTTCGGCCACACCAAGTTCATTGACACGGTTACGCAGCGTGGTGATGTTCTGCTGCACGGCGGTATCCTGGATAAGTTTCTGTGCTTCCGGCTTGAGGCTAGCGGTGAGATGAAACTCGTCCCCCACACTGCGCTCGCGCAAGCTTAGATCAGGGTATGCCTTCTTGATTTCGGTCTCAGCCTTGGCGCGAGACTCAGGATCACGGAATTTGACAGTGATCATTGAGCTATCCTTATCAAGCCCGATATACTGGATTTTTTGCTCGCGCAAGCTGCTGCGTATATCGGCGCTGAAGCGGTCGAGCGCTTTGGAGAGCGCCCCGTGCATATCCACTTGTAACATGAAATGAACGCCGCCACGCAGATCGAGCCCCAGATACATGGGCAATGCGCCGATGCTGGTCAGCCATTGAGGAGAATTGGGAAGAAGATTCAGCGCTACCATATAACCGTTACCCAGCACCGACTGAAGCATGTCCTTGGCCTTGATTTGCGTATCGGTGTCAGTGAAGCGCACCTTGACGCCCCCTGTCTCAAGGAACATTCCGGTAGTGGCAAGATTAGCCTTCTTTAACGCGTCCTCAACCCGTTGCAGCAGCGCGGTATCGGCTTTGGCGGCGGTACGTAATGGGGAAATCTGTACTGCGGGCGACTCACCATAAAAATTCGGCAGGGTATAGAGCAGTCCGAGCAGTATCGAAACCGCGATAATCAGGTATTTCCAGGCAGGGTAGCGGTTCATGGTTTTGGGATGGATACTAAGGAAAAGAAGGTACAAAAAGGACGATGCCGCACCCTCATGTCTTGCCTTACCGGAATCTGGTTATTCCTTCTCGATACTGTTCAACGTCCCCTTGGGGAGCAGGGTCTGAATGGCGGTCTTTTGAATGACGATCTGCACATTTTCAGCAATCTGGAGAATTACGTAATTACCGCTGACTTTGCTCACACGCCCTAGCTGACCACCTGTGGTCGCCACCTCATCGCCCTTTTGCAGCGCCTCTATCATCAGCTTCTGTTCCTTGGCGCGCTTCGCCTGAGGACGAATCAGCAGAAGGTAAAATACGGCGAATATGCCGATCAACGGAAGCAGGCTCATAAAATCAGCACCGGTTGGGGCAGCAGCGGCCTGGGCGAAAGCTTCACTAATCAGCATGACATTCTCCGATGATAGTTAAAACCCAGATAATCCTATTAGGCGGCCCTCTCCAAGCCTATTCGAGTTCTAATAGATTATCTGGGCGGAAAAAACGCGATTTTAGCATGATGCGGCGCGGGCTTGAAATTCTTGCGCATATTCTTCGAACTTGCCCCTCTCGATTGCAGTACGGATTTCACTCATCAACTGCTGGTAATAATAAAGATTGTGCAGCGTGTTGAGACGGGCGCCGAGGATTTCGTTGATCCGTTGCAGATGATGCAGATAAGCGCGGGTGAAATGACGGCAGGTATAGCACCCGCATTCCGCATCCGGCGGCGCTGTGTCCAGGCGGTATTGACTGTTGCGCAGCTTGACTATCCCGTTGCGCGTAAATAGCCAGCCATTGCGCGCATTGCGCGTAGGGAGCACGCAGTCGAACATATCCACACCCTGCGCTACGGCGTTGATGATATCCGCCGGCGTTCCGACACCCATCAGGTAACGCGGCCGCTCCGCAGGTAATTGCGGCGCGACATGGCTGAGGATGCGCTGCATGTCATCCTTGGGTTCGCCCACCGACAGCCCGCCGATGGCATAGCCGTCAAAACCGATATCCCGCAATCCCGCAAGCGATTTGTCGCGCAGATTCTCGTACATCCCACCCTGGACGATGCCAAATAATGCATTGGGATTGCCGCCATCGTTTTCATGCGCGCGTTTTGAGCGTTCCGCCCAGCGCAAACTCAACTCCATGGATTCATCCGCTGTACGCTCATCCGCCGGATAAGGGGTGCATTCGTCGAATATCATTACGATGTCCGAATTGAGTATGCGCTGGATGCGCATCGATTCTTCCGGCGTAAGAAAACATGCGTCGCCATTCACCGGCGAGCGAAACTTGACTCCCTGTTCGGTAATCTTGTTCATAACCCCCAGGCTGAATACCTGGAAACCACCGGAATCCGTCAGTATGGGCCCGTCCCAGCCCATGAAGCCGTGGAGCCCGCCGTGGGCCTTGATCACCTCAAGGCCGGGACGCAGCCACAAATGGAAGGTGTTGCCAAGCACGATATGCGCGTTAACTTCCCGCAACTCCGCAGGCGACATCGTTTTTACCGCGCCATAGGTCCCCACCGGCATGAACGCGGGCGTTTCCACCACGCCGTGTGTCAGCGTCAGAGTCGCGCGACGCGCTAAGCCCTCGCTGCGGTGCAGTTGAAATTTCATGTTAGATCAAGCAATTGAATAATTTATTCTTATAATTGATATCGGGGAAGTACGTAGCGGGAGCTATTTTACCTGGCGAGATCAACAGCGGCGTACTTTACACGTCGCTGAACACTGGTTCACGCACTGTCCATCCGATGGATCATACAAGAGGATTCAGGTCTATGATTCCCTTTCAATCAGCATGGCATCACCGTAGCTGAAAAAGCGATAGCGCTCATTTATCGCGTGTTGATAAGCGCGGCGGATATTCTCCGCTCCGCCAAACGCGGATACAAGCATCAGCAAGGTTGAGCGGGGTAAATGAAAATTGGTCAGCAAACGCTCCACTACCTGCAAACGATAACCTGGTGTGATAAAAATATCAGTATCGCCATGACCCGATTGCAGTTCGCCCCTACCCACCACGGCCGCAGCTTCAAGCGCTCGCAGCGATGTCGTCCCAACCGCCAGTACTCGGCCGCCACTGGCTTTCGCGCGCTGGATTGATTCGACCGTTTCTTGCGACACATGAAAAATTTCCCTGTGCATTTTGTGATCGGCAATGTCTTCCACCCGGACAGGCTGGAATGTGCCCAACCCGACATGCAGCGTCACATGCGCAATCACCACACCCATTTCGCCTAATGTGCTCAGCATGCTTTCATCGAAATGCAGACCCGCCGTGGGTGCCGCCACGGCACCCGCCTGTTTCGCGTAGACTGTCTGGTAGCGCGCTTCATCCGTTTCTGTCACCGTGCGCGCGATGTATGGCGGCAGTGGCAGACTGCCGTAGCGCTCCAATAACTCGATCACGGTCCATTGGTGATCGAAGCGCAAGGTATAAAGGTCCTGCTCGCGCGCCAATACCGTTACCTCGATTGCATCCGCAAGGAAGAGTTTCGAGCCGGGTTTCGGCGCGTGACTGGCACGAATGACCGCCCGTACGCACTGTACGTCCAGCACCCGCTCCACCATCACCTCCACCCTGCCGCCGCTGCCCTTCACCCCAAACAAGCGCGCCTTGATGACGCGGGTGTCATTGAACACCATCACGTCGCCAGCCCGAACATATCGGGGCAAATCGGCAAACATCGCATCCCGCAGCACACCGCTCGACCCTTCCAGATATAGCATGCGGCTGCTGGCGCGCTCCTCGGCCGGGAACTGCGTAATAAGCTCGGAGGGGAGATTAAAATCGAAATCCTGAACTTTCATCGCGCGTATTATACCGATGTGTCCTGCTCAGGTTGCCGCGACCTGTATTTTCAGTAATAATGCCCCTCCTGAGAAGGCATTGCCGGGATGGCGGAATTGGTAGACGCACGGGACTCAAAATCCCGCGACTGTGAGGTCATGGGGGTTCGATTCCCCCTCCCGGCACCAAAACAGGGCGGTTTGGGCTGACCGGGAGCGATAGGAATCGCCCTTGAATAAGAACGATACTCTATAAAGCAAAAAGCCCCGCAATCCTGGCACGTTCTGGACTCCAATTGTCCAGTCTGGCACAGGCGCGAAGCTCTAAGGAAGAGAATATACCGCAATAGTTTAGTCCAGTACAGTATGCAATCAATCTGCAAAAAAATCCTCCCTACGCACGAAAGAGATAGCAACTGAGAACCTTTCCAGTCGAGGGATTTTAAGTCCCTTATATTTAATAAGTTACAGCACACTACAATAAACTAACGCAGTTCAATCAATGAATTAATCCGCTGCGTTTATTGTGGCCTATTGTCTTTTTTGCTGGTTATTTATCTGCAAGTGCCCACCAGTGTCCCATGCAAATCATCGAAAGCAGGGACAGGGCGACAATCAGAACGATTGCCTGCAAGGGTACGTAGAAGAAGTGCAAAAAATCCTGAACGACGACGAGGCCAGTCTTTTGCTCCGCCCAACTAGCTCGCGAGATTACTAGTTGCTACCGATCAGGGCTATCCCCGGGATCAGGAGCAGGAATGTTGAGATTTGTCCTAATCCCCAGGAAAACATAACTTTAATGACGCCAAGCATGAGGGTCACGACATCCATTGTCGGCGCTCGGGCGCAACTGGCTCTCCCAGAAAAAACCGCCCTAGGAACTATCTTGGAGCGGATTGGTATCAGGCTGATATGTAAAACGTTAGGGTGCTTTAAATTCCGAATTCCGAGGCGACCCCATTTGGCGCAATTCGTACCCTTCGATCACATTGACATTATCCCGGTCATTGTCTACTTTATAAGTGGAGTTGAAGTTTTCTATTAATAACCGGGCCAGTGGTGGTTAATAGAATAATAAGAATCATAGGATCACATGATAGCTGTCTCTATATTAATAAATATCCGAATTCATGGGTCTTTGATTAGCCGTTAGGCCCCTTGGCCGTGCTCCTAACAACGCGCAACAGATGAGGCTACAAAGGAGGAGTGCTCATGTTTACCACCCATTCAGTTTCTTTCTTGGTCATCACAAAAGCTTATTGGCCTGCTGAAAGAATCCTGGTCATCAAATTTGTAAGTGCCAATAACAAGGTGATTTTGTAGCTAAGAATAGCTCATCATCCGCTCTTTCAAGAATCGGACTCTACTATGTCATGAAGCTAATGAAAGGGCCAGGTCAGGTTACCATTACTTATCACGATAAAGACGCCCTGTTTGACGCCCTATCTCATATATATTCCCCTTCCTAGAAGCAAAATATTCCCAGTGTGCTGGTAGTAAACCCGGGGGGATCGGATTTGCTGCATTGGGATTATGCACGACTGCCAGTACATGGCTATTTCCAATTACATAGGTTCCGTCCATATCGGCTGCCCAAATCGCGCTAATCTGATGGAAAGCCGGATCTAGAAATGTTAAAGCCGGAACGGAAGAGCCATTGTGATTTTGAATGGTGGGACGGTATTGATGCCCCTTGTCGATAATCTCTAAGGTATGGGAATCGATTTTTACTTCATAAGGTCCCACTGGAAAAACAGCTTCGACCGGACAAGGGAATTGACTGATACCAAATACGGATCCAAAAACGTCGCCTCTGAGTAATCGGCCATTAACCGCGATTACATAGGGATCGGAATAGGCGACTAGCCGGGCCCTGATGTGAGTGCAGAATGTCTAAACAGACTTCTAGAAGTTCATGGGTAAATAATGCTTCAGAAAGCCGTTGGTAGTGGCGAAAATCATCCTCGCAAAGTAGATTGCTTTCAAAGGTCGGATACGCGAAGCCTAGTTCCGGATGTCTACTGCAAATTCGGGCCCCGGCACCGTGATGCTGCTGTACTGGGGATCTTGCTCGCGGAATGGATTGGTTTGCATGAACACCTGTGTCGCTTCGCAGGTTGCAATCTCCCGGCGCAGCTTTCCGCAGCAGTGTTCATGTAGCGGGCCACGGATCCGGCCAATTACGCAAAGGCATGTACCGGTTGTCCAAAGGAGCGGGATTATCCCCATCCGGTGCTGGCGGACTAGGACCTCGCCTTTCCCCAAAAAGAGTTAACTGCACTCCGCCTGAAAAGCCTTACCTTCGCAGCGTTGTTATTGTCTTGAGCGAACAAGAGTAAGAGGACACCTTGTCAAGAGATCTACTCCTTTCAGCGAAGACTGGCCAAGATATCGATCGGACTACTGAACGCGCCTGTAAAAGGACTCGGCAATCCTAGAACCCTCTAACCCAGAGGAGGTTGGCGAGCTACGAATTTGCCGGCTGTTTCAGATAAGAGCGCCAGCCACCAAACCTACTGATATCCACCGCGTTTACCACCGCATAGTGTTCGCACAGAAAACCTTGCACGAGTTCGCCATCGGCCAGGGAAACGGTACCAATGCCAAGTGGTGGCGGAATATCCGCCACGAAACTGCCGAACTCATGCATAGGTAGCTCCCACACTTCAACCTCGATGGCAGCTCCCCGCCCCTTCCCATCGACGCGCACCAGTCCCGGACGATGCGGCGGATCACCCGGAAGAGCATAAAATTTGTAATCTTCCGAAGTCGTTGTATTTCTGATGAAATGACCCTTACGGCGAGTCAATTGATCATTCAGGGGCAGGCCGGACAGGTGTGCACCACATACGGCGACGCGTACCTGTCCGGATTGCGCAGCGCGCTTTTGTGCTGGTGGCGCGCTTGACTCCTCCTCACTGGCTGGCAAGGGCAGAGGAATACCGGTGGCTCCCAAGGACAGACCATGAGCTTGCTGCAGATGCTCGGCTAGACGCAATAGTGACTCATCCTGATGGGCCGTTGCCACTAGGGTAATGCCGAAGGGCATCCCATCCTTCTGGAACCCGGCTGGAACGGCGACAGCACAATAGTCTAGTAGATTCATGAAATTGGTGTAGTACCCAAGATGCGCATTGAGTTGGATCGGGTTTCGCTGCATCGCCTCAATGGTGTAAAGGGTGCCTGCCGTGGGCGTCAACAGGCAATCCACTTTTGTCCAGACTTGGTCAGCCTGGTGTTTCAGACGACGCAGATTATAGACGCCATTGAAAACATCAGCCGCTCCGTAACCTTGCGCACACGTGATGATCTCCCGCACCGGCGACATTATCTGATCGCTGTGCTGCTCAAAGAATGGCTGAATGGCAGCGTAGCGTTCCGCTACCCAGGGACCTTCGTAGAGCATCCGTGCCGCTTCTAGGAAAGGGGCGAAATCTATTTCTACTATTTCTCCACCCAGAGATTGCAGCTTTGCTACCGCTGCGTCGAACAAGCTGCCGCCCTCGGAATTGCCGAAAAATAGCAACTGATCTTTGCGCGGGATACCAAAATAGAAGCGCTGCGCGTCGATATCGTAGGCTGTCCCCTCTCTTTTACGGGAATAGATGTCTTCAGGATCGTAGCCGGCAGTCAGTGCCAGGACGCGCTTGGCGTCCTCGGCGGTAAAAGCAAAGATGGAGACACAGTCCAGTGAGCGGCAGACTGGCACCACCCCGCGTGTCGAGAGCCAGCCTTTAGTGGGCTTGTATCCGACAATGTTATTGAATGCGGCAGGCACTCG
>NZ_FMVD01000012.1:0-106220 GCF_900101945.1 Nitrosospira sp. Nsp13 | reverse complement strand
ATGCATGCGCCATTTCTTTCCGCCCGGCATTCAATGGCTAACATCCCATCCTTTTCTGAAGAGCATCTCTAAAAACTCGATTCCCGGGCAGACTCTCCACCGCTGGCCACAAGTTCCCGTATGCGGCGCACACAACATCTTGCCGCACCTGTCCGGCAGGCAGGAAATATTCTCATTTGACAACCGAGGAGCAACAACCCATTGCGGCAAGTTTCGAATTCTTAGAGATGCCCTAAAGAGCGAAGGCTCGGCAACTATACAGCTTTAACATATACCTGTCCATGCTAAATTATCCTCGTATGGGCATGACGACAAAAGGGTTTTTCATCCCCGTTACCTTCTCGCTCCATTGACGTAAGCGGCAGTAAGTTCGTGGGCAGGCGATTAAGAATCTGCCGGCGATGACCAAATTCGACCAGGCATCCGGCATGCCCCTTGACCCAAAAAAATGCCGCATAGTTAACGATGCGGCGCGGCGGTACCAGTCAGCGCATGCTGACGGGAACGAAATATTGTGCTTCGACCAGACCATATACCGGCTCCGAACGGGCAAATTCTATAAAATCCCGAATCAACCCTCTCGGTACTTCTCGCGTTACCAGATTGAGCGGCCGCGACAAAGGGAAAGTACCCTTACGTACATTAGCCACCGTAGCCGCAATGCCGTCCAGCGGCAATAGCTTAATCGCCGTGCCACGCATTATTTCATATTCGGCCGCACCTATTGAAACATAGCTGATGGCATTCGGATTGCCTGCCACGGTCTTTATTCCCTGTGCATTGTCACCGATGATCACTTGCGGCTTGATATCCCTGTTCCTTAATTTCAAATAGCTCAAAAACAGCTCAAGTGCTGAGCGTCCCTCGGCTTTGTTGACCACGGTGATGGGTGCATCCCACCCACCTACAGTCTTCCATGTGGTGATTTTTCCGGTATAAATATCGATAAGCTGCTGCCGGCTTAGCGCGGTGATCGGGTTGTTCGCGTGCAGGATAATTCCGACGCCATCCCACGCAATCGTATGCACATGAAGATCATACTCTTCCGGTTTCAAAGCACGGGATACCATGCCAATGCTGGCAAGTCCGTTGCGGGCATCGCTAATGCCACGCGCGGAACCACCGGTCTGCACATCGACTCGCAGGCCGGGATGCAGTAACTCGAAGCGCCGGGCGATCTCTCCCGCTAACGGGGCAATCGTGCTGGCACCGGTCAAAACCAGTTTTTGTGAAGCGGCATTACCAGACAGGCTCCAGCCAGATCCCAGTAGTAACGCCGCTGCTAACATCGCATACTGCGTTGTTGACAATATTTTCATGCCCCTCCTGCTAACCTCGCCGCCAAGTGTGATATTTTTCCACCCAATCAAGCAGGCGACGTGGCACATGTGCACGCCTCCATTCGCCTGCGGCGTATTTGTTGGCCTCCGACCAAGTCGGATAAGTATGGATCGTGCTGAGTATTTTGTTGAGGCCGAGACCATGTTTCATCGCCAGCACGAATTCTGCCAGTAGGTCACTGGCGTGCTCGCAAACAATGGTCACACCTAAAATGCGATCTTTACCCGGCACGCTGAGCACCTTGACAAAGCCATGTGCCGCTTCATCGGCAATAGCGCGGTCAAGGTCCTCCAGTCCATAGCGTGTCACCTCATAGGAAATACCCAGCTTCTTCGCTTCATCCTCCGATAACCCAACCCGGGCAACTTCCGGGCTGGTAAACGTGGTCCGGGGAATCACTGAGTAATCCACCTTAAAGCGTTTCACGGCGCCAAACAGCGCATTCACCGATGCATACCAGCCCTGGTGCGCCGCAACATGGGTGAACTGGTATGGCCCGACCACATCGCCGCAAGCGTAGATGTTGGGATAAAGCGTCTGCAGCCACGCATCCGTTTCAATGGTACGCTTGGGTGAAATTGGAATTCCCAATTCCTCCAGTCCAAAACCCTCGGTCCGGGCAGTTCTTCCCACTGCGCACAGCATGGCATCAAACGGAAGCATTTCTTCGGTTCCGTCCTGGTAACGCACCATCAAGCATTGCTGACCGGAGTCGCGCTCACAACGAATAGCCTCGGTTTGCGTCAGTACACGCACGCCATCGGCGCACAACGCCGCTTCAATCAGCGCAGCGGCATCCGCATCTTCACGCTCCATCAAACCCGTTCTCACCACTTGCGTGACCTGACAGTCAAGGCGTGCAAACGCCTGCGCCAACTCGCAGCCAACCGGTCCTCCTCCTAGCACGACGAGCTGCTCCGGGCGTTCAGTAAGTGACCAGATAGTGTCGGACGTATAATAGCGCACCTGCTCCAACCCCGGAATCGAGGGGATAGCGGGAGAGGCGCCGGTGGCGATAACGATAGCGCAAGTGGTTATGGTCTGTCCATTGACCTCCACCGTCCAGGGCGAAGTAATGCGCGCATTGCCATGAATGACTTCCACCCCCAGTTCCGTATAGCGCTCCACTGAATCATGCGGCTCAACCGTGCTGATGATTCGATGCACGCGCGCCATCACGTCGCCGAAATTGTAGTCGACGGTTACACTGGCGATGCCAAGGTCTTTGGCGTGCCGAGCCTGTCGCAGAAAGCTGGCCGAACGAATCAGTGACTTGGAAGGTACACACCCGAAATTGAGACAGTCGCCCCCCATCTTGTAGCTTTCGATCAATGTCACCTTGGCGCGCGTGCTGGCTGCTATGTATGAGGTTACCAAGCCCGCCGCACCAGCCCCGATAACCACCAGATTGCGGTCGAATCGGCTTGGCCTGGACGACCTGGACCAATGTCCGTGCACTCTGCTCTCCTTGACACGCTCCAGCCCCAGCCGTGCCAGCCACGGGAAGGCAGCCAGCAGAATAAACGATCCGATTAGCGATGGCGACAAAATGCCGGACAAACTTGTGAGCGTGCCCAACTGGGTCCCGGCGTTAGCATAAACCGCGGTGCCAGCAAGCATCCCTAATAGGCTGACCCAGAAGAATGTGCCGCTCCGGATGACGGTCAGCCCCATCAGGAGATTGATCACGAAAAAAGGAAATACCGGTACCAGACGCAAGGTGAAGAGGTAAAATGCGCCGTCACGCTCAATGCCGGCATTGATTGCAGCCATATGGCCGCCGAAGCGCTGATGCACGGCGTCGCGAAAAAGATAACGTGCCGTCCAGAAAGCCACGGTTGCACCGATACTGGCGGAGATGACTGCCACTGGAATCCCCACCCACGGCCCGAAGATAGCACCGCCGGCCAACGTCATCAACGTTGCACCGGGCAGGGAAAGCGAGGTTATGACAATATAAGCTGCGGTATAGAGGCCAATAACCTGCAATGGCCGCACCTGAAAGGCTTGTTGCAATTCATCCCGGCTGCTCTTGAGCATTTCGAGACTGAGAAACCGTTGGAGATCAAAGGCAAAGAACAATCCGGCCAATAGCACCAGCACGATGAGTAACCACCAATGTTTCATCTTGGGCGTCTCTGAAAATCAAAATTCGCGGACAGCAATTCATTTTCCCGTTTTCATTTCGCTACAGGTGGCGCCATATTTGAAACAGCTATGGCAGCGATGGTGCTTCATGCTCACAGGTATTTGCAGAGCTTCCGTCAACGTTTCACCGAGGATGTAATCCGGATCGTCATCAACCAGGGTGCATGCATAAACCCGCATCCGGCCGCCACTCTTTGCCACCATCTTGCTGAATGCACACATGAATGAGCGCCGTGTCTCCTCGGTCTGGAAGGCCGTCATACAGTGTTCAGTAATTTGTGGAGGGGTCACGCGCGCGCCAGGCGGGTGAAATTCGGGGAATTCGATACGCGGCAGATCCTCGGGTAAACCAGCAGCGCGAAAAATGCCGGCAAAACGCGCCGTAGCCACATCTGGCGCAATGCCAGACAAGAGCTGGTTCGCCACCGATACCCGGAACCCCATGTCATGAAGTTTTCGTAAGCCCTCCAGCGCGCTTGCAAACATTCCCTTGCCGCGCCCCGCGTCATGCCGTGCGGCGTCAGGATAATCCAGGCTAATGCGGAAGCTCAGCGCATGCGGCCGCTCACGTAATGATTCCAATTGTTGCAGACGCTTGAGTAACGGTTCGGTTGCGTTGGTCAGCACCAGGCAAGGCCGATGCATCAATGCGTAATCGAGAATACCTATTATGTCCTTATTGATGAAAGGTTCGCCCCCAGTGAAGGAAAATTGCTTGACACCAAGATCGAACGCCTCGTCCACAAACGGGATGGCGTCGTCAAGCCGCAACAGCTGCAAGCGATCATCTCCCGGTCTTGAGCCTTCAAGACAGAAAGGGCAGGCGAGGTTACAGGCGGTACCCGTGTGAAACCACAATTCCTCCAGCGCATGCGGCTGGATGAAACCGCGCGGTTCATCGCCTGGTGTACGCTGCCAGTATTCAGACCGGCCGGGCTGTGCGGCGCTGGTGGGAATGACTTTCATGGTTTACTGCTAGCAACATCCGCCCGTACGATTATTTTCGGCATCGTTTGCGGTGTCGTTATAGGGCAGTCCTATACCGCAGCCGGCGAAAATGCCATAGTGCCGCTCAAAGTTACCGTAGAACTCAAAATGTTCAGCAAACCGGGTATCGTGCAGCATGCGCCAGGTGTTGCCACAGACCGGGAAATGCTTTCCGGTTTCTATGCGGTGGTGCTTGTCCAATACAAACAAGTGGGGATGATGCGGTATCGTGCCGCGATAAACCACCGACTGGCCATAGTCTTCGCAGGCCGGCTCAAGATTGTCCAGCTTGAATAACCGGTAGGTAGCGGAATAGAAGCGGATGTTCCCGGTGCGCGCCGCCAGTTCCGCTTTGCCAATGGTAATTTTACGATCATCCACCAGGCGCGGATCGGCAAAGCCCTGCTCACGGGAAAGCTGGTTAAAGTCATTCCAGTAGAGCGCTCCACTCAAGCATTCGCCGTAGAGTACCGGGTCGCGGGTAAGCCCCTCGGGTACGCGACGATCGGTATAAATATCGGAAAAATACAGTTCACCACCTGGCTTGAGGACACGCCAGGCTTCGCGTAACACCGCCGCCTTGTCGGGCGCAAGGTTGATCACGCAATTGGACACGATGACGTCCACACTGCTATCCGCCAGCTCGAGCTCGCACAGGCGCTCGATATAGCCATGCAGAAAAAGCACATTACCGGCGGCATGACCAAACGCCTTGCGATGATATTCCTCATGCCGGCGTGCGATTGTCAGCTGCTCTTCAGTCATATCCACGCCAATTACCTTGCCACGCTCCCCCACCAGTTTGGATATCATGTAGACATCACGACCCGCGCCGCAACCCAGATCGAGTATGGTCAGACCTTCCAGAAATTCGGGGAGCACCAAACCGCAGCCGTAGTAGCGCGTCAGCACCTCATTGTGCACCTGCGCCAGTATCGGCTTCACATAATCGGGCAAGCCCGCGTCGGGCTTGCAGGCGCTGGTCTGGAGATCATGCGAACTGGTCAGGGTTTCGCCGTAATATCGTTGGACAATGTCATGCATGGTAATCGCCTCGTGATGGAAATCAGGTCGTTGTAGAGCGGTAGCGAGCTGCAAGTTGATCAGGTGCGGCGCCGCACGCAAAGGCCAGCGCCAGATTGCGATTTACCCAGGTACGACGCCACCAGCCATCGCGATGCCAGCGGCGCGGATCGACAAAGAGCGGCTCACGCAAGGGTAAAAAGCCCCCCAGGCGACGCAACCCGCGCACCAGGGATACCTCTTCGAACAAGGGCCAGGGCGAATGGCCGCCAGCACCGGCATAGGCCTGACGTGTCATGAATAGCCCTTGGTCCCCATAAGGAACACCAAACCGGCAACGGAATGCGATAGCCGGTTCCAGCAGGAATGCTGGCCAGGCGCGAGGAGAATCGAATCGAAATCGAAAATAACCTCCCACTGCGCCACGCTTGATAGCGAGGTCCATTGCCATCACCGGATCGGGTGGCAAGCGGTTGTCAGCGTGCAAAAACCATAGTACGTCACCTTGGGCCAGCGCCGCTCCCGCCAGTAGTTGCCGCCCCCGGCAGGGTTCGCCCGCCAGCCAGCGTGCGCCATATTGATCGCACACTTTGCGGCATGCCTTGTTGTCGGCGCCATCCACCACCACGGTTTCCAGCGGCCGATGTGGCAGGCTCTGCAGCTGGTTGAGCAGATCGCCCAGTTTCGCCTCGTCGTGGTAGCAGGGGATGATCGCACTAAAACTCGACATGGTTCGCTTCTCTCTGTTGGCCTTGTTGGACGAAATCACAAGCCAACGCGTGCAATATACGCCGTGCCGGACGTTGATCCGTCCTCAGCGCCACCGCCAATCGAACAAGATCGTCGTGTTCGTCCACATCGAAACTACGCCCAAGGATAGCAACGGACTGCCCCGCCGCACGGCAACAATCTGCCAGTGCTGTACCCAGGCGGGCAGTGCTCCACGGCAAACCACCCAGCATCGGCCACTCATGGCGGCTTGCCATCAGCACCACGCCGCCGTCGTCCGCTGGTATCAGCACGCTGTCATGGAAAGGCAAGGCTTCGTTGACTGCGGCATAATCGGACGCCATAAGCGCGGGTGCATCACTGCCGATATAAACCAGTTGTTCGAGTCCCATACCGCGCAATTCGCGATCCAGAATGTTCAGCCGTTGTCCCAGGTTACCCGCCGCTTGCGGCTGTATGCGCACGCTCTGTCGCGACCGCGGCAAAAGCGTATCCGCCCAGGCATGATCCGAAGGATGCGCCGGGGCAATAACCACCGGACCGGCCCAATCGCCCGCATCCTCCAGCGCACAGGCGAGGAGTGCTTCGGCGATTCGCGTCGCCGCCTCCCTCCCCAAGCTTGCGGCGAGCCGTTGCTTCGCGATGCCTGATGCCGGTCGCTTGCAAACGAGTATCAGAGCAACCTCAGTCACGTCAGTTGCCTGTTGATGAACTTGACGTAGTAAATAAAGCCGTTGATCGACAGCATGGATCTCTCATGAGTCTCCTTACCCACTACATGGGTGTCATCAGAATCATATGAATGCCTTATGGTGAATCGCAGGTTTCCTACATGATAGACAGCATTTTCCCCTGAAGCACGGAATTTTTTCCTTCGGCCTTGGATCCATGCCGGTATTCCCAAGACATATCAGTAAGCGCAAAACAGAGGTGCCCCTCGCACGGCTGAATTGAGGCTAACGCTGGCAATTATTCGGGAGACGCTGAATGAGTTCCCAAGTTCACCAAGGAGTATGGCGGCGACCGGTGCTGGCTCCCGAATACATGGGACGCTGCCGGCGCAGGCTACAGTCCACGTAATGGCAGGACGCCGGAAGCTCAACCAACGGGTGTCAAACTAAGGATTTGGATGAAAAGTAATAGCTATGACTGTTTGTGAATTTGCCGCTGCCGGTACCACTGCTCCAGCATCATTAAGACCCAAACCATGGTGCCGTGATAACCTGCATGCTCATCCAGATGATATCCAAGCAGCTTGTCGATAAAATCGGCGCGTATGACATTTCGTAACTTGAGGTCACTTAAACTATCGGAAGCCAGGGCCTGCAATGGTTTGTGATGTTGGAGCCACACACCGAAGGGCAAGCCGAAACCATGTTTTTGCTTGGCGATAATTTCTTCCGGCAGAAACCCTCGCAACGCTTCCTTGAAGAAATAACGTAACTTCGTACCTTTAAGCTTAAGCTGGGGCTCAAGTCGTAAAGAGAACGCGGTAATCTCGTCGCTGATAAGAGGGAACCCCACGTCTATTCCCGCCAATTCGCAAGCTTTTGCCACTTTAGGCAAATCATTGTCGGCGAGCGTGAACTTGCGATCAAAAGCAAGCATGCGGTTTATCAGGCTGTTAGCATCGCTCTGATGATAGACTTCATCCAGGAGGCTAGCGGGATAGCCTGCATTGACAGTATCCAGGAACTCCCGGGTAAAGACTTCCCCATGACCATAACGCTCCAGCAGGTTATAAGTTTCTGTGCGCGCCGGCATCGCAATTGATGCCTGCTCGATGTAACTGCGGGCCTTGCGCACCAGAGGCAGGGCAGCTCCGCCGGGCATGCCAAAAACCAGCGGCTCGACCACTCCCTTGCGCATCACTGAAGGCACTTGTTCATAAAGGGAAAAAAGATATTGTTTAGCGTAGCGCACATTGCCGCCGAATAACTCATCTCCCCCGTCGCCACCCAGTATTCGGCTCAGACCGTCTTCTTTAGCCATACGCGCGCAATAGAAAGCGGGTATGGCGGAGGAATTACCGAAAGGCTGATCAAAAATCGCGGCAACCTGCGGAATAGCAGTCACGATGTCATCGGGAGTGACATAGTATTCTTTATGCCGGGTGGAGAAATGCCGCGCCGCAATACGCGCGTACTCCATTTCGTCATAACCCGAGGCATCGAAACCAATGGAGTAAGTCCGGGCTGGCTGGCCGCTGACTTCTCCCAGTATTCCGGCGATCGTCGAACTGTCGGTCCCACCGCTTAGAAAAGCTCCGGCTTCCTCGTCTCCAATTGCCTCCCGCACGCTTGAGCGCAATACAGTCAGAAAATCCTGCTTAAGTTCCTGAAAGGGACGCTTCTCATCCTCAAGAAATCGCATTTCCCAGTATTTATGAGTCTCTATGCGCCCCTTTCGGTAGACCAGGTATTCACCAGGCAAAAGACGCTTTTGTTCCTGATAAATCGTCCCGGGACCGGGCACCATGTGAAAATAAACATAGTTATAGATGCCCTGCGGAGAAATTTCGGACTTTATTTGCGGATGCAAAATGATGGTATCCGCCGATGAACCGAACACCAGGCATCCACCTGAGATCTGGAAGGAAAGCGGGTGAATACCCATGCGGTCTATGGCTACAATGGCTTCATTTTCCCTTTCATGCAGGATACAAAGGGAAAATGCCCCTGTCAGACTCTCTAAGACTTTCTCTCCTTTTTCCCGCCAGTTGTCAGCCAGGATTTTTGCCATGCCATCGGTACGCACAAGCTGGTTCAGACGGGGGTCGTTAAAGCCGGCTCGTCCCCATATTGCCACGAGAAGCCCTTCCTTCTGATAAACCTGCGCGCCATCGCCAGTTGCAGCAACCGCCAGGGCGCTATTCCCCCCGGCCAATGTTCGAGCCTCGCCGCCATCAAAACGGGTCAGCGGTCCAGCCATTCGCTGGACAAGCTGCAAGTTCTCATTGATGTGGGTGCCGTAGCCTATCCAGCCACACAACCCACTCAAAATAATCCCCTCATTTTCCTCAGCATTACCGTTCCATTATTTTTGGTTAATGATTATTTGATGCCGCACCTGCGGCCACGGCATACAACATGCATTCTCTTCCAGATGGGTAAACATTTTATTACGGACAGCTTAGCAGCCTAGACCAACACTTCAATGGGTGCGGGATGGCTGAGGAATGCGGTAGGGCTTGCGGTCAGGCCGTAGGCGCCTGATTGAAAGACAACCATCAGGTCCCCCATCTCGGCCTTGGACATTTCCATCTGATCCGCCAAGAGATCCAGCGGGGTGCAGAGCGGACCCACCACCGAGACAATTTCACGTTCATTACCGTGCACCTTGTTACCGACAACAACCGGGTAATTTTTGCGGATTACCTGGCCAAAATTACCCGAGGCGGCGAGGTGATGATGCAACCCTCCATCCGTCACCAGGAATACTTGTCCTCTCGACTCCTTGCGCTCCAGCACACGGCACACATAGATACCGGCCTCTGCAACCAGATATCGCCCCAGTTCGATTACGATGTGTGCCTCGGGAAGTTGCCGTTTTACTTCGGGTAGCAGACGCCGCAAGTTCTTGCCCACCGCTGCGACATCTAAAGCCTCGTCGCCGGGAAAATAAGGAATACCAAAGCCGCCGCCGATGTTCAGCAGACGAACCGGGGCGGGCGCATACCGAGCCAGAGAAATACCCAGCTGGAAGGTTTTTTCATGAGACTCCTGGATGGCCGCCACTTTCAAGTTTTGCGAACCGCTGAAGATATGAAATCCTTCGAAATCAAGTTCAAGTTTACCGAGCCGGGTGAGCATGGCGGGGACGCGCTCCGCATCCACACCGAACTGCTTGGGTCCTCCACCCATCTTCATGCTGGAGGACTTGAGCTCGAAATCAGGATTGACGCGAACCGCCACTTTCGGACGGATGCCGAGTTGAGCGCCCAGACTCGCAATACGTTCCATTTCCTGCTCGGACTCCATATTCAGGACAATGCCCGCGGCAATCGCGCAAGAGAGCTCACCATCGCCCTTTCCCGGCCCCGCAAAACTGATCAGATGCGGCGGCAGGGGCGTATCAAGCGCAACCCTCATCTCACCTGCCGAGGCCACATCAATTCCATCCACCAGGCTCGCCATGTGCTGTACGATTGCAGGCATGGGATTTGCCTTCATGGCATAGTGAAGGTGAATCTCGGCAGGCAGATGCTGACGCAGGAAAGCAACCCGTTCAGTAATTCGCTGCCGGTCATACGCATAGAAAGGTGTCCTGCCCACCCGTTGCGCCAGACGTGTAAGGGACATGCCCCCAATCTGGAGGCAGTTATCATGAATTGGAAACTGCGTCACGGGAGCATGCTTTGGACGGGTATTACTCATGCGCCGTTTTCCATAAAAGCATTTTGTAACGTCTGAGCGAGTAGTTTACGGTCTATCTTGCCGTTGGGATTGCGCGGTAAATTACCTTCCCTGGACTCGATCCGGCTGGGCAGCATGAAAGCGGGAAGATGAAGTTTGCAGGCCGCCAGCAATGCATCGTGGTCCAGCGTTGCATCGTTTCGCGACGTTACGACCAGAACGATGGCCTGACCCAGCACTGGATGAGGAATTCCAATGGCGGCAGCTTCTCCCACGAGTTCCGTAGCATAGATCACTTCTTCCACTTCCGTGGGACTGACACGATAACCCGATGTCTTGATCATTTCATCACGGCGGCCAATGAAATAAAGAAAGCCTTCTTCATCCATGCGCACCGTATCTCCCGACCATACCGCCAATTCCGGAATGGGCAGCCCGGACTGACGGGAAGGGACGGGTTTAAAACGCTCGGCGGTCTTTTCCCGGTCATTCCAGTATCCCATGGAAACCAGGGCTCCACGATGCACCAACTCCCCTGGCTCTCCAGCCGCGCACAGCGAGCCATCTTCGCGTAGTACCAGCACTTCGGCATTGGGTATGGCCTTACCGATGGAATCGGGGCGCCTATCCACTTCCTCCGGAGGTAGAAAGGTCGAACGGAACGCCTCGGTGAGGCCATACATCAGAAATACCTTGGTATTGGAAACTTTGCTGCGCAGCAAATCAAGAGTCGCTCGCGGCATTGCTCCGCCCGAATTCGTAATATAGCGTAACAAAATGTTCGCTGGCCAATTCAACTGGGCCAGTTGAATCCACAAGGGGGGCACCGCGGCGAGGCCCGTGATACGCTCCCTCTCGACAATCTCTATGATATCCCGCGGCAACAGATAATTCATCAGAACGCTCGTCGCGCCTACATGAAAAGCGGTGGTCAGTTGACTCAGCCCGTAGTCAAAACTCAGCGGCAGTACTGACAGGATCCGGTCATCGGGATCATTTCTCAGGTACTGAGCCACACTCGCCGCCCCGGCTACCAGGTTGCGATGGGAGAGGACCACACCCTTTGGTTTGCCGGTACTGCCGGAAGTATAAAGAATCGCAGCCATATCACTATCGATACTGTGATGCGCCTTGCCATGCCCGCCGACAGTGAGGGCATCATCCCAGGATATGACATTCAAGCCGGCGATAGCCGGCGCAATCGCCCCTGCGTTGACCACCATCACGGTATGCAGATCATGGCACTGCGATAGAGCCGCGGCAAGCAATCTCAGCCGGTCGGCCGACGTGATCAGGATTCTTACATTGCAGTCGCGCAGGATATAGGCCACCTGTTCCGGCTTAAGAAGAGGGTTCACGGGTACGAAAACACCTCCAGCGGCCGCGGCACCGAACAGCGCGGCAACTGTTTCCGGGCGTTTCTCAAGATAAACCGCGACGCGTTCCCCTCGATCAAGTCCCAAAGCAAGCATAGCCTTACCAGCCGAGTCGATCGTCCTGGCCAGAGCCGCATAGTCTATCCGCGTACCGTGATAAACCAGCGCTTCGCTGTCAGAAAAGTGATCTGCGGACTTAAAAATGAGCTTATGAACAAGATCTGCCATTGAAAAAAGCCTGTCTATCAAATAGTGATGGGGAACAAATTATATTAAATCCGGTAGCCGGGCAGGTGGAAGGTACGATTTTTGAGGTTGCCGGGCAAGGCGCAACGACGTGGAATAGGGTTATCCCATTCCAGGGCATTGCGAACAATGCGCCATATGCCGCAAAAATCTTGAAACTCGGCCTGGAGCGAACCCACCATAAAGGTGAATGGCACGTGATGCAAATAGTATTTGTATATCATAGCGCCGAGCTTGACAAAATGAGTGAAAATTAAGCGACCAACTGCCGAATCTAGGATTACTGATCAGGGGAAGCTTGCTTACTTTAACCCGTAGCGGTTCATTAGATCATAAATGGTGGGACGGCTGACACCTAATAATTCCGCCGCCTTGACAACGTTGCCATCCACTCTTGCCAGCGCTTTCATCAAGGCATCACATTCCGCCTTTTCACGGATCTGGCGCAGGTTAATGGGTTCCATCGGAGTAATTGAAGCCTGCAGCCCGAGATCTTCCGCGTTTATCACGGGACCATCGGCCATGATAACGGCACGCTTGATGCAGTTCTCCATTTCTCGGACATTGCCTGGCCACGGATGGCCTTCAATCGCGGCGAGCGCCTCTTGGCTGAAATTCAATGAGGGGCGTTTTTCCTGAACCGAGAATTTATTCTTGAAGTGATGCGCCAGCAACGCGGCGTCACCCACTCGCTCCCGCAGAGGAGGAATGGTAATGACGATTTCACTCAGGCGATAATAAAGATCTTCACGAAAGCGCCCTTCCTCTATCAATTTCTTCAAGTTCTGGTGCGTTGCACATACGATACGCACGTCCACCGGGATCTCTTTTCGTCCGCCAACTCTTTCAATCACTCTCTCCTGCAAGAAACGAAGAAGTTTTGCCTGAAGCGACATGGGCAGATCACCCACCTCATCAAGAAAGAAAGTGCCCTCGTTGGCAAGCTCGATCTTACCCAGCGTCAGCTTGGCTGCGCCCGTATAAGCGCCTTTTTCATAGCCGAATAATTCACTTTCTAAAAGTGCTTCGGGGATCGCCGCGCAATTGATGGCCATGAAACGTTTCCCCTGCCTGGCACTCGAATGGTGAAGAGCTCTTGCCAGAATTTCCTTTCCCGTTCCGCTCTCGCCCAGCAGGATTGCCGTAGCGTCCGATGAAGCCACTTTCTCCACATTGCGGCATACTTTAATCATCCCCGGATCACGGGTGATAATGCCATTTATGGGTAAATTTGTCTGAATCTGCAATAACCTTCGATTCTCCTGCTGCAATGCATACAGATAGAAAGCTCTTTCGACTACCAGGCCCAGCATCTCGGGGTCGAAAGGTTTTTGGTGAAAATCGTAAGCGCCCAGACCAATCGCTTTTAACGCATTCCCATGATCCTGATTACCCGTAAGAACAATCAACTTGGTGTCCGGCGCAAGCTCAAGTATCTGTTTTAGCGTAGCCAATCCTTCGGATGCCCCATCCGGGTCGGGGGGAAGTCCCAAATCCATGGTGACAACCGCTGGCTCATGCCGTCGAACCAGCGCAAGCGCACTTTCACGATCTCCCGCCACCAATACTTCATAGCCATCAAAGCTCCAGCGGAGCTGTTTCTGCAAACCGGGATCATCCTCGATCACCAGCAAACTCCTTTTATCCTGACTCACTCGCGCCTCTCGTTCGTTCATTTTCGGACTTCATTGCATGAATTCAATCTTGCCATAATTTCGGAGCGCCTATCCGCAGAGAAGCCACGCAATACCATCGCTTTTCCAGAATTGACAGTCATGGGAAAACTCACCTTTGCTGCCACCAGAAGTTATCCAGTTTCAACTTAAACACCGGAAATTGAATAAAAGTTGATCTTACCTAATGACTTCAGCCGCACGGTCGTTTTGATGAAGAGGCAGGATTACACGGAAAATAGTGCCCCCTGATTCACTACTGACAACCTCAAGTTCTCCTCCCAGTTCAGACACATACTCCTTACTTTCAAACACTCCTATCCCCATGCCTGCTGACTTGGTCGTCTCGAAAGGCTTGAAAAGCTTCTCGCGAATGAACTCTTCGCTCATACCGTGTCCTGTGTCCTTTATTTCAACTATCGCAAAACCTTTTTCTCTTCTGAGCCGAACCCGAACCTCGCCGTCTCGCGGGGTAGCCTCAATTGCGTTCTGTATGAGATGGCCTATGACTCGTTCAAGACGCGACGAGTTGGCATATACCGCCACGCTGGAATCCAGTATTTCAAGAATTGGCTTGGGTTCGGTAGTGGATTTACTCTTTGCCGCCTCTTGCAATAACCCGGCAATAAACAGCGGGGCGGCTTTCTCCGAGGAATCACCACTACTTAATTTTTCTAGAAGGCGCTTCATTTTCTGCACGGATAAATATACCGTTTCGAGCATATCCTTCTGAAATTCCGGATTTTTTTTATGTTTTTCAGCATTGGAAAGCAAGAGCGATAACTGGGAAACCAGATTCTTCAAGTCATGCACCACAAAGGTTGACATGCGATTAAAGGATTCAAATTGACGCGCCACCAGCAACGCGTTGGCCGCCTCGTGTTGTGCAAGATAACTTGCCGCCTGATTACCGGCAACCTTAAGCAGATCGCTCACTTCCCAGTTCAGCTTAACGCTACTTCTCGGTTCAGCCAGCACGACAAAGCCAAGTAATTTCCGGTGCTGAATTAGCGGTACTACCAGCCGTGCTTTGGGAATGGCCTGTAACCATTGAGGCAAGGTGATTGCCAAGTATTTTTCCGGATTAGTCGCATATTCCTGTAATTCGATGACCCATTCCTTCTGTTCCAGAAACTTGCAGAATGAACTATTAATAGGTTCAAGCCCTCCCGCCATGGGCATATTCCAATGAGCCACAGGTTCGCAATCGCCGGATTCCCGGCTGATCCACAAGCCACCGCCAGGACTTTCCACCAATTGGGCCAGGGCCTGGATGACACGCTCACCCAGCGCATGCTCACCCCTCGAAAGCGTACGCGTAAAATGTAGCCATTCCTCCCGATAGTCGTAGTTATAGCTGAAAAAATGTTTACTGATGAAGACCCTGAGCCAGGAGCGTAAGGTACCGGAGAACATCACGAGCAACAACAGGACCACAGCACCAAACAAGAAAGTGACCTGCATGACCGTGCCCCAGCTTCCACCAAAAAAACGAAGGTAGTAACCGGCGGCAGCCATCGCCAGTAAATAGGCGGCAGCGCCAAACAGCGCCACTGAATAGAACAGAATACGGCGCGATACCGTGATGCCCAATGACCATTGTGGATTCCGCGCAGCCGACACGGCAATCAGCGGAACAACCAATGCGTTGACGATGCCACGCGCCGTCCAGATCTCGGGGTTCACATGTTTGAGCAGCAATGCATCGCTGTATAGATAAAAATCATAGACAAAAATTCCGCCGATTCCGAGGCAGGCGAACTTTATTCCCCATCGCTGTTTTATCGGGGTATTTCTATAAAGCTGTTCCACCAGGATCATGCCAACGATTGCCATTGCCACGCTTCCAGCAATGCTATTATTAAAATCGATGGTTTGATGCGACGAAAGATTGAAGTCTCCGTGAGCGTAGAGAGCCACGGCGAGGCACGCCAGGTAAAGCACTACGATAACCGCTATGGCCGGCCTGATCCTTGAAATAATGGAGGAGGATTCTACCTGCCGATAAGGTCCCAGCAGTACTATCAGAAAAGCAGTCCAGCCCGCGTTTCTGAGGATCTCCACAATATCTGTCAGAAGTGAAAGGGAAGGCGGCTGATTGGCCTGATAAGCAAGCGTTGCCGCCCAAAGAGCGGAAAAGAGGCACGCGACGGGTAGTATGATTCCGTGTAACCGGCCCCGCCAGCGAGTTAACAAAAGCACAGCCAGAAAAAAATATGCCGCAGCGGACATTGTGTAACTGGCTGTCGCGATAGTGGTCAGCATGGCTTGTTGCCGCGTCCGGGAATCATCTCCCGCCCTTGCCGAGAACCACAACCTCAATGGTATCTATCAAGATAATGATATCAAGGAACAAACTGTGGTTCTTCACATAGTACAGATCATACTGAAGCTTTTCTATGGCATCTTCCAGCGAGGCGCCATACCCATAGCGAACTTGAGCCCATCCGGTTATCCCCGGCTTAATGCTGTGTCTTACATTGTAATAAGGAACTTCCGTGCAGAGCTGATTCACAAAATAGGGTCTTTCCAGACGTGGACCGACAAAACTCATCTCGCCATTCAAAACGTTGAATATCTGAGGAAGCTCATCAATTCTCAGCTTCCGGATAATCCTGCCCACCCGGGTTGTTCGAGGATCGTCTGCAGCCGCCCATTGGGGTTTTCCACTCTTCTCCGCGTCATTTCTCATACTGCGAAACTTTAGAACCATGAAAGTTCTCCCTCCTTTGCCGACCCTCTCCTGCCGGTAAAAAATAGGAGCACCATCCTCAATCAGAATACATAGGGCGGTAACCAGCATTACAGGTAACGTAATGACCAGAAGGATCCCGCTTGCGATCAAATCGAAAGCTCGCTTGATGCCCGATCTAAGAGGGCTCTGATCGAACCCTCCGCCAAAAACCAGCCAGCTCGGGTAAAGAGAATTTACTCGAATCTGGCCATGCTCGCGCTCAAAAAAAGCCGCTGAGTCTGTCACTTTGATCCCGTTCAACTTGCATTCCAGCAAATCCTGGATAGGAAAGCAGCCGCCACGCCGCTCCTGAATCGCGATGATGATTTCGCTCGCACCGTATCGGTTAGCCAAGGATATCAAAGGCTCAACCTTCGGCAAGACCGAGGAGGATGGCACCTGGAGATCTTCATCCTGCAGCGGAACAAAACCGATGATTTTGAATCCCCCGCGGTGAGGATCTTTTTTGATTTGGCTGATGAACTCCTTTGCCTTATTACCGATGCCGAGCACGATGGCCCGCGACTCCAGAATTCCCAGGCTGGACCATTTAAGAAACGCCGCTCGTGTCAGAAGAATCCCGGACAACGCAAGTAGCATCACCAGCCCGAGTATGCCGCGACCGGAATAAAGATCGGGCAGCAGATAAAAAATCAAAGTCATGATTCCAAATCCCAGCAGCATCGACGGCATGAGACGGAATAAAGTGTCTTTGATATCCAGCCGGGAATCCAGTTGATACATTCCCATTGCCGCCATGCTCAGAATCATGACGGAAGTGAAAGTACCGGCCACTGGAAACAAGGAAGAGAGGGAGAAAGGCAGCAAGTCGATTTGACTAAAGAACCGAAGGCCGGTACCCAGGTAAAACACCACCATCAGCACAAAAACCTCTGTACTGACAAGCAAGACTGTAGTTCTGGAAACGTAATGATTATAAATACGAAACAATTTTGGGCCCCTCCTGGTACCTTGCAGACAAATAAGGCACCCCTGCCACATTCTGGTATTCTTATCGGTGAGCCGCAAAATGAAGTACCCGGCGTATGGCCTGCTAGCAGGCACATGCGTGAGATTCAACTCTTCAATCTGTGGAATAGTCGATCCTAAAATTCTTGCATTTGTTGCTGACGTGCCCGCCAATCACGCAAAAGAGTGATTAATGCATACCCTGCTATGTAAGCCCATGCGAATTTTTTCCTCGGAAAAAATTGTTTAACGCACCCATCACATCGCTTATGCAATCGGGCGGATAAGTTGCTGCAATGATCATCTGCTTCCCCTATTGCGCATTTTCAAGCATTACGTCAGCTACAAATAAGCACACTTCGATTTCGGGATAAGTCATCCATATTAGATACTCCATACTGAATGATCCTTTAAGGAGCAGCCCTCGTTGCGACCGACCGTATCCGCATCATATCAATTTCGTCGGCAAGAACAATTGGACTTTAGTACGCCGATCAAGGACTGGATAAGTGTTATCGAGCGATGATCGGGAATGGGTGACGCTCAATACAATTCGCCGGACGGCGGGAAAAAAACAGTTTAAACTAAAAAAGTTTCGGATATTTGAACAGCTGAATACTTGGATATGTCCGGAAATGAAAAACCGGGATCAGTGTCCTATACTTGTCGAATCCCGAGGTGGCATGGAGCCCTTCACAATTAATGCGAGCTTGAGCCGATCAGCAACGTCCAGCTTACGAAAAACTTCGGTCAAATGCGCCTTCACCGTACGCTCGGTAATATCCAGCCGTCGTGCAATTTGTTTGTTGGATTCGCCGTCCCCGACAAGCGTGGCGATTTCATATTCACGCCGCGTAAGATTTGCAAGCAAATCGCTGACAGCTTGCTTGATTTTGTTCTTCTCCTGCGTAATCACCACCAGTTCGTTCAGGAGATGCCAGCTGAGTGTACGCCGAATCCATAATTCACCTTGCTGGACAGCTTCAACCACGCTTTTAAGCTGCCCCGGCTCAATGTCACCTCTACAACAGCCTCTTATACCCGTCCTGAATAACCCCCATTCGATCTCATCAGAAATGACATGACTTAAAACAATCACTTTGGTTTCCGGATTCAATTTCATCAGACCCGAAATCCCGTTCGGCCCATCCAGCTTAGGTAAATCATGATCAAGCAGGAGAACTTGCGGCTTTATCCGCACCAATTCACTCCTGACCGAGTCCAGATTGGTTGAGCAGAAAACAGGAGCAAGACCACGTACGCCCTGCTCCCAGCGAAACAGGTCATCCTGAGATGGGCTCGCTAGCAAGATCAAGTATGTCTCCCATCAATGTTCATGATTAGTGCAGTACCTTGTCCATGATTTTACCAAGCATTTTGCGGGTCACCCAGATCTCGCCTTGATCAACGACACGCACCGCCTTTAAGAAGTAAAGCGGATCCGCTTCATGGTTCAGACAACCGCGTGCACCATTAGCCAGCGCCTGTAGAATCTGCTCGTCCTGGGCCGATTTATCGGTTAATAATACTACAAGCGTTTCAGGACATTCGCGCTGCAAGGTCCCTAACAGGGCGAAGTTGTCCTCGGTCAACTGGTCAAAATTGATAAAAAGAATACGGGGGTTGAGCTGACGGATTTTTGCAACCACTTCTTCAACTGATGTCATACCTGCATGAGACTCAAGTTGAGGGTTTGCGGACGCATCGCTTTCATCCAGTATAGTATTTTTAAGCACCTTTATGCCTTGCCCGCCTTGCAGGGAATGTTCCAGTTTTGCGCGTCTTCCCGGATCCGTATCGGCGATTGCCACAGTAACCGTTTGCATGGATTCTCCTCCCCGCTCATTCATCGTTATCATCGCTATAAAGGCAGTTAAGCCAGTTCCATTTTTTCGCAGTCAGCTTCCAGTTATTCTTGTCCAATCGACAAGACGGTCTTTAACGCTTTCGACACAATGATATCGTACCTTATGCCGGAGATTTTGATAACCGGCGGATCGAGATTACGCCGGTCAGATTAATTATAAAAGCGCCTTGCGGATTAAGCTCGGATTTTCCATTTATTACTGTTTGCGCCGCAACAATTCAAGAATGTAGTTTCCGGGAATAGCGTAGGTTATGCCACTTGGATTGCTGAGCGCCGCTTCTTTCTTCCCCTTTACAAATACCATGTTGACAACACCGTATACAAGCCCGGTTGCGGGGTCGTAGAGAGGGCTCCCGCTGCTACCCGGATAGGCGGTGCCATCGAGCTGAAAGACCGCATAAGCGGATTTTTGTAGCTGCCCGATCAATTTTGCATTGAGTTGCCTTGAATTGTGCGCGGGCAATACAATGGGCGTAATCGAGGAAACCATGGCGCGATGCGTGACGGGATAAAATCCCAGAATCATCCCAATCGGAAATCCCGTGAAAATCAGAGTCTGCCCCTCCCGGACTGCGCTGGCGTCCCCGATCTTCATGGCGGGTAATGCCGGGCCACTGATTTTCAGCAAAGCCAGATCATGCTCCTTGTCGACATCAACAATAATCGCATTTCTGAGTTCCGGCTCTTTTCCCTTGCCGGTAATCACCGTATACGACTCCTTGTTCGCGACGTCCAGCACCTCGGGGATAACATGAGCACTGGTGATGACATGAAAACCATCGTCCAGCACAAAACCGGTGCCCAGGATACTAACCGGCGGTGAACGTGTTCTCTGAACGGTTCCTACCCCCACAATCGATGGTTTGGTGTATTCGATAGTCTTGACAAGGTCGCTGGCCCAAAGTGGAGTAACGAACATTAACCCCAAAATTGAAAAGCTTTTGATACGAGCAGGGGAGAAAGGCGGGAATGCGCGCCAGGCATTCATGGTCTTTTAATATCCGTTTCCACTTTCACCGGCATAATTTTTTTCCTGGATACGAGATCAGGATTATTTGCAGCCTTCCATCTTGTAGATGAAATAACCGTCCTTGTTTATTGCATCGGCAACGTTATTGGGTGCACTCTGACTGTGGCAAAAACTACATTCTTTGCTGGTAACGGTCGCATCATCTTCACCAATTGAAGTCAGCCATTGCTTCGCATACTCGACCGCCTTCTTATCATCCTTTACCGCTGTAAACACATCAAAATGCATCGTGTGGCCATCTTTTGCCTTGACGTAAGTGTCGTATACATGAATTTCCATAACGATTCCTTTTTTTAACGGTGAGAGGTCTTGGAAGAAATTAAGGGAGCTTCTCGATAATTCAAATAAACCCATACATAGACTATCACGGCGGCGGAAAAAGTGGAATGCAGACGCTGCTAATAGGAATGGCGGCATGGGTAATCCATTCGACTTGCTGCACGAGCGAAATCCCGATAATGGCTGGGCGTCTGCTAGTTCCATCGCATCATTCCTGTCATAAAACTGTTACAAAATTGCAATAAAAGTTACATCTGGTTCCATTAGTCTTGGTTTGGTTCCATAAACAACCGAGAAGAGAGCGAATCAGATGAAGTTATCCAAGCTTGCGGTAGCGATAGCGGCCATTTTAGGCGCGGGTGTGTCATTCGGGGCCTATGCCATCGACCTGTATGTTGATACCAAAACTGAACAAATTTATGCAAAACCCGGGCCTGGCCGCGTCCATATGGGTTCTTTTGTGAGACAGGACGCGCAAGCGAAGGTGCCAGACAACACGGCGAGCAGTGCAGCGGCGGTTATCCCCGTGGACAAAACCGATGCGGCGGAATTAACCGCGGTGCGCCGGGATATAGAATTGAAAGCCAAAATGATGGGCGCGCGGCTTACCAGTGATCTGGCATCACTCGAAGAACGAGTCAAGGAAACCGAAAAAGTCCATATTGAATTCCATGAGGGGGCTCCGCATTTTGCAAGTAAAGATGGCAATTTTACGTTTGCAATCAATGGTCGAATGCAGGTGGGTTCGCAATATAATTTCATCAATGACGTTTTACCCGCCACGGGCGCCAACCTGCCTAACGAATTGAATAGCGGCGTGACACTTCGCCGTGCCCGTCTTGGTGTTGAAGGTACTTTTTACAAGATCTGGGATTACAAATTCGAGTATGACTTCAGCCGGGGTAATGGTTCGGTGGAGTCCGGAATAACCGATGCTTTCCTGCGGATGAATGTCACCAAGCCATTCTCGGTAAAAGTCGGCTCATTCAAGGAACCGTTCAGCCTGGAGGAAGCCGCCAGCAATCGCTTTCTTACATTCATTGAACGTCACATGTCGGTTAATTCGTTCGTTGACAATCCCAATACCTATAAAACCGGCATAGGCGCCAACTATGCGGTGCCGCGTTTCCAGTTTGGAGTCGCTTTTCAGACCGAGCCGGTTGGCGCCTGGTCCGCCGCTTCCACCACGGTCAATGCCGCCGGTAATAATAGCCGCAACAACGGCTCGGGTGATCAAGGTTGGGAAGGCATTGGCCGGATAACGGGAAGACCGTGGATGGAAGATGAAACCAAATTTTTGCACGTAGGTATTTCAGCGGGACATACCCACGTCAATACCCAATACCTGGCTAATGGCACGATCAATGTAGGGCCCAATCAAACCGGTGGGGGCGGTGGAATGGCATTCTTTGCCTTTCCCGGAACGAATGTAGACCGTACCAACGTGCTGAATACCGGCAACCTGAGCATCGGAAATAAGGGCGCACCGGGCTCGCGCCGAATAGACAGTTATGACCGCTTCGGTGCGGAGGGCTGGCTGGTTCACGGCCCCTTCTCGGCTCAGACGGAATATTTGCGAACCAATATAAATGGGCAGGGCTATGACGGCGAACATTTTACCGGCTATTATGGTTTTCTCAGTTACTTTTTAACCGGCGAATCCAAAGCCTACCACGTTAGAAATGGCGCCGCGAACCGAATAAAACCCAAGCAGAATTTTCAATGGAATGGCTCGGGCTGGGGGGCTTGGGAAATCGCCGGAGGCTATGATTATATTAATCTGAATAGCGGGGTGGTTAGAGGAGGAAAGATGGATATGGTCCGGTTTGGCTTGAACTGGTACCCCCATACGCATGTCAAAATCCAGAACAACATTACCTACGTCTTGAACGTGGACACAAGCGGATCCCCCATTCCTCGTACCGCCGGCTTTAATAACGCCGACTTAAGCTCCTTCCTCACACAGGTTCAAGTCGACTTTTAAGAGACAGCGGGTGGCTAGCCTAACCTAACCTGAGCCTTAGGAGGTTTCCGAACGATGCCCGGATATCTCCTCAAAGTCAAAAGAATCTCTACCTGAGCGAGAATTCCACGCGGCTACCGGATTTCTTGCCGCCGGCTTCAGCCTCGACTTTGGGCTCCAGTATAAACATGCGCTCAGCGGGCACACCACCCTGCTCGACCAGCCAAACCTGTGCGGCCAAGGCACGACGCCCGGCAAGATCTCGCATTTCGCTGTCACCGGCATTGATGTTGGCCAGCATCAATTGCTCCATTTCCGGCACCGGCAGGCTTTTCGTTAGGCCCACCACATTTTTTGGTTTAGCGAATTTTTCATCTTTGTAAGCAAGTGTCAGATATTTGGCATATTCCTCAGGTTTCAGTTCGATATCTTCCAGCGAGCCACTCGCCTCACCTTTTTTTACATTTTCCGACAGCTTTTGGGCTTTTACCTTGCGCTCAAGTATCGTGCGCTTCAACCCTTCAGGATCGTGTTCCGGGTCAGCCCTGCCCGTAATCTCGAGCTTGAGCGCCGGCCGGTCCGTGAGCGCCTTGGATAATGCCTGAAGGCGTTTTTCGGCTTCGGGTGTAATTTGTGCCCTGCCGGATGAATAGTCTATCGTCGACAACTCTTCACCATCGCCGAGGAGTGAACCCAATAATGCAAAAGGCGCGGTAGCCGCCTTCGTCAGCAGGTTAAGGATCACCTTGATAATAAGTCCGCCAATACTGAATTGCGGGTCGTTGATGGAACCGCTGATCGGCAGATGGACATCGATTTCACCATGCCTGTTCTTTAGCAATGCCAAAGCAAGGTTTATCGGGATCGACAGTGCGTCCGGACTTTCAATTTTTTCGCCCAGAGTCAACTGGTCAAGAAAAATATTGTTCTCGGCCCTCAGCTCACCTTTTTCAACGTGATAATGAATATCGACCGATAACTTGCCCTTCTCGATGGCATAACCGACGTACTTGCCCGAATATGGACTGAACGTCGGCATATCGATGCCCTTTGCGCTCGCGGTGATGTCAAGGTAGAGCTCGCTGCTTAACGTATCGATCTTGCCGGCAATTTTCAGCGGAGCGGTCTTGTCCACCGCCCCGCGAATATCAATTTCTCCCGGCTTTTTCGGATCCAGTGGCCCCACGCGCCCGGCAAGACCCGTCAAATTTGCTCGATAATTGGGCTTGATGAATTGATCGTTGAAAATAATATTCCCACCCTGCATCATTACTTGGCCGATACGAGCAGACATGGGTTTAGCTGCCGGCGCCGGAGAAGAAATTGGAGCAGCGGAAGTGGTTTTCTGGGCGGCGCCGGATGGAGCAGCCGATGCGGTTTTCGCGGGTGGTCCTCCCTCATTGTCTTGCGGAACGATATCCTGGAGATTGAGTTTGCCTTCCGGGGTAAGTATGACAAAGGCAAAGAAATCAGCAATCGCGACCGAATTGATGTTGACGCGCATCGGTTCGTTGACAAACTCGATGCCGCTAATGTCAAGACTTCGCCAGCGCATAAGATTCGTCGCAGTTACCTTGTCGAGAACGCTAAAGTTCGTAAATCGGGTGTCGCCGTTCAACGCCACTTTCAAGGGCGACCCGTCCATCTTGACCTTGCCCTGGAAGGATGCGGCGCCACGCGTGAGCAGGGCATTGAACCGGTCACCGGCCCAACCCTGCAGCGCGACAAGATCTATGTCCTTGGCATCTACAGCGAGATCAATCGCCAGCGGTGCCCAGGCCAGGGAGCCATTTGTTTCAAGACTGCCCTTCTGATTTACCAAGGCTTTTAGCACCAGCTTCAGTGGCTTGGCGCCGGTGAGATCAATATCGTCCACGGTTAAATCCAGCGGATCTACCACCATTGGTGCAACTTTTGTCAGTGTACTGTCTTCAAAACGCAATGCGGCGGCCACCAGCTTCAGTGTTCCAAGTCGGGCTACCCATGGCTTGCTGGCGGCCTTCGCCTCGATAGGTGTCGCTGCCGGTACCGGTACGATCTTCTCGGGAGTCGGCGCAAAAAATTTAACCAGATCAAGACGGCTATCGGCTTCGCGGCGCACTGACGCTTTAAACCGGTCGAATGTTACCGTGCCGACCACGGCGCTTTGCTGCGCGGGATCGATCACAGCGTCTTCCACGCTTAGTTTCGGCAGGCTCAGTACCGCCTCCGAATCACTCTTGCGGATCATTGCCGCATCCGCCAGAACCAGTCCGGCCAGCGAGGGCTTCTGGCCATTCAAATTGATCTCAGTCAATTTGACGTCGAGCCGGTCGAATTTTGCGGCATAGGGGACTTCCACCGTCTGATTTTCGATCTCGAACTTGCGCAGTGCAGCGTTGCCTGTCAGAACCATGCTTGGCGGTTCACCATCCACCTGGGAAAATGTCAGTAACAGATCACTGTCAAAACGTCCCGAAAGCAGGCTGATACCCACCGGGATCGGCGAATACTCGTCGATCCGGGTCAGATCGATATCATTGAGCTTGAGTTCAAGTGTCGCTTCGCGATTCTTGGTAAACGGACGCACCTTGCCGTTGAGAGCAAGCGGCGCGCCATTGATCCGGGCGCTGAAATGCGGCTCGACCCAGGTTTTCTCATCGCTTTCAAAATTAGCAACGAACGGTATCCCCACACGGATTTCGGAAATTTCCTGATGGCTATTCTTGACCCGGTCGACGAATTCGAAACGACCACCTTCAATGGTGATGTTACTCACTGAAAACATCGACTTACCGCCATCGTCTGGACGTTTCTTGAGATCTTCTATCAAGTCCGTGATATTGAAACGTTGCTCGCCTTCACGGATGATACGCACCGCGGGTCCCTTCACCGACAAAGAACTGATCACCGGAGCCCGCCGGGCGATAGAGGCGATGCTAAGGTTGGTATACAGTTCGTCGATGGACAACAAGGCTTTGCCGGCGTCAACACTCGCCTCTTTTTCACCCACACGGAAACCACGTACCGTCAGTTCCAGTGTATAGGGCTGAATATCAATTGACTGTACCGTCACGGGCCGCTGGACAGTCTCTGACAGCAGCGTTTCAAGTTTGGTCTTGGCGTAACCCGGCAGCCACAAATAACCAAGCAACCCGAAGAGAATGATGATCGCGGCCAGGACACCTAAACCCATTCTCAAACGTTTGTTGGAAGCGAAGCGACGGAGAAATGAAGTCATGGTCGTGCAATTTTCTTGTTGGAATGAGTGATTGGGCAGCGTGCAGGGATAGGAACTTCACCTTTCAACTTTACGCGCAGCGGGAGAATGGGTCAATGACCAAGAAAGGAATCAGATCGAAGAGGAGGACCAGGACTTGCGATGACGCGGTGGAAATAGCCTGAAAGTAATTGCGACCAGAAGCGCAAATAGCACATAGACGGTCGTCAGCACCCACTCCGGAACATCGTAGAAGAGGATGCGATGCAGCCACCGCTGAATGAAATTATCACCGGTTTCCGCGCGACGCAACGAATCTTCCCATAAGGTAAGCGGACACGCCATACCAATGAGGGATTCGCCAACGACAAACAGGATAGCTGCCAGATGCGCAAGCCGAAATCGAAGATTTCGCACAAAACCCCACCCCATCCACGCGCCGATCCAGATTAATGGCAAGCTGCCAACAACGAACATTACAAACCCAAAATGAATGATCAGTATGATGTCGGCGAGCGGCATGACGGTCCCCCTGATTTGTCCGGATTAGCCTAAATCCGGCGGTAGCGAACTCACCAAAGAAATGAAGCCAAGTGACGTAAAAATCTTTCTGGATCATACACCAAACTGAAAAATGAACGGTGAACGCCGGATTCAGAATTATTAGTTTTATACAAAACTTGCTGGGAACTCATTCGCGTGAAATACCACATGCGTGTTTGCTCTTCCCGGAATCTCCCTTAATCAAAAAGAATAAGCATATTCTATTAGGTTATTTCGATTTGTTTTCGCCTGCCGGTATAGTTCCCCGCAAATAAATGAGGACGAAACGCGGTCTATGAAAATTCGCAACCTGGATCTGACACAAAATCCTATCAATCTGGAACATGAGCAGCTGGGGCTTCCCCCGGTTGAAGAACCCATCTCCCATCCTGCGGGAACGCACCCGCTTCTCCGCACCGCAATGTGGTTCATCGTTCTGGTATTAATGGCGCTGATACTGTTTTTGACAGGCCGCTTTTTTCTTTCCAATAATTGGTTGGGTGGCTGGCAAATTATCGGCGAGACGCTTGGTGGAAGCATCTTCTGGAGCGCGGTAACGGTTGGATTTCTTGCGCAAGTTGTAGATGGTGCCTTGGGCATGGCCTATGGCGTTACGGCGACCACATTTCTGCTGGCAACGGGCGCCAGCCCGGGGGCGGCAAGTGCCAGCGTTCACATTGCGGAGATATTCACAACCGGAGTTTCGGGCCTCGCCCACGCCAGATTCGGCAATGTGAATAAACAGCTGTTTATACGCTTGCTGGTACCGGGTATTCTGGGCGGGATATTAGGGGCTATTCTGGTGACCCAGATCGACGGCGCCATGTTCAAGCCCTATATCTCCGTTTATCTATTACTATTGGGAATATATATCCTCAGCAAAGCATTTCGGCCGCTGCGTCTACGCACGCACGCCCCAAGGCATGTGGGAAAGCTCGCGTTATTTGGGGGATTCGTCGACGCCGCTGGCGGAGGCGGCTGGGGACCTGTAGTAACGTCAACTCTGGTGAGTTCGGGTAACGATCCGCGGACCACCATCGGCTCGGTCAATTTCGCGGAATTCTTCCTGACATTAACGAGCGCAGCGGTCTTTACATTGTTGATGGAGACCACCACATGGCCCATCATCGTGGGCCTGGTATTTGGAGGACTCTTTGCCGCACCGTTCGCAGCGGTGCTATGCAAGAAACTTCACGCACGAACGTTATTAATACTGGTGGGAACATTGATCATCATCACCAGCCTTTACAATCTTTACCGGGCGATTGCTGTGTAGGCAAACAAAGGCAGCTAACCGTAAACATACGATCTTCACAACCGGTCCTTGATTAAAGTAGAATAAATACCGTTGCTCAAGTCATTCCGGGTTGAGCTTCAAATTACGACCAAATCAAGCAGGACGCTTCTTATTCATTAAAACAAGTACTTTGAGTACGCGAGAAGCGATAGGGTCATCTTCACAAAATTCCCACATCCACACGATGTTTTCTTGACATGTATTATGTTAGTTTTCCAGCATGAATTCATTCGTGTCATTTTTAAGTAAAGATACAGGCGCCGGAAACAGCATGAGGCGTTGGCGGAGTAACGGGAGCTTAAAACTCCCATCCTTTTAATGAAATTTTTTTGATATCAAATAGAGAAGGGGAGAATCAGGTGCTGAATAAAATACGTATCTCAACGGCATTAGTGCTATCAGGCCTAGTACTTTCAGGTCCAGCTACGGCTCAACAGTTTGCGGATGATGTGTCGGATTTTGCAGTATGGGGAAACATCACGGCTACGGGAAATTTTGGCGCTTTCAATCCAAACAACCCGACCTTGGCAAAAGTCAAATGGTGGGCTGAAGGACAGGGACGCTTTGCCGACGATGCATCGAAATTTTCCCAGGCAATCGTACGTCCTGGCGTAGGGTACCAGCTTACCGAAACTACCAGTATATGGGTAGGGTACGCATGGACACCGACTACAACTCCGTATGTCAAGAATACGTACGATGAGCACCGCGTCTGGCAACAAGTGCTATGGAGCGATAAATTTTCATGGGGAAGACTTACCGCCCGCGGCCGCCTGGAAGAACGTTTTGTTCCCGACCATATAGGGACAGCGTCCAACCCAGGGGATCCATCGCCCGCAAATTCGACGATGGCTGCACGTTATCGGCAATTGATAAAAGCATCGATCCCCCTCTCCTTTGCGCCAGGCTTCAGCTACATAATCCAGGATGAAGCTTTCGTGAGCCTTAACGATACCGATTGGGTTCCGCGGAGAGGTTTTGATCAAAACCGGTTCTTTACGGGGCTTGGCTATGCCTTCACTAAGCAAATTACAGGCGAGGTGGGTTATATGAATCAATACATTATCCGGCGAGGGGCCAATTATATGGGACATGTTTTATCGGTTAACCTGCTTATGAATTTTTGAACATTGCTTTCACCGGAGTTTTCAAAGAGAGAGGAAGTTTATTCTTCCTCTCTCTTTTTACTTATTGAGTAAACTTATAACCCTGGCTTCATCCATTTCCGCCAGTGTGAGGCTTAGTTCGTACAGCTCGACTGTCGCGGAGAAGTATCCCAATAGGACTGGTATCTGAGAATTTAAAAAGGGTAAACTTTATGAGTTCATATGTATCCACAGCTCCTGCTCTCATCGAAAAATACAAATAAAAATCCCCGCATCACTCTGACTCTTCGGGGAGGGACTCTGTTGATGCTTCTGGTATCAACGAATCTACCTGCCGGGAACTTTCCTGATCCAGGCGGTTACGATCTGTGTATTCGGGAATCCATGAAGGGAATAACCAGCGATCGCGCTGCCGCCATCGCCATGCGCGCTTGCCGCGAGGAGTCGCCGGAGAGCGAGCTCACCGAAACCGACCTCCCGGCCGATGCTTTCAGTAAGCTCGTCACCCATGCCGGCTTTGGTTATGGCGCCTTCAGCGGCAGCATTTACAATGGCAACGGTGATTATACGGTCACCCAAGTTACCGTTCTTATCGCACCCGTAGCCCCAACGAAAGGGGCTGAGGCATCTGTAAACGGCAAGGAATATAATATTAAATTAACCGTGCAACCGCTTGGCAAAGGCGCACTTTCGATGCTGATTCCATCGGATAATACGCTGGAATACTCATGGAAGGTAGTGAAAGCGCGCGGCTATAAAACCCGATAATTTTGCAACCAGCTTTATCTTTACAACAGCGGCTTGATCATGGACTCAAGCTTGCTGTGACTGAGGCGGCCCAATTTAGTGCCGATGATATTTCCGCCGCGGTCGATAACGACGGTAAAAGGCAGTGCTCCCTGGCGATTTCCTGCCGCGCCAGCCAGATCGAGGGCTCTCATATCACCCACCAACACCGGATAATTGATGCCAATCTCCTTACTGAAAGCGGCTGTTCTTTCTTGCTGATCCACAGCAATACCGATAAATACCAATCCCTTAGCGCGGAATCTTTCCTGGAGTTCAATGAACTCAGGAATTTCGTCACGGCACGGTTCGCACCAGGTCGCCCAGAAATTGATCACCATAACGTTGCCACGCCATTGTGAGATAGATTGATTCTTGCCTTGCAGGTCGGGCAAGCTCGCCGCGAATAATGTCTCGGCTCCGCCATTTTCAGCAGATTGAGGGTTACTGGTTAGCTGCGCACGCAACAATAAACCGGCCGTCACTGCCATTATTGCAACACCCATGTACATGATCACCTGCTGTGATTTCGTCATTTAACCTAAATCCGGTAGTGGTAGCGAATTCACCATAGAGGTGAAGACCAAGTAATGCAAAAAGTCTGGTTGATCATAGTACTAAACATAAGAAACGAACGGTCGGCTGACGGGCGCCATGGCGTCTCTAACCATCGACCCTAAATCAATACTGCATTGAGCACCGAGAGAAAACTTTCTGTGTCCTGATATCCAATAAGCCTGATGCGTGAAATTTCACGTCCCTGACGATCGATAAAGAGGATACCGGGAGGGCCGAATAGCTTAAAACGTTTAAGCAGCGCCGTATCATCAGATGTACCGGCGGTGACATCAACCTGCAGCAATACCACATCTTTTAGCCGGGACTGCACTCTCTCATCGGTAAATGTGAAGCGCTCCATTTCTTTGCATGAAATGCACCAGTCGGCGTAAAAATCCAGCATCACATACTTATCCCGCGCCCGGAGGATATGCTGTTCAAGCTCCGCTACCGATTTCACACGCTGGAATGGCAAATGCTCGGTTTGCACCATGCTCTTCTTCGTTCCACCCCCATCAACATTCGAAACATTCAATTTTGAGAGAGGTTGCAAAATGTCGCGGCTGCCAGATAAAACACCTACCAGCAGGGCAACACCGGTCAGCAGCGCGATCATGCCCAGGCCTTTCAGAAACTTCCGAAAACCCGAAGCATCGGGCCGTAGCGGATCAACGGCATGCAAATAAATGGCCGAGACAATCAATAGCGCCGACCACAATAGCATATGCGCAACCGCCGGAATGACTGGCGATATCAGCCATATGGCCACCCCCAGCAATAATACGCCAAAAAATTGTTTGACTGACTCCATCCAAGGCCCCGCTTTGGGCAACAGGGCCCCGGCGGATGCCCCCAGCAGCAACAGCGGCACACCCATACCCAAGGCCATGACGAATAACGCCGAACCACCCAGCATCACGTCCCGGGTCTGGCTGATGTAAAGCAGCGCTCCGGCCAACGGAGCGGCTACACACGGTCCGACAATTAATGCGGACAGCGCTCCCATACCAAATACACCCGTCAGTTGCCCCCCCTTTAGATGCCCCGCCTCCACGGAAAGTTTGCTTTGAAGCGAAGTAGGTAATTGCAGTTCGTAGAAACCGAACATGGAAAAAGCCAGTGTTATAAAGACCAGCGCAAAGGTGCCCAGTACCCAGGCATTTTGCAAAGCCGCTGACAGCATCGCACCGGAAAGTCCGGCTGCGACACCTGCGGCAGCATAAGTGATCGCCATCCCCATGACATAGGCTAGCGATAAAATGAACCCGCGGGTCTTGGTAATGTGCTCACCCTGCTTGGCGATAATACCCGACAGAATGGGGAACATCGGAAAGACGCAAGGCGTGAATGACAGAAGCAGGCCGATGCCGAAAAAACCGGTCAGAATCAGCCAGAAGTTGCCGCTTTCGAACATTCGCTCTATTTTGAGAGATTCGGTCTCAATCGCGGGGGATCGATCCGGGGACGCAAACAGGTCCGCAGCGGCGTCGGGTTTTGCAGCCGAAAAAGGGGCTGCCGCCACCGCGTCATTGCTTACCGCGCTGGCGACGGCTCCTACCGCCGCCTTTGCGACAGGGAGCGTCAGTTCGATTACTTTATTGATAGGCGCATAACAGACACCTATAGGTTCATTACAGCCCTGATAAGTGGCGACAAGGGTTAATTTATTGGTTGAGGCCGCACCCCGCTTCAACGAAATTACTGCTTCGAACGGCTTATGAAAAACCTCCACCTGGCCGAAAGTCAAATCGCTTTTTACGGCTCCCTGAGGCAGCGAGATTTTCTCGATTGAAGTTTCAGCATCTTGCGGTTTGAACGCAACCTTATCCCGATAAAGATAATAGTTTTTTGCCGGCTCGAATTGTGCCACCAGCGTATTCTCGTCGCGCACCCTGACCGTCAGCTTGAAAGCCTGATCCGGCGGCAATAATTCCTGTTCGTCCTGATCGAAGTTTGCGCCGAGTTGCTTCAACCCCGAAAGGAAGCCGGACGATGCCCTCTCTTCGGCGAAGGTATTCATACCGAAAAAACAGAGCAATAATAAGATATACCGGATCAAGCGCACGGGTAACCTGGCAGCGTTCATTTTTTATCTGAGACCAACGTTTCGTCGGCAATCCACTTCAAATAAGCGGGCAAACCATTCGTTACTGGGACAGCAATGATTTCGGGTAGTTCGTAAGGATGCATCGACATTATCAACTGCTCTAACCGGGCGTAATGCTGCGCCAGGGTTTTGATGAGAACTGGCACCTCGCTGGCGGTTTCGTTTTTCCCCTGCCAGTGGTACACGGAAGTACAATCTGCCATCACATTGACGCACGCTGCCAGTCGCTCCTCTATCAGCCTGTGAGCCAGTGCCATGGCCCGTTCTTTATCGGGCAAATGGGTAATGATAAGTATGAATTCCATGGCAGGGCAAAATTTTACCGGCAGTGATCATTAAACGATTTCGTTAGAATCAATCGGCAGGCGGAATTTTACCTACTTTCCGCAACCATTGCTGCGCTGCTCGTAATACATCCGGCCACGGTGGGATAGCGCAGGTTTACATGCAATTCATGCTTTATGCGGGTATTCGCGAGCCGCCGCGATTCCCGCATGAACGATAACATGCCGGGGGATATTAAGCCTTCGGCCTGGGCGCGGGCAATACGCGGTGGTCTCGGCAGATCGAATCGATCCGCTATCAAATCAAAATATTCACCCATTTTCAAGTTCGAATCATCGCAGGCATGATAAATTCTGCCTGGTTTCGCGTGGCGCAAGGCGGCAAAAATAATGCGGGCAAGGTCGTCAGCATGGATGTGGTTGGTATAACTATCCTCTTCCGGCAATAGTGCCGGGGAAGCGTCGCGCAAACGGCCAAGCGGAAGACGGTTCGATGCGTAAATGCCGGGTACCCGCAAGATCGAGACATTCGCATGATTGCGCAGACCCCAGCTTCGAACCTGCCTCTCCGCATCAACACGACGCAATGCACGTCCGGTTTGAGGATTGATCAATCGAGTCTCATCCACCCAGGCTCCATTGCAATCGCCATACACCCCGCTGGTGCTGATGTAAATAAGCCGTTGTGGTAACATTGCCCCCTTTCTCTTTGGCCGCTTTGTCAATGCTGCCAGGAGATTCGCGGTGCGGGTATCTCGTTCACCATGATCAGGCGGGGGTGCCAGATGCAGTACCGCATGCGCCATTCCCGCAAGCTTTCCGAGGCTGCCGGAGTTGTCGAGATCTCCGGACACGGGTGTAATGCCTTGCAAACGCAACGCGGCACGATTTTCCGGTTTCCGGCAAAGGCCCAGCAACCGGTATTGCGCCTGCAACAAGGGCGCCGCGCGCAAGGCAATATCGCCGCAACCCACAATTAAAAGTGTTCGTTTCATCGTATTTATTTTATTTACTGCCCGTAATTTTTTATCTTTTTTGACTCACTCGTAACCGAATGTCGCATCGGATAACCATTAACCCCAGCGGGCACGTTTTATCTGCCCAGCCTGGCGAAACAGTGCTACAAGCCGCGCTACGCGAAGGATTCCCGCTCCCCTACGGTTGCCGCAACGGAGCCTGCGGCACTTGCAAGGGCAAAATCATACAGGGAACAGTCGATTTCGGCAGCCATAATGAAGACACGTTGACGGAAATAGAGAAGCGGGCGGGCATGGCATTGTTTTGCTGCGCCGTACCGTTGTCGGAACTGGTAATCGAGTGCCGCGAAATCGGGGCGATCAAGGATATTAAGGTTAAAACCCTGCCATGCCGCGTACATAAGCTGGAACGCGTCGCGCCTAACGTAATGGTTATTTCCCTCAAGCTTCCCACCAACGAACGATTACAGTTTCTCGCCGGGCAATATATCGATATTTTCATGAAAAACGGAAAACGTCGGAGTTTTTCGCTGGCTAATGCGCCTCACGATGATGAACTGCTGCAGCTGCATGTCCGCAACTATTTCGGTGGCACGTTCGCCGAACATGTGTTCACACACATGAAGGAACGGGACATCCTTCGTTTTGAAGGACCGCTCGGTACATTCTTTCTGCGCGAAGATTCAGACAAACCGATTATATTCGTGGCCAGCGGTACCGGCTTTGCACCGGTCAAAAGCATACTTGAACACGCCTTCTACGTGCGGAATCTGCGTGGCAGCGAACGGCAAATGGTACTTTACTGGGGCAATCGCACAAAAGCCGATCTGTATATGGCGAATCTGGCAGGAAGCTGGCAGCAGGAGCACGACAATTTTACTTTTATCCCGGTACTATCGGAAGCACTGCCGGTGGACAACTGGCCCGGAAGAACCGGCCTGGTGCATCAAGCCGTATTGCAAGACTTCGAGGATCTCGCCGGATATCAGGTATACGCCTGCGGCGCGCCGGCAATGGTCGAAGCCGCCCATGAGGATTTCACCAGACTGCGCGGCCTGCCGGAAGATGAATTTTTTTCCGATGCGTTTACCGCTTCCACTGCTTCGACAGGCACACCAGGATCCTAAGTTTTTAGCTCGCTCGTATTCCGCTGGACTTATCCCATATGCTCCAGCCGCTTCAACGCAAGTTCCAATCCTTTACTATAGTGATTCTTTGCCAACTCGGGCCTGCCGATCTTCTCATTTAATTGCGCCAGCATGAGATGGGTTGGATGGCTGGGTTCCACCGACAGGCTCGCTTCCAGATAATTCTGGGCTTTACCCCACAGTTCGCAATGAACGCAAAGTTTGCCGAGAGCAAGCAGCAGACACGCGTCATTAGGGTGAGACTCAAGCCATGCCTCGGCGCGCTCAATCTGCCTGATTGTATCGGTTTCCAGGCATTCCGCATACAACCCTACCAATTCGGAATCCCATTGTCTATCCAGACTTTGCTCGATAATCTGATGAGCGGTTACACAGTCGCCTATCGCCGTACACGCACGGGCCGCGGTAGCGGCCACTTTGCTGTCCTTCTTATCCACCGAAGATATCGTTTGCCAATACTCTTTCAATGCGTGCGGATTCAATATCCTGCTTTTGAGATTCTCGACATGGGCGCTGCATCGTAATTGTTGTATCAGCGCCTTATCGAAAGCATTACGCTGTTCCAGCTGCCGGAGCAGATCCAATACCGCATCCCAGTTTTTCGACCCCTGCTGCGCTTTCAATTCCAGCCGCAGTGCAGCAGTGTGTTGACGCGCACCCGTGGTACGTAGGGATTGCAGTATTTTCAGCGCTTCTCCCGGCCGGCGTTCATCCAGCAGTAGTTCGGCTTGCGTCATAAGGCGTAGCACTACTTCTTCTGGCGCAATATTTTCCGCGATGGCAATAAACTCATCACGCTGGGAATACTTTCTTAGTTCATGCGCAGAACGCGCGGCGACCATGGCATTGATCGCACCAGCCATGGGCGACTCTCGCAGCTCCAGCGCGGCAGCGGACGCTTTCTCCGCCTTGGCGTAACGGCCCTCAAGGAAGGCCTTGAGACCATCCAGCAACATCTCCCGTGCTTTTTCGCGGCGCCGGCGCAAGCGGAACTCGCTTACCTCGGTGGGCAGTCGCAGGGCGATGATCGCCAGCCGTACTACAAAATAGGCAATGAAAACCAGCACTACCAGCAAAACCGCCAGCAGATTGAGCGATAGCTCGACACGATAAGGCTGCGCCACCACCAGCACATAACCAGTGTTGTATCGGGTTGCAAGCGTTACCGCTACCGCCACGGCAAACAACGCCAGTAGCCAGAGCACCCACTTCATCCTAAATCCGGCAGCGAACTCATCACGTCAGTGAAGGTCAAGTAACGTGGAAAATCTTTGTGGATCATAATGCTAATCTGATAAAAAAGCGATCAAGCGCCGGGTTCAGGATCATCTATTTCCCCGTTCGTGCGCAAGACGATAATTACGCACCGCATCGAGGCTCGCAGAAATACGGGGCAATTCGATGCCAATTTGACTGTCTTGCAATTGATGCAATACTTCCAGCATATTGACGACCGCTTCCGATTTGCTGTCGTAATACCGGTTGATCCAGTCAAGGGAGGTGTTGATATCAACCTTGAAGCTGGTCCCATCGCGGGCAAGTAGCGCATGCCGGGCAGACAATAAGCGCAACTTTAAATTCTCACGCAAAAAATAAGCCTGGGAGGGAGATAACAGCGCAACGTCCGGCTTATCCATGCGCTGGATACGCACTAACCGCTTTATGTCCTCCCATGCTTCATGCAGAAACTTGAGCCATGCATTTTCCACTGCTGGAGCCTGAGCCAGGGAGGAGCCGGTTTCCGGCGGACGAAGCTCCATCGCCAATGGCAATGTTTCGGATGCGGCAGCGAGATTATCCAGACGCAGGCTGATTCCTACGGTATCGACATATGGCGCTGCTTTCAGGAGATCCATGTCTTTTGCCAGGATTTTACGCAAGGGGGATAACTGCGGGCGGTCAAGACGTTGCAGGCGGGCATCGGCCTCTTGCATCGCGATCAGGGCGGCCTTGACATTACTTGCCAGCTGCAGCTGTTGACTGGCGATAAGCAGCAATTGCTCCACTTCCTCCAGCGTCACCTCGTCACGATTACGTGTCAGCTCCTGGTAAAGCGCCTCCAGGGCGAGTTGCTGACTCTGCGATTCGGCCAACTTGGCTTCGAGCAGACTGAGTTTTGTTTCCGCACGGCGCCCTGCCTCGGTCGCTTCGGTTGCAAGATTGCGCGACTCTTTACCCGAAGTATTCGCCTCAGCCAGACGTTTTGCCAACTCAAGTTGCAAACCCGCAATCTGATCACGGGTGTCGTACCACTGCCACGCTACAATGAGGGTAAAAATCAGGATAAAAATCAAAACAGGATTGATGCGCTTTGGCAATATCTTAGGCATTCCCTCGCGCAATCCCCGCGGTTTATCGGTCTCGGCCTGTTGAGTTTCCGCACTCATGGTTTTCTTGAAGGACAATCGCCGACGCTGGCTTCTGGCTGGAAGTAATTTAACAAGCCTTGCAGCAGCCCTTCATCTCCGGCAGCGGTAAGAATGACTTGCTCCAGTCCGAGTTTTCTTGCAGTTTGTGCTATGCGCTCATGGGACACGAACAACGGTGTTTTCCTGAGCCATATTAGACCCTGCTCGCCAACCATATCGAATAAATTACGTAGCCCTTCACTACTTGTTATGGTAATTGCATTTATCTCGCCTCTTGCCCCGGCTCGCAGTAGCGGGGCAGTATCGGTACCAGGCTTGACACGACGATAACATTCCGCATATTCCAGCATGGCACCCCGTTTCAGCAGGCTATTCCCCAGCAACTCACGGCCGCTGTCTCCGCGAAAGATGACGACGCGTTTGCCTTGAGCATGTTGCAATTCGGTCATTTCGAGTAACGCTTCGCTATCAAAACGTAAGGCTGGCGCGATCACCTCAGAGACGCCAAAATTTCCTAGCGCCCTGGTGGTTCCCTGGCCAACCGCCGCGACTTTCAGGGCTGGCGGCAATGACCGTTTTGCCCGGATCAGGCTCATCGCTTTGTTGACCGCGTTGGGACTGATAAAAATCGCCAGATCAAATTCGTCGAGGCGCGCAATCAGATTCAGTAACGGCCGCTGGTCCCCTATGTCGAGGATTTCAAGTAATGGAAATAAGACCGGGTTACCCCCCGCAGAACGAATCCTGGCGGCAAGACCATCCGCCTGGTGCGCCGGACGCGTGACCAGGATACTGATCCCGGTCAGCGGCTTGCTCACGGGTGGCTCACGGGTGCAACCATGGTCGATTCCAGCGCCGCGAGAATTTCTGCCGCTCCTTGCTCCTTCAGATTTCGCGCCAGTTGTGCGCCCATGCCCGTGCCCGTGTCAGGCTCGCCGCTTAATTCATTACTTATCATGCGGGTTCCATCGGGGCTCGCGACAAACCCGCGCAGCCGCAATACTCCAGCAGTGATTTCCGCAAAACCACCCAGCGGTACCTGACAACTCCCACCCAGCACCCGGCTCATGGCGCGTTCAGCCTCCACACACTGAGCGGTTTCAGGATGATGTAATGGCTGCACAAGCTTGATCAAGTCCGCTCGATCAGCCCGGCATTCAATTCCTAACGCTCCCTGGCCCACGGCCGGCAAACTTAGTTCAGGGCTCAATAGTGCGGTAATGCGATCGGCCAGTCCCAGTCGTTTTAGTCCTGCTGCGGCCAGAATAATCGCCGCAAACTGTCCTTCATCCAACTTGCGCAAGCGGGTCTGCACGTTGCCACGCAGGGGCTGCACCTGCAAATGCGGAAAGTGTGCGCGCAACTGGCTTTCGCGCCGCAGGCTGGAAGTCCCCACCACGCCGCCAGGAGGAAGCTCGGAGAGACTGGTGTACTGATTGGAAATAAAGGCATCACGCGGATCTTCGCGTTCGGCGATGGCGGCCAGCACAAATCCTTCCGGCATATTCATCGGTACGTCTTTCATCGAATGTACGGCAATATCTGCACTGTTATTCTCCAGCGCCTGTTCCAGTTCCTTAATGAACAATCCCTTGCCGCCGATCTTGGAGAGGGATATATCAAGTATCTGGTCGCCACGAGTAGTCATCCCGAATATGTTGAACTCGGTTTGTGGGTATAATTTCGACAACCGCTCCCGGATGAAATTTGCCTGCCACAAGGCAAGAACACTTTCCCGTGTAGCGATAACGATTTTTGCGGGGTTGGATGAATTGGACATTATTATTACAGTAAGTAAATTACGGGATCATTTCCAATGTTTATTTTAGCATGCCGGCCGCGGCCTGGATTGAAGTGCTTAGGGCATCCGTTCGCCCGTGTGTCGCAGGGAGAAATTGAGTTATGAGATCTCCTGCTACCCAGAATGGGGGTGTCGATAGAAATCCTACCGATGATAAAGACAGACCGGTAAAGGATGATCCCTTGCGCGAGGATATCCGCCTGCTGGGACGCATGCTGGGCGACACATTGCGTGAGCAGGAAGGGGAGCCTACTTTCGATCTGATCGAAAATATCCGCCAAACCGCGATTCGCTTCCGCCGCGAACAGGATCCCAAGGCGCGACAGGAACTGGACACGATACTCAATCAGTTGAGCAACAAGGCTACTGTGGCGGTCGTACGCGCATTCAGCCATTTCTCTCAACTTTCCAACATTGCCGAGGACATGCATCACAATCGCCGCCGCCGTACCCATCTTCGAGCGGGATCACCGCCTCAGGCGGGCAGTGTGGCACTGGCGCTTGATCGAGTCTTCTCCAGCGGAACCGATGGTGCCGCATTAACCAGATTCTTTGCCAAAGCGGTGGTTTCGCCGGTTTTGACCGCCCATCCCACCGAAGTACAACGCAAAAGCATACTTGATTGTCAGTTGACCATTGCGCACCTGTTGAATGAACGTGATCGCATGCAACTTACGCCCGACGAATTTCGAAGCAACGAAGAAGGGTTGCGCTGCGCCATTCAGATATTATGGCAAACTCGCATGCTGCGTCCGGAACGCCTTTCTGTGTATGACGAAATCAAGAATGGTCTGGCCTATTACCGATATACCTTTCTTACCGAGGTACCGCGTCTTTACGCGGAGATTGAGGATTTGCTTGAACGCCGGATGGGCGCGGGTGTACCGCATATCCCGCCGTTTTTACGCATCGGTAGCTGGATAGGTAGCGACCGCGACGGCAATCCCTTCGTTACACATGAGGTAATGTTGCACGCGGCTGAACGTCAATCGGCGCTGGCATTGGATTATTACATGGGTGAAGTGCACCAGATTGGCCGCCGGCTAAGCCTGACGGAACGCCTGGTAGGTGTAGACGACGAGTTGGCGGCATTGTCTGAGATATCTCCAGACCGCGCTCCCAGCCGCGTCGATGAACCCTATCGGCGCGCATTAATCGGTATTTATGCGCGTCTTGCCGCTACCAGCCAGGAACTTGGCCACGTCATCAGGCAAAGGCGCCCCGTCGGGCCCGCCGCACCTTACGCGGAAAGCATGGAGTTTGTTCATGATCTCGATATCGTCATTCACTCGCTCAAGCGGCACAAGTCGGACTTATTGGCACGCGGGGATTTACGTCATCTGCGCCGCGCCGCAGAGGTCTTCGGTTTTCATCTCGCCGCGCTTGACATGCGCCAGCACAGCAATGTGCATGAACAGGTGGTGGCGGAATTGTTCGAGTACGGCGCACATCAAAAAGGCTATTCCGGGCTGACCGAGGCGGAACGCATACAGTGGCTGCTGAATGAAATCAGTAGCCCTCGCCCCTTGCGTTCGCCTTATCTGGATTATTCCGAGCTTATCCAGGGCGAACTATGCATACTGCAAGCGGCTGCGGAAATTCAACGCCGCTTCGGCCGCGCGGCGCTGCCCAATTACATTATCTCCAAGACCGACGGTATCTCCGACATTCTCGAGGTCGCATTGCTGCTGAAGGAAGTGGGGCTGCTGCGAGCCGGAGAGACACCCTGTCTGCATGTCAATATCATTCCCTTGTTCGAGACCATCGCGGACTTGCGCGATTGCAGTCGTGTTATGGACGACTTGTTCTCACTGCCCTACTATCGCAAGCTCCTGGATTCGCGTGGCAATGTTCAGGAGGTTATGCTGGGCTATTCCGATAGCAACAAGGATGGCGGCTTCCTTACTGCCAATTGGGAACTCTACAAAGCCGAAACCGAGCTGACCAAGGTATTCGCCAAGCATAAGATTGAATTGCGCCTTTTTCATGGACGCGGCGGCACGGTCGGACGTGGCGGGGGTCCGAGCTATCAAGCGATACTGGCCCAGCCTCCGGGGAGCGTCAATGGTCAGATACGCATCACCGAGCAGGGTGAAGTTATCGGCAGTAAATACGCCGATCCGGAAATCGGGCGGCGCAATCTCGAAACGCTGGTCGCCGCCACGGTCGAGGCCACGTTGTTAAGTCACGATCCCCTGGGCGAACGTGCCGCCGAATATTACCTGATCATGGAGGTGCTTGCGCGCGATGCGTTCGCCGCTTATCGCAATCTGGTCTATGAAACACCGGGCTTTAAACGCTATTTTCAGGAATCCACGCCGATAAGGGAAATCGCTGGGCTTAATATTGGCAGCCGCCCGCCATCACGCAAGCAATCCGATCTGATAGAAGATCTACGCGCCATTCCCTGGGTTTTCAGCTGGAGCGTCAATCGGGCAATGATTCCCGGCTGGTACGGCTTTGGCACAGCCGTGGAAGCGTTTCTCCAGCGCGAAGACCAGGGCGGAAAAGGACTGGAATTTCTACAGGAAATGCACCGCACTTGGCCTTTCATGCAAACGCTGCTTTCCAACATGGACATGGTGCTGGCAAAAACAGATATGGGTATTGCCTCACGCTACGCTGAACTGGTTAGCGATATTGAACTACGTGAAGAAATTTTCGGCCGCATCCAGGCGGAGTGGGACCGCAGCGTAAAATGGTTATTCGCGGTAACGGGCCGCACAGAATTGCTACAGGACAATCCTACTCTGGCTCGCAGTATTCGTAACCGCACCCCCTATATTGATCCACTGAATCATCTGCAGGTAGAGCTGTTACGCCGTTATCGCTCGGGGGATGCCGCTGATACAGTAAAGCGCGCCATACAACTCACCATTAACGGGGTGGCTGCCGGGTTGAGAAACAGCGGTTAACCCATTCTATGATACTCCACGTTTTTATCGCGGTTGAAGCCACGATGCCACGCCCATCAGCAGCGGCATTTAATAAATTGACGAGACTTTCAGTACAGTCATGGTAAAAAAACTTTACATTAAAACCTTTGGCTGTCAGATGAACGAATATGACTCGGATAAAATGGCGGATGTGCTGCATGCTGCGCAAGGCATGGAGAAAACCGACAATCCCGCCGATGCCGACATAATCCTGTTCAATACCTGCTCAGTAAGAGAGAAAGCCCAGGAAAAAGTATTTCATGATCTGGGACGCGTCCGGCATTTGAAAAAATCCAACCCCAATTTACTCATCGGCGTAGGGGGATGCGTCGCCAGCCAGGAAGGCGCCGAAATTGTGAAGCGCGCGCCATACGTAGATCTGGTATTTGGCCCGCAAACCCTGCACCGGTTGCCACAATTGATTTCAGCACGCCAGGTTACCGGCCGTCCACAGGTGGATATCTCCTTTCCCGAGATCGAAAAATTCGACCATCTGCCGCCTGCACGATCCGAAGGTGCGACCGCCTTCGTTTCCATTATGGAAGGATGCAGCAAGTATTGCAGCTTTTGCGTGGTGCCTTATACGCGGGGTGAGGAAATCTCACGCCCTCTGGGCGATGTGCTGGTGGAAGTTGCAAGACTGGCAAATCAGGGAATCAAAGAGGTGACGCTGCTGGGGCAGAACGTGAACGCATATCGAGGCGCAATAGAGCACGCGGAAGAAGATGAAATTGCGGACTTGGCGCTGTTGCTGGAATATATCAGCGAAATTCCCGGTATCGAACGCATTCGTTACACGACGTCTCATCCCAGAGAAGTCACTTCACGGCTGATTGACGCCTATATCAAGTTGCCGAAACTGGTGAGTCATTTGCATCTGCCGGTTCAGTCGGGCTCGGATCGGATACTGGTGGCAATGAAACGTGGCTATACGACGCTGGAATACAAATCCATCATCCGCAGGCTCCGGGCCGCCCGTCCTGACATTTCTCTTACATCTGATTTTATTATCGGCTTTCCCGGTGAAACTGAAGCCGATTTCGAAGCAACCATGAAGCTGGTTGAAAGCGTAAACTTTGATGACTCCTTCAGCTTCGTTTATAGCCCGCGCCCCGGCACGCCGGCCGCGGGACTGCTTGACGATACTCCCTACGAAATCAAACTGGAGCGCTTGCAACGCTTGCAGGAGAAGATCGAACAGCAGGCGCAAGCTATCAGTCAACGCATGATTGGTTCAACACAGCGCGTTCTGGTGGAGGGCATATCCAAAAAGAATGCCGACGAGCTTTGTGGGCGCACCGACAACAATCGCATGGTGAATTTCCCCGGAGACCCGGTAACAATCGGTCATTTCATAAACATTCAAATTACTGCCACGCTATCCCACTCGTTGCGGGGTGAAATCGTGAATAGTCAATGCTAGCAGCCTGTGGGACTTGAAGGATCAAAGCGGAAAAGTGACTGGGCAAGGATAGGTTTTAAGGATTTTGAAGGCTAATAGTTGTCTTCACTGACCGAAAAAGTAGTGAAATATGGACCGGTCAGACGTTTTTGCAGCCGATTTCCTTCAAGTCAGACAGGTTGCAAGCCCAGATATTTCACCAGCCGGCCCAAAAATTATCGTAAGCGGCATGAGGTAATCGCATTGGGTGAATAGTGTTGAAATCCAGTTTGGATCGCCGGCTTCCGGTGAAATATCCGGGCTAGACTTTCATTTCTTGCAAAGTGTGCCGGTCACTGCGAGAATTAAGCCCTTACAATTGCCGCACCGAGCCTTTGAAACCCCAGCCTGTCGAAATTTCATTTTCTCCGATCGATAATCAGCGCCTCGCCAACCTGTGCGGGGCGCTTGACGAGAATCTCAAGCAGATCGAAACCGTGCTTGATGTCATCATTGCACGACGAGGAGAACATTTCAGTTTGCGTGGCAAATCGGCCCAGACTTTGCTTGCTGCGGAAGCGCTGCGAAATTTTTACAGTCAGGCACAGCAGCATCTGGGTATTGAGCAAATTCAATTGGGCTTGATCGAGGTGATGAATCCTCATCATTCGGTAAAGCATGCCGCTGCCGGCGCGCTGGCGGAAGAACCAGCCGTGCCGGTGCTGATAACCCGGCGCAGTGATTTGCGCGGCCGAACACCGCGTCAGGTGCAATATCTGCAACAAATCCAGAAGTATGATATTACGTTTGCCATTGGTCCGGCAGGCACCGGAAAAACTTATCTCGCTGTGGCAAGCGCGGTTGATGCGCTTGAACGCGACATGGTGGCGCGCATTGTTCTGGTGCGCCCCGCGGTGGAGGCTGGCGAACGCTTGGGTTTCCTGCCGGGTGACCTGGTGCAGAAAGTGGATCCTTATTTGCGCCCGCTCTATGATGCGCTTTACGATCTGATGGGGTTCGATAAAACCAGCAAACAGTTTGAGCGCAGCGCGATTGAAATTGCGCCACTGGCTTTCATGCGCGGGCGCACGTTGAATAAATCTTTCATCATTCTTGATGAAGCGCAGAACACGACGCCGGAGCAGATGAAAATGTTTCTGACTCGTATCGGTTTCGGCTCCAAGGCAGTAGTAACGGGTGATGTCACGCAGATTGATCTGGCCAAGCATCAGAAAAGCGGCCTGGTAGAGGCCAAACAGGTTCTCGGAAAAGTGCGTGGCATCTCGTTTACCCATTTTGGTGCTGAGGATGTGGTGCGTCATCCGCTCGTACAAAGAATTGTCAACGCCTACGAGAAATATGAAAGGCAGGAGTAACGTTTCCGAGCTTTCCGAAGAAATGACTCACAAGGAAGCAAAACTGAAATTGACAACACAATACGCAACCCATGACAGGAGCGTTCCCGCCCGGCCGCAATTCCGCAAGTGGGTCAAAGCCGCGCTGATGCAAGATGCCGAGATTGTGCTGCGCATTGTGGATGAACCCGAGGGCCGCAGCCTCAACCAGGATTTTCGCGGCGGAGACCACGCTACCAACGTGCTGACTTTCGTATACAACCATACTCAGCCCCTGTCTGGCGATATCGTGCTGTGTGCTCCGGTGATAGTAAAAGAAGCCGGTCAGCAGAATAAAAGCCTGGCGGCACATTACGCTCATCTCACCGTGCATGGCGTCTTGCACCTACAGGGCTACGACCACGACAATGATGCCAGCGCAATGGTAATGGAACAACTGGAAACTGAAGTTGTCATGAGGCTGGGATATGACGGCCCGTACAAGGATATCAGCGGATAAACTGAAGACTCTGATTTCGGGCGAAATGACTGCTTGATTCATGCGGCCCCCAAGTTTACTTCTTACTTACCTACCGGCACATCAATATGGATGACCCTCCCAAGCCAGGCTGGCTCGAACGCTTCAGTGCTCTGGTTCTGCGCGAACCAGGGGATCGGGAACAACTGACGGCATTACTGCATTCCGCCTATGAGCGAAATCTGTTCGATTCTGACGCGCTGAGCATGATCGAAGGGGTAATACAAGTATCCGAAATGCAGGCGCGCGATATCATGATCCCGCGTTCGCAAATGAATGTGATCGACATTAGCGAGCCTCCGGAAAGATTCATACCCTCGATTATCGAGACCGCGCATTCACGCTTTCCTGTCATCGAAAACGATAAAAACAATGTGATCGGAATCCTTCTGGCGAAAGATTTACTGCGCTATTACGCCGGAGAGGAAACATTTAACGTGCGCGAGATGCTGCGGCCGGTGGTATTTATTCCCGAATCCAAGCGACTCAATGTGTTACTCAAGGATTTTCGCAGTAGTCGCAATCACGTCGCCATCGTAGTGGATGAATACGGTGGCGTGGCGGGGCTGATAACCATCGAAGATGTACTGGAGCAAATCGTCGGCGACATTGAGGATGAGCACGATTTTGACGAGGTTGAAGACAATATCGTGCCGGATCCCGGCGGTCATTACCGTGTCAAAGCGGTGACGGAAATTGCGGATTTTAACGAAAGGCTTGGAGCAGAATTAAGTGATGTGGATTACGACACCATAGGCGGCCTGATACTGAACAAATTCGGCCGGCTCCCCAAACGGGGTGAATCGGTTACCATCGGCACTTTCAAATTCATCGTGCTTCGCGCCGACAGTCGCAGGTTGCATACACTGCTGGTGGAAAAAAATGAGGGTGCGGTCCGGGAGCCTGGTTGAGATACGGCCAGCGTCCAGGGGATTCGGACGGTGAATGACGCGGACGATTGCCCCCCGCACGTAGACCATGGGATGCCGTCCGAACCCCCGGTAGTGGAGGTGGTAATCGAGGTTCCACAAGGCAGTTTCCTTAAACGTGGCTCCACGGGCGGCATTGATTTTATCTCTCCCCTGCCATGTCCCTTCAATTATGGCTCCGTACCGAATTACGTGGGCCTTGAGGGTGACCTTCTCGATGCAGTGGTGCTCGGACCACGCCTGCCGTATGGCACGCGGATACGAGTCAAAGCCTGGGGAGCCATCATTTTGACAGACCGCGGCATGACGGACGATAAACTCATCTGTAGTGACCAATCTCCGGACCTGCTGCAACGCCAGCGGGTCATACAATTTTTCCATTTCTACGCGAAGTGCAAAGGGTTGTTGAATATCTGGCGAAGCCGGCCGGGACGCAACGCGTGCGAGGGTTGGTGCGACGCAGTTCAGGCGCTCGCTCGCGCGCGGCCGCGAGACGGTACGTGGCAGGGGCCACCGCTTGATTTCTGATGAAGCCTGCTCCGTCAACGAACGAATCACAACCGGAAGCAGAAGAATAGATTTTTGCCAAGGCTTGCCAAGCATGGCAGAATTGCGCCCCCTGTTAATTATGCTGAAGTAGCATTTCCCCCATCATGCCTCTCCTCACTCTCGAAAAAGTCAGCCTTGCTTTCGGACATCATACACTGCTTGATCACGTGGATTTGCAGCTGGATTCCGGCGAGCGCATTGGCCTGATCGGCAGGAATGGTGGTGGTAAATCAAGCCTGCTGCGTATTCTGGCAGCCGAAAACAGACCGGACGATGGCAAAATCTGGCGCGCACCCGCCTTGAGGCTGGCTTACGTGCCGCAGGAGCCGGAACTGGATACGGCTCTCACGGTATTTCAGGAAGTATCCAAAGGATTGGGTGCAATCAGTCAAACGTTATTCGAGTATCACGAGGTTTCTCATGCCTTGAGCGACGACACGGGAGATACCAGCGAGCTTCTTTCCCGTTTGCAGGATTTGCAAGCCGAGCTGGAGACCCAGGATGGGTGGCGCATCCAGGGAAGGGTAGAAACCGCCATTGACAAACTTAATCTTCCCACCGATGCGTTGATCGGACAGCTTTCCGGCGGACTAAAAAAGCGTGTTGCGCTAGCCCGCGCATTAGTGGTATCTCCCGACGTGCTACTGCTGGACGAACCGACAAACCATCTGGACTTTCTCTCTATCGAATGGCTGGAAGGACTCCTTCGAGATTTTACCGGAAGCGTACTATTTGTTACCCATGATCGTCGCTTTTTAAATAACGTGGCAACACGAATTATCGAGCTCGATCGAGGAAATTTAACCACTTTCCCCGGTAATTTCGCTGAATATCAGCAGAAGAAAATGGAATTGCTGGAAATCGAGGCAACCCATAATCAGAAATTCGACAAGGTGCTGGCACAGGAAGAAGTGTGGATACGCAAAGGAATCCAGGCGCGCCGTACCCGAAATGAGGGTAGGGTACGGCGGCTGGAAACATTGCGGCTGGAACGCGCCGCTCGCCGCGAACGAGTAGGGACCGTTCGTCTCAACGTGGACGAGGGCGCGAGATCCGGGCGAATGGTCGCCGAATTGGAGCACGTCAGCAAAAGCTACGGCGATAAAACTGTCATCGAAGATTTTTCCTGCCGCATCCTGCGCGGCGACCGCGTCGGATTGCTGGGCCCCAACGGTGCGGGAAAGTCCACCTTGCTCAAACTGATACTGGGTGAGCTGCAGCCTGATACCGGCAATGTGCGGCAGGGGACCAAGCTCGCAGTCGCCTATTTTGATCAGATGCGCGAACAATTGAATGAGGAAGCGACCTTGATCGAGACTATCAGCCAGGGCTCCGATTTTATCGAGATCGGCGGAGTTAGGAAGCATGTGATCAGTTACCTGGAGGATTTTTTGTTTGCGCCCGCGCGGACGCGCTCGCCGGTAAAATCGCTCTCTGGCGGAGAGCGTAACCGGCTATTGCTGGCACGCTTGTTCACCCGCCCTGCTAACGTACTGGTTCTGGATGAGCCAACGAACGACCTGGATATTGAAACGCTGGAACTGCTTGAGGTATTGCTGCAAAACTATTCCGGCACACTGTTCCTGGTAAGCCATGATCGGGAATTTCTTGATAATGTGGTAACCCAGGTGATCGCATTCGAAGGGGATGGCGTATTGCGGGAGTACGTGGGGGGCTACGAAGATTGGATCCGGGCAAAAAATATTTTAAAAACAGTGACAAAACCGCAATTAGACAAACAGCAACCCGCGATCTCAAGGGAGAGAATGCAAGAACCGGCCGCTCGCGTCAAATTGGGTTACAATGAAACGCGCGAACTTGATGAGTTGCCATCAAAAATCGAGACGCTGGAGCGTGAGCAAGCCGAAATTACCCGCCAGTTATGTTCTCCGGCCATTTACCGCGATTGTCCGGATGAAGCCAGAACCCTGCAAGGACGCCTTGCTGCCATTGAAGCGGAACTCCTGACCTATCTCGCCCGATGGGAGGAACTGGAAGCGAAACAAGCGACCCCAAGACAGAAGAAATAATGATAAGTTCCCATATATTCTGCTACTTTATTCGTTGACCGGGAATGGTACATCGTTTAGAGTCGCTCTTTTTGAAAAGAGGGCACTCATAATGAAAAGACCAGCAATAATGAATATATTGGCATGGGGTCTGCTCCTGGCATTCACCGGCGCCGCTCAAGCAGCCGGTGACCCGGTGGCGGGCAAGCAGAAAAATGCCATGTGCGTCGGTTGTCATGGTATAGAAGGATACCGGACATCCTATCCCACAGTTTATCAGGTCCCGAGACTAGGCGGCCAACATGCTGAATACCTGATCAAGGCTCTTCAGGCATATAAAACCGATGCCCGCAGTCATCCCAGCATGAAAGGTATCGCTGCCACCCTTTCCGACCAGGATATGGAAGACCTGGCCGCTTATTACGCCGGTTCCGGAAAATAATTTATTCATTACGCAAGGAAGGTCTTATGAAAAATTTTATTATTGCCGCAGTAAGCGGCGCATTGCTTCTGATTTCCGGTCAGGGGATAGCAGCCAATATTGAGGCTGGGAAGAAAAAGGCGGCTGAAGTTTGCGCCGCATGTCACGGCCCTGACGGCAACAGTCCCGCTCCAGCTTTTCCCAAGATTGCCGGGCAGCATGCGAGCTATATCGAAAAATCCCTGAATGAGTATAAGTCAGGTGCCCGCAAAGATCCCATCATGGCCGGTATGGCTGCGGCGTTGAGTAAAGAAGACATTGAAAATCTGGCGGCCTATTTTGCCAGTCAATCTGGTTTGAAAACCAAATACTGATGAGGTAAGCGGCCAGGAAAGCTTTTTTCTGTCCGCTTGTCCAGCGTGTAATAAGCAAGACAAAGCGTCTCATCAAGTATCGATCAATTCTCCCATCGATCCAGGCATTCAAAGTAAACGGTAGAATCGAACGCTGATTGGCTGCGTTGCGCTTGCCAGATCATCTCCGCCAGGCACTCCATGATTTGATGCATTACGGCATGTTCATCGCCGGTTTTCGTCAGCAGCCGCTCAAAGCGTTGGCGAATTCCCACAGGCTGGTCTATCGAAAGCTGTTCCCTGATGGCGATATGCATGCTCATATGCAGAAATGGATTGGTATCGCCCATTTCAGGCAAATAGTCCTTGTCTTGATAGCGCGCTGTGTCATCAAGCATGGCATGGTACTCCGGATGCAGCAAAATGACCTCGAGCGCTATGTTTTCCATCGCCGAAAGCATTTCTCTCTGCCGGTATTTGCGCCATGCGTCGAAGAAAAATTGACGCGCTTGTTCTCTGGAAGGATTAAACATTTAACCTGAATCCGATAGTTGAACGAGGGATGGAGTGTTCAATCTTTGGAATACGGGGCAAAGCAGCATCCAATCGACAAGGGATATTCTTCATTAAAGATTTTTGTCCTTGTACTCGCATAAATCATTAATGACGCATATGGCGCATTTTGGTTTCCTCGCTACACATACGTAGCGCCCATGTAAAATAAGCCAGTGATGAGCATCGTGACGGAATTCTTTTGGAATATGCTTTAGCAGTTTCAACTCCACCTCCAGCACGGTTTTCCCGGGTGCGATTCCGATACGGTTGGCGACACGAAAAATGTGGGTATCCACTGCGATAGTGGGTTCGCCGAAGGCAGTGTTCAATATTACATTGGCCGTCTTGCGTCCCACACCGGGTAATTTTTCCAGCTGTTCCCGAGTTTGCGGCACCATGCTGCCGTGATGCTCAATAAGCAGGGCGCAAGTCGCCAGAATATTTTTTGCTTTAGTTTTATATAATCCGATGCTCTTGATGGCATCTCGCAAACCGGCTTCACCCAGGGCGAGAATTTTCTCCGGCGTATTGGCCTTGAGAAACAGTTTGCGGGTTGCGAGATTCACGCTCTTGTCAGTGGCTTGGGCGGAGAGCACTACCGCTACCAGCAACTCGAATGGTGAGCTGTACTCCAACTCGGTAGTGGGATGAGGATTAATTGTCTTGAAACGGGTAAAAATTTCACGGCGAATGGTTGAATTCATGAGTTTTTGGGGGAGAAGCTATTATCGACCAGTGCTATTATATGATTCAGTTACCCAGCCCGGCCAACGTTGGCACGTTCCAGCGCAGCCTGGATAACGGCTTTCTTGAAATCACTGTTTGAGGAACCGCTTACGGATCTCACTACTCCGGTTTTTTGTGCAAGCCTCTCTTCCCGCTCCTGTTTCTCGCGCTCAAGCCTTTGTAGCCTGAACCGGTAACGCGCACGCGCGCGATCGGCGGTCTTTCTTTTCTGATCTTCGTGCGCCGGCAGGTCCTCGATCGGCGCACAAGATTCAGCCCTGGCGCTACTGACGGGTTGCTTAAGGGGAATCATACTGATGCAATCCACCGGACATGGCGCGATACACAGCTCGCAGCCAGTACATTCCGCGGCAAATACAGTATGCATTTGCTTGGCCGCACCCACAATGGCATCGACCGGACAAGCCAGGATACAAAGCGTGCAGCCAATACAGGCCTGCTCGTCGATAACCGCTACCGCCTTCGGCTTTGTCATGCCGTGCTTGCTATTCAGCGGGATAGGGCTCACTCCCAGCAGCTCCGCCAATTTGCGTATCCCCTGCTCACCGCCGGGAGGGCACTGGTTAATGGCGGTGCGGCCTTCCGCGATGGCCGTCGCATAAGGTTCACAACCAGAGAAGCCGCATTGGCGGCACTGCGTTTGCGGCAGGATGGCATCGATTTTCGCGATAAGCGAATCTCTGTTCATCCTGAACCCGAGCGTAAAAGATCTGGCACAGGCGATGCGCAAAGCGCACGTGCCACTTCGCTTACCAGACGAGGACCACGATAAATCAGGCCGCTGTAAATTTGCACCAGGCTTGCCCCCGCATCGATTTTTTCCTTTGCGTCCGCCGCGCACATGATGCCGCCCGCGGCGATGATGGGTATCGCCCCTTGCAACACAACGTGCAGATGACGGACAACCGCTGTGGCGCGTTCTTTAAGCGGGGCGCCGCTTAACCCGCCCTTCTCGCCGGCATGAGGCAATGCTTCCGCACCAGCCCGGGAAAGCGTGGTATTCGTGGCGATAACTCCGTCAATCTGATGTTTCATCAGCAGGGCCGCGATGGATACAATTTGCGACGGCTCCAGATCAGGAGCAATCTTTACCGCCAGGGGCGTGTATTTGGCATGCTCATCCGCGAGTTCCATTTGCTTCGATTTCACTAGGCCCAATAAATGATCGAGCTCCTCAGCGTTTTGCAGTTGACGAAGATGGGGCGTGTTGGGGGAAGAAATGTTGACGACAACGTAGCCGGCGTGGCGATAGACTTTGCTCAGACAAATCAGATAATCATCCGCGGCTCTTTCCACCGGCGTATCAAAATTTTTACCGATGTTAATACCGAGTACGCCGTGGTAATTCGATCGCCTGAGATTCGCCACCAGGTTGTCCACTCCCTGGTTATTGAAACCCATGCGGTTGATAATGGCGTTTGCCTCGGGGACGCGAAACAAACGTGGCTGGGGATTACCCGGCTGGGGGCGGGGGGTAACGGTGCCGATTTCGATAAAACCGAAGCCGAGCGAGGCAAGCGTCTCAAGGTACTCGCCGTTCTTGTCCATGCCGGCGGCCACCCCGACAGGATTGGGAAAATCGAGACCCATGACACTGCGCGGCTGGCAGGGTATCGGGCCACCGGTAAGCAACCCAAGCCGACGAACTTTCTCGACCGCGCTGAACGTGAAGCGATGGGCCGTTTCGGGATCAAGACTGAATAGCAACGGACGGAGTAGTGAATAGAGCATGGAACCCATTTTAACCCGGAACTGTAGTGAGTCTGTTAAACGATATTCCGGGATTGGTAACAACAAACGTAAAACAGTGTCTATCCGAAAGGAACGGGAGATTGCACCTCGGGTGATATCCGCAAAGATCTTGCGTGGTACACGTTATCGCAAACCATCCAGAGTATCCGGTTGCACCCGGTCCAGCTATTTCTTCTGATGAATTGAATTCACGGATCATTCGTTATTATCTGCATGGTATAGGGGGATGCGCTTATGAAGCGGGCTATTTTTTCTTTTGTTCTCATTCTCGTGGTGATTGGCGGACACGCTCAGGCCGCTGCGGAATGGGAAATGCTCAATTCGGAGGTGGAATCCCTTTATCAGCAGGGAGACTATATCCAGGCCACCTCAGTGGCGAAGAAGGCGCTGCAAACAGCCGAACAAACCCGGGATCCCCTTCATCCCGACGTGGCCACGAGTTTGAATAGCCTTGCCTTATTGCATAGTGCACAGGGTCAATATACCCAGGCCGAACCGCTTTTCAAGCGTGCACTGGCCATTTTTGAGAAATCGGCTGGCCCGGAGAGCCCCGAAGTCGCGGCGAGCCTGAATAATCTTGCGACGCTGTACAGAAATCAAGAGCAATATGCGCAGGCCGAGCCGCTCTACAAGCGTGCGTTGGCGATTGATGAGAAAACCCTCGGCCCGGATCATCCCAATGTCGCCATCAGCCTGAACAACCTCGGCCAGCTATACGAGGCTCAGGGACAGTATGCGCAGGCTGAGCCGCTTCTCAAACGCGCGCTGGCGATTTTAGAAAAGGCGCTCGGCCCAGATCATCCCAATGTTGCCATAAGCCTGAACAATCTGGCTCAACTATACCAGGCCCAGGAACAATATGCGCAAGCCGAACCGCTTTATAAGCGCGCATTTGCCATTTCAAAAAAAGCGTTCGGCCCGGATCATCCGAACGTGGCACTCAGTCTGAATAACCTGGGAGGATTGTATAGAGACCAAGGGAAATTCGCGCATGCGGAGCCGCTTTTCAAGCGCGCGCTGGCGATTTCTGAAAAAACGCTTGGCCCGGATCATCCCAATGTTGCGACGAGCCTTGAAAACTTGGCGCAGCTATATCGTGATATTGGCTATGCAAGCAAAGCGACGCCTTTGGAGAAACGTGCGGCAACCATACGGAAAATGCAACGATAGAACACCACGAGACATTTGATTATCATCGCGCATGGCATAGCGCAGTTTCTACACGAAACTTCTGCTTTGTATGTTACTCAACGGCTCCCATTGCCCATCAGTCAAGCCTTGTAACGGCCTGAAACCGGCTTTGTATGCCATTTTTCGGCTTTCCTTGATCCAATATCCTAGATAGAGATAGGGAAGTCTTAGCGCAAGACACTGTTGCGCTTGCCACAGGATATTGTAAGTGCCAAAGCTCGCCCCCGGCACATCCGGATCGAAAAAGGTATAGACAGACGATATCCCGTCGGGCAGTTTGTCGATGATGCTGATCATGCGCAGTTGCCCGTTTTCGTGGAACTCAACCAGCCTGGAATTGACGTTGCTTGGCAGCAGAAAATGGCGATATTGTTCGCGACTATCGCGATCCATGCCGCCACCATAATGACGTTGCGTCTGATAGCGCAGATAGAGTGCGTAGTGGTCCGGGTGATAATACAGATCGTGCTGCGTTGCAACCAGGTGCTGGTGCCGTTTCCAGGAGCGGCGATGAGTGCGCCTGAGAACCAATTCATCAACGGCAATCCGTACGGGTACACAAGCGCGGCAGTTATCGCAGTAAGGACGATAGGTAAATGCGCCGCTGCGGCGGAAGCCGGCCTTTACCAGTTCGCCATAGACACCGGTATCGATCAGATGACTGGGTGTCGCCACCTGTGACCGTGCTAATTTTTCCGGTAGATAGCTACACGGATAAGACGCGGTAGTATAAAACTGTAGTACCGATGAAGGCAGATCATTCAATTGGCTCATGATCGAAGCACCATTTTTCAACTCGCTCGGTATAGTTTACCAATTCTTTTAATTTCTGACCAAATTCCTCCCGGGAAATTTCACGCCCGCCGAGGGAAGCGAGATGCGTGGTTTTCATTTGGCAGTCGATCATGTGGAAACCCCAGCGTTCCAGTTGTTTTACCAGATGCACGAATGCAATTTTGGAAGTATCCGGGATGCGGGAGAACATCGATTCTCCAAAAAATACCTTTCCCTGAGAAACGCCGTATAGCCCACCCATTAACTCGCCGCGCATCCAAACTTCGACGGAATGGGCCACCCCCATTTCATGCAACGCAGTGTAGGCTGAGATCATTTCCGCGTGGATCCACGTCCCGGGTTGCTCCCCGCGCGGCGCGGCGCACGCTTGCATAACCTCGCTAAAAGCGTTATCGACACGAATTTCATAGTTATCCTTCTTCAGCGTTTTTCTTAGCGATCGAGAGATTTTAAGCTCACCTGGAAACAGCACCATGCGCGGATCGGGGCTCCACCATAGAATCGGTTCACCCTCGTTAAACCAGGGAAAAATTCCGCGGCGGTAGGCTTCGATCAGACGCTGTGGCGAGAGATCTCCACCTGCGGCAAGCAGGCCGCTGGGCTTGAGAAGCGCAGTGTCCAACGGGGGAAAATGAGATTCAGGAGTGAGCCAGGGAATCATGCAGGAGGGAATGATCAGTACGAGTTATCGCTGAAATTCTCAGATTTCCGGTCATCAATCAAATTAAATGCCAAGTGATACGGTGGGCAACAAATCATGGCCCCTCATTTTCAGCTCAACACCATGAGCTGAAAAGATTTTTGCAGCACTTCCTATTCCCTTCGGAGGCGTGTTTCCCATCGTAGCAAACTTATCAAGGAATAAAGATTAAATAAAGAAAAAATCTTTGTGAATCATGATACTAAAATAAAATATAGCCAGTCAACCGCCGGATTCGGGTTTGTAACGTGTCACATCCGGCACATCCGCTGATTCAAACCCCGCTTGGCGTAATCGGCACGAATCGCATACGCCGCAAGCCAGCCCTGCTTCATTCGCTTGATAGCACGACACCGTCAGGCTGTAATCCACGCCCAGCGAAATTCCCTGCAGAATAATCTCCGCCTTCGACAAATTGATGAGCGGCGCATGAATGCTCAGCCTGGCACCTTCGATTGCGGTTTTGGTGGCCAGATTCGCCATTTCTTCAAATGCCGCGACGTATTCCGGGCGGCAATCCGGATAGCCGGAATAGTCCACCGCATTCACGCCAACAAAAATATCGCAGCTTTTGAGTACCTCGGCCCAAGCCAGGGCAAGCGACAGCATGATGGTATTTCGGGCTGGGACGTAAGTAACGGGGATACCCGTTTTCGTTCCTTCGGTTGGTACAGCAATGGATTTATCAGTGAGCGCCGATCCGCCGAACGTGCTCAAATCGACTTTTATGATTTTATGCTCACAAGCGCCAAGGAACCGCGCCACTGTCGCAGCAGCAGCCAGTTCCGATCCGTGGCGCTGTCCATAGTCCACGCTTAAAGCATAACACTCATATCCGCTATTGCGGGCGACGGCGAGCGTGGTGGCGGAATCCAGCCCGCCTGATAAAAGCACCACTGCCTTTATCATAAGGATAGTGCTAAGAACACGGGCTTACGAAGCATACCCGTCTGCTTATCATCGCCCCGGCCCCTCACCCCACAGCAGCTTGTGCAGCTGGATCTGTACCCGTACCGGCAGACGATCACGTAGCACCCATTCCGCGAGTGTTGCGGGAGCAAGCTTGTCGTAAACCGGCGAGAATAAGAGGGGGCAGATGAGATCCAGTTTACGCTCACGTATTACTTCAACCGCCCATTGATAATCCGCTTCATCACACAGTACAAACTTGACTTCATCGTGGCGGGTAAGATGGTCGAGATTGGACCATTGGTTTTTCTCCGCTTCCCCGGAACCAGGGGTTTTGATGTCCAGAATTCGGGAAACACGCGCATCCACCTTGGAAACATCCAGTGCACCGCTGGTTTCAAGTGAAACCGAGTAACCGGCATCGCACAACAATCGGAGCAGGGTCAGGCATTCTTTCTGCGCCAGGGGCTCGCCACCGGTGACCGTAACATAATGAGGCGCATAGCTGGCAACCTCCGCCAGAATGGCGGAAATTGATAGGCTCTTACCCCCGTAGAACGCATATCCGGTGTCGCAATAACCGCAACGCAAGGGACATCCGGTAAGGCGCACAAATACTGTGGGCAACCCGGCACGGCTAGTCTCTCCCTGCAGAGAAAAAAATATTTCGCTGATGCGTAAATTTACCGCATCGGCAGGTTGCGTAATGGTGTGTTGCGACGGAAAAGGAGTATGAACCATCTAGAGGGTGCGCCATCACCACGAAAGCGGATTCTGGTGCGCTATTTTCTGCTGGCCAGCCGCTGCTTGGCCTTTTGTGCCGCGTCGCTCCCCGGATATTTGGCAATAAGATTTTCCAGGGTCTTCTTGGCAGCAGCTTTCTGATTCATTTCCTGCTGGCTACTGGCAATGTTAAGCATCGCATCGGGAGCCTTGGAGCTAGCGGGGAACGTGGCGATCAGTTTTTCCTGAGTACTGATAGCGTTCTTGAAGTCACGCTTCGCGTAATAAGCATTACCGGTCCAGTAATGAGCGCTCGGCACAAGGCTGGACCCCGGGTAGCTTTTGATAAATTGCTTGAACTGGGAAATGGCATCTTGATATTTGGCATTCTTGAAGAGGCTATAGGCCGCTTCGTATTCACGGCTCTCCAGGGTGTCCGTTGGTGCGGCACTTGCCGGGGGTGGAATCACCGCGACAACCCTGGCAGGCGTCTCGATGCTAGGTTCCGGTGCGGCCTCAGACTTGGTGGCGGGCGGAGCGGGAGATTCTGAAGCGGCGGATTCATCCGGCTGCTCCAAGCGCCTCAATCGACTATCCAGATCAATGTAAAAATCCTTCTGCCGCTTCTGCGTCAACTCGTTCTCATTGACCAGAACTTCAATCTGACCCTGCAACTTGTTCATGTCGAGCCTGAGCGTCTCGATCTGGTTGTGGAGTTCCAATAGCGGCTGATCGTTGAGCGTTTCTTCAAGTTTGACAATACGTGCTTCCAGCGTCCGCCCTTGATTGCGCAGATCTCCAATCAATGCCTGCTGTGCCGCGATCTGCTTACGCGCTTCCTCGTCGTCGAATAGTCCGGCGTAACTGGCATTACAACCGATCAGTAACGATAACCAGAAAGCGCGCAACCGCACGGTTACTCGCCCTGATAGCGGATATCAGTGCGGCGGTTCTCGGCCCACGAGGATTCATCATGGCCTGTCGCCCGGGGTTTCTCCTCACCCAGACTGACGGATTCGATCTGGGATTCCTTGGCGCCCGACAATGTCATGGCGTTCCTTACCGCATCGGCGCGGCGCTGACCCAGTGCGAGGTTGTATTCCCGGCTGCCGCGTTCATCGGCGTTACCTTGCAACAGCACTCTGGCATTTCCATTGTCGCGCAGATACTGGGCATGGGCCTGCACCAGAGATCGATATTCATCCTTCACGACGTAGCTATCGAAGTCAAAGTAGACGCTGCGTTTGGAGAGGATATTGTTTGGATCGGTAAGCGGGTTCAGGTTGGGTACGGCCCCGGTTGTAGGACCGCCGCTTTCCACCGCCCCCGACTGGGTGCCGATGGACTTGTCCTCCACCTCAGCGGAGGGCTTCGTACTCTGGCTGGAGCATGCCACCAGCAAACTGATCAATAACACGCCAAATATGTTTTTCATGTGCATTCCTTTATAGTTGACTAGATATGGCATTCGGAATTATTGCAGCCCTGGCAAAGGGCCCCACGCCGGCTCTCTTACATCACCAGCTTGTGTTGAAAGCTGTTGCCTTGTTCTGCCATCACTTGATACCGCAGATAATATACCACGGCCCTTTACCTCGGTCGCATACAAAATGATCCTGCCGTTGGGCGCAAAACTGGGAGACTCATCGAATCTCGAATCAGTTAGCAATTGCACCTGACGGGTTGCCAGATCCTGTGTCGCGACATTGAATTTATCACCGTTACGATGAATAAAGGTAAAGCTTTTTCCATCCCGGCTGTAATCGGGACTGACATTATAGCTGCCCTCGAAGGTAAGGCGCTCCGCCATTCCCGATGGGCGTCCCGTTATTTGCATACGATAGATTTGCGGACTGCCACCGCGATCGGAAGTAAAAATGATCGACTGGCCATCAGGCGAAAAGCTGGGTTCAGTATCGATTCCGGAACTCTGGGTGAACCTTTGCAAGCCGCTGCCATCAGCGTTAATCAAAAAAATCTGCGAGCCACCCACCAGAGATAGTACCACCGCCAGTCTCTTTCCGTCCGGCGACCAGGCCGGTGCGCTGTTGCTCCCCTTGAAATTGGCCACCGCCTTGCGTGTCCGCGTTGCAAGGGTCTGCACATAAACTACCGGCTTCTTGTTCTCGAAGGATACGTAGGCCAGTTGCTTGCCATCCGGTGACCACGCGGGCGAAATAATCGGCTCGGTATACTCAATCACCGGTTGAGCATTAAACCCATCGGCATCCGCTACCTGTAATGAATATTTTTTACCTTCTTTCACCACATAGGCGATACGGGTGCTGAATACCCCTACATCACCGGTTAATTTTTCATAAATCAGATCCGCTATTCGATGTGCGGCGGCACGCAACTGCCCTACGGGAACGGTTTCAGTATAGCTGGCCAATTGCACCTGTTTTGCGACGTCCAGCAGACGGACACGCACGGCTACCTGGCCGCCGGGCAGGGCCGTGGTGCTGCCGATTACCAGCGCATTGGCGCCGCGATTGATCCATTCTGAATAAACGACTTCGACGGGCTCGTGCGGCGCAAGGCCGGCCGGATCAACCATTCTGAACAAGCCACTGCGCTGCAAATCTGCAGCCACCACCGGTGTAATACCCTGATTGAGCTTTTCCTCCGCGGCGAAGGGAACAATAGCGATAGGAATCTGTGTCGCACCCCCGCCAAAAATTTCGATGTCGAGTGCGGCATGGGCGGGCGTGCCAATCAGCCACAGGAACAAGACAAGGACATATGGGAAAAATTCAGGCGAGCGAATCTGCATAGAAATAACTCTTAGGAAGTTCGCGATGGTGCGGTGAATTATACCTCAGTCATTCACGATAATGTACCTTGAGGCTTAAATTACGGAATTTTGGAAATAATGCGGGATCGGGTGGCAAGGGAAGTGGTTTGGCCAGAAAAATGGCGCGCTCCACCGCGCTGTCGAAAGCGGCAAACCCGCTGCTTTTACGCAACTTGACATCGAGAATGTCACCGCCGGGCAACAGTGTAACGTCGAATTCCGCGACCGGGTTGCCTGGTAAATCGGGCGGCATGATGATATGGCTTTTGATTTTAGCCAGTATTTTGGCCTTGTATTCCGCTATTTCATTTCCCAGGCGAGACTGCGCCGCCGCCTGTGCCTGAAGCTTGTTATTCGCTTCCTGCTCTCGCTGAAGCTGCTCTACCTCGGCGGCTACCCTTGCTTGCTGGTCCTTCAATTCCTTTTCTTTCTGCGCCTTCAGTTCTTGCTCTTTCTCCTTTTTCTCTTTTTGCTCCTTTTCTTTTTGTTCCTTTTCTTTTTGCGCTTTCAGTTCTTTTTCTTTCAGTTCTTTTTGATCTTTTTCTACCGGTTGCTTCTTTTCCAAGGGCTTAGGTTTCTCAATCTTTTCCTTGAGTGCGATATCCGGCTTGGGGGGCGGGGGTGGCGTCTGTGGTTCCGGTGGCCGCGGCTTTACTTCGGGCGGCGGCTGGACAGGCGCGGGTGCCGGGGGTGGCGGCGTTGTTTGGGTAACCGGTGGCTGCGGCTGCGGTTGGGGCAGATTACTCCATAAATCCACCATCATGACGTCCGGCGGATAAGTTTTCCAGTTGAGACCGAAAATCATGAACGCGAAAAAAATGATATGTACCAGCACCGCCAGCACGCCTGCCGGTATGCGCCCTGGCTCAACATGCGGGGAGCCTCGCAATGCCATCCCGCCGGTCAAGATTTCGGCCTGGCCAGCAGCCCCACCTTCTTCACCTGCTGCTGTTGCAGAATATCCATCACATTCGTTACTTCTTCGTAACGCACACTTTTGTCGGCGGCGATCACTACCGCCTGCTCAGCGTTTTGCGCCTGCTTCCGTTTGATTGCATCGACCAGCTCGGTCCGGCTAACTTTTTGTTCACCGCCTGACGTGGCGCGATCGTGCAATCTCAGGCTACCGTCGGCTTTGATGATCACTTCCAGCGGCGCAACCGGGGGCGTGAGTGACTTGCCAATTTGCGGCAATTCAATCTGACCAGGACTGATAAGCGGCGCCGTAATCATGAATATCACGAGCAATACCAGCATTACGTCGATGTACGGCACGACGTTTATTTCATTCATCAGACGGCGTTTGGCGCGGCGCTCAGTCACAATATCTGTCCTTCGAAATCCTTATCCGGTTGCTTGCCGCTGTAACACATTGGACAATTCTTCCATGAAACTCTCGAAACGGGTCGCCAGCCGATCTATGTTGTTAGCATAACGATTATAGGCGATGACCGCGGGAATCGCCGCAAACAAACCCATCGCGGTCGCTATCAATGCTTCCGCAATGCCCGGTGCGACATGAGCAATGGTGGCCTGGGTAACGTTGGACAGTCCCCGGAAAGAATTCATGATTCCCCAGACGGTGCCGAACAAGCCGACGTAGGGACTTACCGAGCCCACCGTCGCCAGAAAGGAAAGATGCGATTCGAGACTGTCCATCTCTCGCTGATAGGTGGCCCGCATGGCCCGGCGTGTACCATCCATCACGGTACTGATATCCATCCCCGGCTGGCGCTTGTGTTTGATGAACTCACGGAACCCCGCCTCAAAAATCCGTTCCATACTCCCTGCCGTATGACGCGCGCTGGCGGCGCTTTGGAAGAGCGCATTGAGATCGGGGCCTTTCCAGAAAACATTCTCGAATTCATCGCTCTGCTTTATCGCCTGACGGATGACAAATAGTTTGCGAAAGATAAACCACCACGACAAAAATGACGTCACCAGCAATAACGCCATCACCAGTTGCACCGGCAGGCTGGCGCTGCCGATGAGGTGGAAAAGGGACATATCCTGCGTTACCGATGCGCTCATGAGAGTTTTCCAAGTTTATGACGCAGCGGCGCGGGCACGCTTACTGGTTTGAGGCTGTCGGCGCCCACACATACCGCATGGACAGTGGCGCTGGCCACAGTGACTTCGCCACGCAGCATATGCTGGGAGAGTGTTATGCGGCATCTGCCTAGTTCGGTAGGCTGCACGGCCACTTGTAACAAATCATCCAGCAAAGCTGGTTTGAAGTATTCAATATTGAGTGAACGTATCATGAAAATTACCTTGTGAGTCTGAATCAATGAATGAATATCAAATCCCAGTTCCCGCAACCATTCGTAGCGGGCGCGCTCCATGAAATCAAGATAAGTTGAATGATAAACCACTCCGCCCGCATCGGTGTCCTGATAATAAACCCGGACCGGCAGGGTGAAAATAGTCTTGTCTGAATTTACCATCAAGTCGTCATCTTCTGCCGTTGTTCTCATATATTTTCAAAAGATTTGCGAATCTGAATTCGCAAATAAGAATGCTGGAATGGATAAATAGAGTGAATCTCTAAAATATTTTCTTACCGATTCCCACGTTCTACTGATGACCAGGACTGCTATTGACTATCTTCCCATAACTCGCCGCTCAACCCGTTCTTCGGTAGCGCCATGCCGAAATGCCGATAGGCGATGACCGTGGCCATGCGGCCACGCGGGGTGCGCTTCATATAGCCCTGCTGGATCAGGTAGGGTTCCAGCACGTCTTCGATGGTGCCACGCTCTTCGCTGATAGCGGCGGCGAGATTATCCACGCCCACCGGACCCCCGCCGAATTTTTCCATGACGGCCAGCAGCAGCTTTCTGTCCATCACGTCGAGGCCGATGAGATCCACATCCAGCATGATCAATGCCGCATCCGCCACCGGACGGGTAATGTAACCGTCGGCTTTCACTTCAGCGAAATCGCGCACCCGCCGCAGCAGGCGGTTGACGATGCGTGGCGTGCCGCGCGAGCGGCGCGCGATTTCCACCGCTCCATCGGGAGAAATTTCAACATTCAACAACCCCGCCGAGCGCGTGACAATTTTGGTCAGCTCTTCCACTGAATAAAACTCCAGCCGCGAAATAATGCCAAAGCGATCACGCAACGGGTTGGTCAGCATGCCCGCGCGCGTGGTGGCGCCCACTAGGGTAAACGGTGGCAAATCGAGCTTGACCGATCGCGCCGCGGGACCTTCGCCAATCATGATGTCAAGCTGATAATCCTCCAGCGCGGGGTAAAGAATTTCCTCCACCACCGGTGAAAGACGGTGAATTTCGTCGATAAACAGCACATCGTTGGGTTCAAGATTGGTCAACAGCGCCGCCAGATCACCGGGACGCTCCAATACCGGACCGGAAGTCTGACGCAGGCTCACGCCCATCTCTCTCGCAATGATATGGGCAAGCGTGGTTTTGCCCAAACCAGGCGGGCCGAACAGCAGCACGTGATCGAGCGCTTCCCGGCGTCGCCTTGCCGCTTCGATGAATATCTGCAACTGCCCGCGAATTTTTTCCTGACCGACGTATTCATTCAGGTGCTTGGGACGCAGCGCACGCTCCAGCTCTTCTTCCTGAAGAGAAACGGGTGCAGAGGCGATTAATCGATCGGTTTCAATCATTCAAGTAGCAGGTTTCGCCCGATTTGCACATCGGGGATAAATAAATTCTTCTTAATAAGAGGGCTTCCCACGCTACGCTTATCCATCCTGCGTGACTACCTCAACCTTCGATCTTCAGCAGCACACTACTTATCTTTAGATAAGAACTTCAACGCCTGCCGTATGCCGTCGGAGACGGCAATGCCCGCAGGTAATTGCCTGGTCGCCCAATTGGCTTCACGCTCATTATATCCCAGAGATAATAGGGCATTGAGCACGTCACTGCCATCTCTTGACGCCGAGACTCCTCCTCCCGCCGCAGTTGCGCCAGTCATGCCGGCATCGAGCTTGTCGCGCAATTCCAGCAGTAAACGTTCGGCGGTCTTTTTACCAATACCGGGGATTTTGATCAGCCGTCCGCTATCCTGAGCTGCCACCGCTTGATGCAGATCGGCTACGCTCAAGCCAGACAGCAAGGCCAGCGCGGTTCTCGCGCCGACACCGGAAATCTTTACGAGTTGACGAAAGGCTTGCCGCTCTGCTTCGGTGGCGAAACCAAAAAGTAAATGCACGTCTTCGCGAACTACGAGATGAGTGTGCAGCGTGATTTGCACACCGATGGCGGGCAAATTATAGAACGTGCTCATCGGTACGTCGATTTCATACCCCACACCCTGAACGTCGACCAGCACCAATGGTGGAAACTTTTCCAGCAACAGTCCCGTTATTCTGCCGATCATCCTAAACCCAGCGGCTGAACAGGGAATTCATCATGAAAGTGAAATTCAAGTAGCATAAAGTATCTCTGTACATCATGGCGCTAAACTGGAAAATGAGCGATCGGCCGCCGGATTCAGGATCAAACGAGCCGCCCGCGTTTCATGCGGTAGCCTGCTGTCGAAATTCCGCCCAACCCCAATCCGCCGTGGGCATGGCAGATAGCGCAGGCAAGCGCATCCGCTGCATCTGCGCTGGGGCTGCCGGCAAGCTGTAACAACCGCATCACCATGTCCTGCACCTGTTCTTTCTTCGCATGACCTTTGCCTACCACCGCCTGCTTGATCTGTAGCGCGGTATATTCGGCAACAACGAGATTATTCAATACCGCCGTGCAGATCGCGGCTCCGCGCGCCTGTCCGAGCATCAACGTGGATTTTGGATTGACATTGACAAACACCTGCTCCACCGCGACCTGATCGGGACGGTGCTGCGCGATGACTTCATTCAGATGGTCCATTATGGACTTCAGGCGCGACGGCAGTTCGCCGTCCAATGTCTTGATACATCCGCTGCCGACATAGGCTAGCTTGTTGCCCGTCTTATCGATGACCCCGAACCCAGTAATACGCAAGCCGGGGTCTATGCCAAGAATACGAATACGCTGGACTCCTTTTTCACCTGCCGGATATAAATCTATTCATCAATCACCGCCGTCGTATAGACCTCCTGCACATCGTCGATACTTTCCAGCGCGTCCAGCAGTTTTTGCATTTTCACCGCCTCGTCGCCCGCCAGCGTGGATTCGTTGGCGGGTTTCATGGTCACTTCGGCGAGTTCCGCCTTGAACCCGGCTTTCTCCAGCGCCGCCCTGACGCCAACGAACTCATACGGTGCGGTAATGACTTCGATGCTGCCATCGTCATTGCTGACCACATCTTCCGCGCCCGCTTCCAGCGCCGCTTCCATCAGCTTATCCTCGTTGGTGCCGGGTGCAAAAAGCAGTTGCCCGCAGTGCTTGAACATGAACGCAACCGAGCCGTCGGTGCCAAGATTGCCGCCATACTTGGTGAAAGCATGACGCACATCCGCGACCGTGCGCACACGGTTGTCGGTCATGCAATCGACCAATACGGCCGCCCCGGCGATTCCGTAACCTTCATAACGTATCTCTTCATAATTCACGCCCTCCAGATCACCGCTGCCGCGCTTGATTGCACGCTCCACGTTATCTTTAGGCATGTTTTGCTCGTATGCTTTATCGACCGCCAAGCGCAACCGGGGATTACTGGCGGGGTCCCCTCCGCCGAGCCGCGCGGCGACGGTAATTTCCTTGATAAGCCGGGTGAAAATCTTGCCACGCTTGGCGTCCTGCGCAGCTTTCTTGTGTTTGATATTAGCCCACTTGCTGTGACCAGCCATGATGCGTATGCCTTATGTCTCTTTGTTGGAGTGAGTGCAATGTTACCATCCCGCATGCCGTGGATAAAGCGCGAGGAAACCATACTCAAGGCAACATATGCCCCGGAAGGAATTATTCTCTAATGTTCATGCCGGCCATCGATAGGGTGTAACGTCCAGCGGCTGGGGCTTGTTCAGAATCATGTTGGATACAAGTCGCGCGCTGCCTGGTGCCATGGTAACACCGTAACGGTAGTGCCCACTGTTCAGATACAGGTTTGTAACGAAGGGATGACTGTCGATAACCGGTATATTCCCTGGCGAACCGGGACGCAGACCCGCCCAGTGACCGGCTAGCATTTCTTCGGTCAATGCAGGCACCAGCCTATGCGCCTTTTCCAGCAGTTCCTTCCGCACAGGAACGGTTGTGTGTTTATCGAAGGCGACTTCCTCCACCGTGCTGCCGGCCAGAATATAACCGTCTCGGCGTGGTATCAGATAAAAATTATCGGGTTCCTGTAATACAATCGTGGCGAGCAAACCGGGCTGTGCCTTGAACAGCAGGATCTGCCCCCGCACCGGCCAGATATCAAGCTTTAATGCATATTCGTGCAGAAGCTGACGGCTCCATGCTCCGGCGGTAACGATATAACTGGCCGCTGCATACTCCTCGCCACGGCTGGTGGCGACCGACTGGATGCGCTCTTGTGCTATCTTCCAGCTGGTGATTTCAGCATGTTCGATGATGGTGCCCCCATTCATCTCCACAGCGAGTACCAGCGCCTGTAGCAGGCGCGGATTGCGCACCTGGCAGACTTCGGGTAGCCAAAGCGCCGGTTCGTCGAGCGCCAGTGCCGGCGCAATTTCGTGAGAGTGAACCATTCTCGTGGCAAGATCATGTCGAGCGCACCAGGTTTCGGCTATGCGATGGCGAGCATCCTGTCGCGCGACTTCTTCCGGGTGGTTAGAGAATCCGGGCAGCACCAGCATGCCGCTCGCATGAAACTCCGGATCGATGCCTGTTTCCGTGTGCAACGCCTGGATAAACCCGGGATACAAGCAGTTGCTCCATTGCGTCAATTGCGTTACCGGATCGGAGTAATCCCATGGCAATAGCGGCGAAAGTATGCCTCCCCCCGCCCAAGATGACTCTTCCCCGCAGCGATTGCGCTCCAGTATGGTTACATGCGCTCCCTGCCGTAACAATTCGAGTGCTGTGGCCAGTCCGGCAATCCCTCCGCCTATAACGATAACGTCGTTCAAAAATTGATTCCTCGCATACCGCCAGTTTAAAGCAAATTTTGCGGCGAAACGGGACCGGTGGGCGATCACCGGGCTAGCCTGATCCAAAAAACTTTGTATCGGGGGAGCGAGTCGGTATAATGCACGTCCCTTGCGTATCTTTGGGTCGTTAGCTCAGCCGGTAGAGCAGCGGACTTTTAATCCGTTGGTCGCCAGTTCGAATCTGGCACGGCCTACCAATACAAACAGAAGCTTAGAATATTAGGGGTTTTGGTTATTAACGTTTAGTAGCTGCATAGTAGGCTTCATGTTAAACGTTGTTACCTAGAAATAGACGGAAAGCATAGTTTAAACACATGTTGGGGTCTTGACGTGAAACTCCTCAGCCACAAGAAGGACTAGACCGGAATTTTTATATCTGCCGGTTCGGGTTGCGGTACCTCGGCTGGGACGGGATCGAAGCAACCAATTACTATGTTTGCCCCTCGAAGCTTTTCAAGGCAGCTCCGCCTCCAGGCTTGAAACCAGGGCTCAGCTTGCAACGGATGGCGCTGGATAAATTTTTCCCCCATGCCAGCAAGCAACATAGCTTCGAAACGGCTAAGCTGTCCCAGTCTGGTTCCGGAAATCAATCTGGATAGCAGGTCGTGATCATACTTTCTGATGCACTGGTCGACCTGATCAAGCGAGGTGAAGCCGAGCCGAAGCAGAAGTCGAACGGTCCAGTCATAAGAGAAGTCTGTCATGCGACCATCAGTTCCCAAAGTCTTATCGAGGTACGTCTTAAGCGAGCTAGGCGTGATCTCAACAGTCTCAAGCTTACCGGCAGAGATGAGCGTTTCGGCTCTCGCAGTGAGGTCCCTATCTGCATCCTGAACGGCCTGAAACTCACGGTCGGCAATCTCCAATAAACCAGCAAGTGACATAAATCGCCTCTTAATGTCGCGAGGGATGGTCGCGGATGACTTGTACTGAATATCGTGCTCGATCTCCGCCCACGCATGCTGCAAGATTGTTCTTACTTGAACTTCCACCTTGGCGTCCTTGAATCGCTCATATTCAGGTAGTGGCGTGCGAACATCACTTAGCGTTATCAGGTAGTGGACGCTTTGATAGCCGAATCGTTCTTCCTCGATAAGGCTCTCTCCCTTATCGAAGTGTTCGAAGACTGCGAACTCACTCCGCAGCATTTGGTCAATTTCTTCAATTGTGCGCGGGAAGAAGGTAATGATCCTGATGGCAGCCTTATCATTTATTTGCTCTATAGGATTTGGGTACATTGGTTGATTTGGATCGTGCTTTGAAGGCTTAGCCGCCTTTCGACCAAAGCTCGCAGCGTCCTTTGCTCGCGCCTCGATCGAGTGAATCCGAATTTCCCGACGCTTCAGTGCCTCCTCCGCAATGTTCTTAGTCGCTCCGGCAAGATCAGAGTAATAGCTAGCAATCCGGAAATAGCTTGAGACGGCCGCCTGCTCGTGATGTGAGAAGTCGAATTTTTCAGCTTGTTCTTGAATTATTTCGGTCATTAGTGGGCACGATGAGCCTAACGTATTAGCGAATGACGCCGCTTCATACGCCGGTCCGGATAAGTGAATGATTAGTTAGACTTGATTAAAGGACTTTCTCGGGTGACCTTGTTATTTGGCTTATACTTGTTTTGGGTAAAACCACTAACGTCAAACTCAAACATCGGGGAGCCCTGTTGGTAAACGTTTGCCGCGATACGCACCTGTTTTGCTTTTAGCATTTTCTCAACAAATCTGCCATAGTTACGAATAAACACGGTCTCAGTGCTGTTGTCTTCAGCACCAGCCGCCGTATAGTTTATAGGCTGCTCATCGTCGAATCTCACAAGAACTATGCAATCTTCATAAGAACGACAGAGAAATTGCCCTTTCTCAATACTGAAAATTATGTCTTTTCCATAGCGGGGATGGGTCCTTAGCGTTAGCGTTGCATGTTGCTTTCCTGCATAAGGAAAGTCGAACTCTACTGTATTTGAGCTTGCAACCTGAGCCTGAAAGACGGTGCCTTTGCCCATCGGATCATCACTCAGATGGTAGGACCACTGTGACCCTTGAATTACGGGTTTAGGCGTCGAGACATTATGAACACCGGGAGCGGAATCCCCTGCCTGAGAAGAGGTGTGGCTTCCCTTACTGGAGGATTTAGTGCTTGAAAAGGTAGAATTAATTACTATTCCTACGCAAATCATGCCAATGAGCATTCCCCAACTCACTAGCTTGGTTTCAACCCGTGCGCCGCATTTTGGGCAGGTTTTAGCCTTTGAACTTACCTCTGTCCCGCATTCTTTGCACTTAATGAGTGCCATTGTAGTTTTCTTGTCTGATAACTGGAACTAAAGGTGTACTTGCGTCGATTGGTACGGATTTAAAAAAAGCTTGATTATATGTGTGCCACAAAGATGATCCCATATGCTCTGCTGTACTTCTAATTTAATTTACTCCACAGCGCAGTGTAGGCTGACCGCTTTGGATCAACGCGCTATCTTACCGATTTGTTTAGCTAAAGCTATTGCCTTAAGGTACACCTAAGTATGAGTAGGGGTATTCATGCGGGACATAAAATTTTCCCAGTCATTAAGAGACATAAAATAGAAAAATGATTGTTTCTCGTTGGGAGAATCGTCTTCATTTAAGCCTTACCGTACAGTTATTGACAGCGGGAAATAGAGGAAATAGGGGACAGACCACGGTTTTAGAATCTAATCGGGTTTTGGCAACCGCGACGGCAAATCCATTATCTTTGGCGAATACCGGCTAGTCTCAGGTATTCCCGCATCACCTACGTTTTCGGATCGTGGCGGACAAGCGCGCTTCCCGATAATTTGCGCAGGGCGACATAGAACACAGGCGTGAGGAACAGCCCGAACAGGGTTACGCCGATCATGCCCGCGAACACGGTAATCCCCGTGGCTGAGCGCACTTCCGCGCCGGCACCCGTGGAAAGTACCAGCGGTACCGAGCCGGCGACAAAGGCGATGGAGGTCATGACGATCGGTCGCAGGCGCAGGCGGCAGGCCTCCAGCGCTGCTTCAACGATCCCCTTGCCCTGGAATTCCAGTTCACGCGCGAATTCGACGATCAGGATCGCATTCTTGCAGGCCAGGCCCATCAGCACGACCAGCCCCACCTGCACGAATATATTGTTGTCGCCACCGGTCAGCCACACGCCGAGCAAGGCGGCGCACATGCATACCGGCACGATCAGGATGACGGCAAGCGGCAGCGTCCAGCTTTCGTACAGTGCGGCGAGCACGAGAAAGGCGAGCATGACGGCAAGCGGAAATACGATCAGCTTTGCGTTGCTTTGCGTCACCTGTTGATAGGTCAGGTCCGTCCATTCGAGCATCATGCCGTCCGGCAGCATTTCCCCGGCCATTTCCTTTAGCCGGGTAATGGCCTGTCCCGAGGATAACTGACGCGGATCGGAATCGCCAATCAGATCGGCAGCCGGATAACCGTTGTAACGCAGCACCGGATCGGGACCATAGGTCGGCGTGATCGTCGTCATCGCGCTCATGGGTATCATATCGCCCCTCTCATTGCGTACGCGCAATTTCTCAATATCTTCAATGCGTTGCCGTTTACCGGCGTCGGCCTGGACAAAAACGCGATAGACCCGGCCGAACAGGTTGAAGTCATTCACATAGGCTGAGCCCAGGTAGATTTGCAGCGTATCGAACAGCTCGTTCAGCGGCACGCCCTGCGCTTTGGCCTTGGTGCGATCGACCTTGATTTCAAGCTGGGGAATATTTGCCTGATAAGCGCTGACCGGATAAGTGAATCCTGGGGTCTGCGCAATCTTGCCCTGGAATGCTTTGGTCGCATCCTGCAGTGCGCCATAACCCAGACCGGCGCGATCCTCCACGTACAGCGAATAACCGGAACCATTGCCCAATCCCTCGATTGGCGGCGGCATCAACGCGAAGGTAATACCCTCCTCAATGGAAGCGAATTTCTCGTTGAGCTCCGCGACGATGGCGCTGGCGCTGCGGCTGCGCTGATCGAACGGCTTGAGGATGACATAGGCGGCGCTGAAATTAGGCGTGTTGGTCAGCTGCAAGGCGTTGAGGCCTGCGTAGGCTGCCACTTTTTCCACGCCGTCTGTGCCAAGGGCGATATCGATCATCTTGCGCACGACCTCGTCGGTGCGTGCAAGCGAGGCGCCCTCGGGCAGCTTGGCGCCGGTGAAGAGATAGAGTTTATCCTGTGTCGGGATAAAACCATCCGGCACCTTGCCGAACAGCAGCGCGGTGCAGGCAAGCAGCATGAGGTAGACGCCAAACACGAGCCCGCGTTTTGTCAGGGCGTGCCCGACGGTACGATGATATCTCTCGGAGCTGCGCTGGAAGAAACGGTTGAAGGGACGGAATACCCAGCCGAGCAAACGCTCGATCACGCGCGATAGCGCATCTTTGGGCGTATCGTGGCTTTTGAGCAGCATGGCCGCCAATGCGGGCGACAGGGTCAATGAATTGATGGCCGAAATCACCGTGGAAACCGCAATCGTCACTGCAAACTGCTTGTAAAATTGGCCGGTTACGCCCGTCAGGAAGGCCATCGGCACGAATACCGCGCACAGCACCAGCGCAATGGCAATGATGGGGCCCGATACTTCCTTCATCGCCTGGTGCGCGGCGGCGAGCGGCGTTAGCCCTTCCTCGATGTTGCGCTCGACATTCTCGACGACGACAATGGCATCGTCGACGACGATGCCGATCGCGAGCACAAGACCGAACAAGGTCAGAGTGTTGATCGAAAAACCGAGCAGGTACAGTACGGCAAAGGTGCCCACTATCGACACGGGTACCGCGATCAGGGGGATGATCGACGCACGCCAGGTTTGCAGGAACAGAATCACGACAACCACGACGAGTGAAATGGCTTCCAGCAGCGTGTTCTGCACGGCGCGGATGGAATCGCGCACAAAAACGGTGGGGTCCCATGTCGGATCGTAGACGACGCCCGGCGGGAAGCGCTTGGATAGCTCATCCATCTTCGCATACACCGAGTCCGCTACCGCCAGGGCATTGGCGCCCGGCGAGAGGAAGACGCCTACCGTGGCGTTGGTGTTCCTGTTGTTATACGCGCGCACGGTATAATTGCCGGAGCCAAGTTCCACGCGCGCCACGTTTGACAGGCGCACCACTTCCCCATTCGGGCCGCTCTTCAGTATGATGTCCCCAAACTCGGCCTCCGTGCTCAGCCGGCCGCGAACATTGATTGAAACCAGGAAATCCGGTTTGTTCGGCGAAGGCTCGGCCCCGAGCTGGCCGGCCGATACCTGCACATTCTGTTCGCGCAGCGCGTTGAGTACGTCACCGCTCGTCAGGCCGCGCGAAGCGACTTTATCCGGATCGAGCCAGATTCGCATCGCGTAGTCGCCCGAACCGAACAGCTGCACATCGCCGATGCCGTGCAGGCGGGATAGCTCATCCTTGACATGCAGCACCAGGTAGTTACGCAAGTAGAGCGAGTCGTAGCGCCCGTCCGTCGAGAACAGGTTCATGTACATCAACGGCGTCGGGGATTGTTTTTGCGTCGTCACGCCATATTGCCGAACCGCCTCCGGCAGGCGCGGCAGCGCCTGGCTCACCCGGTTCAGTACGCGCACCGCGGCGATGTCCGGATCCACGCCCGGCGTGAAGGTGATCACTACCTGCAGGGTGCCGTCGGAACTGGCGATAGACTTCAGGTACATAATGCCTTCAACGCCGTTGATGGCTTCTTCCAGTGGCACGGCTACCGATTCGGCGATCTCTTTCGGGTTGGCACCTGGGTAGTTGGTGCGTACCAGAACGGTCGGCGGGATGACTTCCGGATATTCGCCGTTCGGCAGCAGGGGGATTGCAATCAGGCCGGCGGCAAAAATCACGATTGACAGCACCGCCGCGAAGATTGGCCGATCGATAAAGAATCTGGAGAAATCCACGAAAGGTTACCTAACCGCGCCTTACAGCGCAGCCATCGGGATTTCATTGGGTTTAACCGGCATACCGGGGTGGATTTTCTGCTGGCCGGCGACGACGATCTTGTCGTCCGCCGCAAGACCGGACTGTATCACGCGCAATCCCTCCGCCATGCGGCCGGGCACGATGTCCTTGCGTTGGACTTTAGCATCCTTGCCTACCACGTAGACGTACTTGCGGTCCTGATCGGTCATCACGGCCTTGTCATCAATCAGCAGGACATTTTCCTTCCTGCCGCTGACGAATTGCACGCGCACGAACAAGCCGGGGGTAAAAATGCGATCGGCATTGGGGAGCACGGCGCGCACGCGTATGGTTCCAACAGCGGAATTGACCTGGTTGTCGAAGAAGTTGATCGTGCCCGCGTGGGGATAGCCTTCCTCGTTGACCAGGCCGACACGTACCGAGGTGCCTGCCGGCGTGCCTCCGCCATCGCGCGCCTGTTCGCCGTAGCGCAGGTAGCTGTTCTCGTCGACGTCGAAGTATACATATATCGGATCCTGCGACACTACCGTGGTCAGTATGGTCTGGTCGGCAACGGCCAGATTGCCGGCGGTTACCAGGGCACGGCTCGTTTTCCCGTCGACTGGCGCGCGTACCTCAGTAAATTCCAGCTGGAGCTTCGCATTGGCTACCACCGCCTCGGCAGCATCGATATCCGCGGCGGTCTGCGTGTGCGTGGTGCGGCGCGTGTCCGCCTCTTCGCGTGAGATTGCTTCAGCATCCATCAGCAGCCGGGCATTGTTGTCCAGCATGCCCGCGAGCTGTTTCGCCACGCGCGCACGATCGAGCTGCGCCTGCGCATTGGCCAGCGCTGTCCGGTAGGGGCGCTGATCGATGAGGAACATCAGATCACCCTGCTTCACGTCCTGACCTTCCTTGTAAGCGACACGTTGCACATAGCCGCTCACACGGGCTCGCAGTTCAACGGTATCGATCGCGCTGATACGCCCATTGTATTCATCCCATTGTTGTACCGGTTTGGAGAGCACCTGGGCAATGCTGACTTCCGGCGAAGGTGGCGCCTGCTCACCCCCAGCCTGCCCGCTGTCACAACCTGCCAGCACCAGCGTCAATGCGATGATTACGCCTGGCATCATCGACCGTGTACGATACACTCTACCGATTTGAGAGTGACGCATGCATATTCCTCTTGGCTATTGCAACAAGGCGACAAGGTAGGAACTTGTCCCCCATTATCAGAGTCAAGATTATCCCCTGCCTATCAACATTTGAAAATCATGCGTAGCTGATGAGTATGATTGCACAAACCGGTTGCCAAATGAACGTAATAAAGCAACCTAAAGGGGTCAGCTCACGAAACGGAAAAAATCGTACGTTAGCAGAATATAAATGGTCACGGGGATGCAGGAAACTTTCTTCGCATGGCCCGACCATCGAGTGCTAAAGCGAAAATTTCGTGAATCAAGGGCTCATCCGCCCAATGACGGTGTCGATGGCTTTTATCGCTACCGCTTTTAGGCAACGAGTGCCGCTGATTTTTACTCAGCTGACTCGGACTTACTAAGAGAGAGCGGAACAGTCAGGTTTGGGGTGGTGATAACAAGACATAGCTCCCTTGGCAACCTAGCCGGATTCCACCCAACACCCTTTGCAAACCGAGATCCTACTGCGCCGCGCAGTTAATTGAGGGTAGCAGGTCACTGCCGACCAAGTAATTTTTCCTGTCTCAGGTGGAAATCTCCTTCTTGGAAACTGTGTATCTAAACGAATTGGGCTTCAACTTTGACCATCTCATTGTCGAAAAATTTTACACTATGGTTCGCCTCGAATAAAGGTGCACGTGCAACTCTTTTAATATTAATGATATTTTATTTATGGCATGAAAAATGCTTATAAAACAATATGAATGAGATGGGTTCATAGCGCTCCTCTAAAAAACAGGAATAAAAAATGAGATTCACACCCACGACGCTGCACCAAAAAATCACTCTCGCATTGGGTGCTTTGGTGCTAATCCCGCTGCCGGCCAGTGCGCTTCTGATTAATACTTCCCCAGCAGGCTTTAGCAACTCCGCAAGCGCTACCGATACCGAGGGCGGAAGCGCCAGCAACAATAACGGTGCCAGCCTGGGGACCAGCACCATCAGTCAGTTCAACTCGAATCAGGGTGTGCTGATAGGCACCACCCTGAATCTCACCTCGACGCGGACCCAAAGCACTTGGACTCGATCCACAGATGGCGCCAATACTGGCAGTAACACTACGGGTACCACGAGTGGGACCGGCAGCAGCACCGCCAGTATCTCGGGACCGGGCGTAAATGCCACCTTTTTACCGGCTATCAATGGTAGCGATTCATGTTCGGACAATCGCAGGGGTGCGTGTACCGGCGCCGCTACCACAAGTTCCTCTACTACTACCAACCTGAATCAGGCTGTATCTTCTGCTAATCTGGATAGTTATGTCGGCAACGGCGATGTAACGCTGGCACGCACGGCCCCGACACTGACGGCAACTCAGACCAGCGCCCAATTCACGGGGACAGAGACGACGCAATATACGGTCACCTGGGCGGGCGATGTCGGCGCCACTTATGACTACCTGCTGCACGCCGCGCCGTCCTTCGACGGTTCCTCAACAATGCTCACCCTGAACCTGGATTTCGGAACTTTCTTCGTGGGTGATGCTGCCACCCTTGGATTCAGCCTCTTCAATCTGGCTGATGCCAACCGGGTCGGCCTTGATCTCGACAGCATCTTCGGTAGCGGCGACATCGGCACGCTATTAACCGACTTGGGTAGCTTCGGCGGCCTGGGCCAAGGTTCAAGCCATGACTGGCTGGCCATGCTGGACACCTCTTCAGCCGGAATTTTCAGCGCCAGGTACCTATTAAGCCTGTCGGATGCGGACGTCGGCGCGGCATCCAGCCGGGCTGCCTATAGTCTCACCCTGAATCTGACTGGCAGGGTAAACGATTTACCCAATCCGATAGCGCAGATCGATGCGGTACCCGAGCCTGCCACTCTTGCACTTCTTGGCCTCGGCCTGGTGGGTCTGGGTTTGAGCCGCCGCAAAAAATCGTAAAACCAATTTACACGTTAAAACAGACCCGCTTCGGCGGGTTTTTGTTTGCAGCAGGCAGAGTATGCACGATATGTTTCACTCAAAATTCTCTCGCTAAATAGGAAAGATATGAGATATCCGTCAGCTGAAGAGTGGAACTGCTGCTGCGTTGCATCCCCGCACCGGCTTTGCAATCGGCTGAAAACAGCTCGCCATAACTGATAATGAGCTCCGCATGTTATTATGTGCAATCGATTCTAATAGCTCATTGTGTTGTAGCTCATTGATCAACTTGATCTTTATTGGCCATTGGTTGGAATCTGCCAATGTCTGATGTCTGATAAGACTTAGCGTGAAAATCTCCACCCTCCGTTTACGCGCAAAACCCTACATGGCCCCCACATGGCTGCGGGGGGGACATGCGCAGACCATCTATCCCTATCTGCTGTCACGCCCCCTGGTTACTTACCGGCGCGAACGCTGGGAACTGGATGATGGAGATTTCATTGATATCGACTGGCTGGATAATCCTGCCAATGCGCCGCTGGTGATACTGTTTCACGGGCTTGAAGGAGATTCGTGCAGTCATTACATTCTGAGTATGATGAGCTTACTGCAGGATCTGGGCTGGCGCGCCGGGGTAGTGCATTTTCGCGGCTGTTCGGGATCGCCCAACCGCTTGCCGCGCGCCTATCACGCCGGCGACTCGATGGAGATTGATTGGATACTGCGCAGGATAAGCGGACAAAACAAGCTTTCGGGTTCCGCGCCGCTCTATGTGGTGGGGGTATCACTGGGCGGAAATGCTTTTCTGAAATGGCTGGGTGAGCAAGGTCAGCAAGCCTGTCAGTTGATCGACGGTGCCGCGGCGGTTTCCGTGCCGCTGGATCTGGCCGCCGCGGGGAGCGCTCTGGCGTCGGGCTTCAACCTGCTCTATACCCGTCACTTTCTCGATACGCTGAAACGCAAGGCGCTGGAGAAATTTGGCCGCTTCCCCGGCCTGTTTGACGCAGCCGCAGTAGCCGCATGCACTACGTTATATCAATTCGACAATCTCGTGACGGCACCGCTGCACGGCTTTCGAGATGCCGAAGACTACTGGCACCAATCCAGTAGCAAGCCATGGCTCAGGCATATCCAGGTTCGCACCCTCGTCATCAATGCCTTCAACGATCCTTTTATGCCGGCCTCCGTATTGCCTGAATCGCATGAGGTATCATCCGCAGTCACGCTGGAATTTCCCGAAGAAGGGGGGCACGCCGGATTTCTGAATGCGCCTTTTCCGGGCAGGCTGACATGGCTCCCGGAAAGAATTATCAGTTTCTTCGCGGAGCAAGGCTCTGAAGTTTATCGCAATTCCCAAATGGATTTAATCGAGCTCAGAAGCTCTTAACCCGGATATTTCATAAACTCCGTGAAAAGAGTGGCGTAATTATTCAGACGCCCGACTGAATAAAATTTCCAAAGAAACAGACATCAGTGGGAGATGCGCGAATTTATGAAACATCCGGGTTAGATATTCCCTCAAGTTTGGGAATGGGGCAATTGGTGTAAAATCGACTCCCGATTTTCAGTATTTAGTTTTGAGTGTCGAGCCGGCAGCCGGGCCCATAGGATTGAATGCCGTGGCCAGCCGCTCATGCCAAACATCAAGCCAGGATCACGGCAACATGTCTACATCTCCCACTTTTGTTCACCTGCGCATGCACAGCGAGTATTCCATCGTGGATGGTATTGTGCGTATCGACGATGCGGTGGCAAAAGCGGCGTCCGACAGTATGCCGGCATTGTCGCTGACAGATCTTTCCAACCTGTTCGGTATGGTGAAATTTTACCAGGAGGCGCGCGCCAAAGGCATAAAACCGATTATTGGCTGCGATGTCTGGATAAGTAACGAAGATGACAGGAACAAGCCCGCACGTATTTTATTGTTGTGCCAGTCCAACCCGGGCTACCTTCTGTTGTGCCGGCTGTTGTCACGTGCCTATCGTGAAAACCAGCGCCAGGGGCGGGCGGAAATCAAAAAGGCCTGGTTTGCCGAGAGCGGAAGCGGAACAACGGGACTGATTGCCCTGTCCGGGGCGAACCTTGGCGATATTAGCCTGATGTTGATGCAGAATAATTTAGTTCAAGCGGAAATACTGGCGCGAGAGTGGGCGGGTTTATTTCCGGACCGTTTTTATATCGAAGTGCAGCGAATAGGGCATCCCAATACCGAGACTCTCGTGCAGAGCTCACTGGCGCTGGCATCCGCATTGCATTTGCCGGTAGTGGCGACGCAATCGGTACAGTTTTTAAATCCCGATGATTACAAGGCACACGAGGCTCGAGTATGTATCGCGGAAGGTTACGTGCTGGGCGACCGCCGCCGCCCGAAGCATTGCACCGAAGAACAGTATTTCAAGACCCAGGAAGAGATGACGGCATTGTTCGCCGATATACCGGCGGCGCTCGCCAACACAGTGGAGCTTGCCAAGCGCTGTAATCTCGCGCTGGAATTGGGGGTCAATCGTCTCCCATTATTTCCTACGCCCAACAACCAGAGTCTGGAACTGTATCTGCGCGCTCAATCGGAGGCAGGCCTTGAAGAGCGCATGGAGGCACTCTATCCCGATATAACTGAGCGCAATGCGCAGATGCCAAAATATCGCGCGCGGCTGGATTTCGAGGCCTCCACCATCGTACAGATGGGATTCGCCGGTTATTTTCTGATCGTTGCCGATTTCATCAACTGGGCCAAGCACAATGGTGTGCCTGTGGGCCCCGGCCGAGGCTCCGGCGCGGGTTCGCTGGTCGCTTATTCCCTAGGCATTACCGACCTCGATCCGCTTCGTTACGATTTACTGTTTGAACGCTTCCTTAATCCGGAACGTGTTTCCATGCCTGATTTTGATATTGATTTCTGCCAGGACGGGCGCGAACATGTCATAGATTATGTCAAACAGAAGTATGGTGCCGAGAGTGTTTCGCAGATCGCAACTTTTGGCACCATGGCGGCAAAAGCGGTGGTGCGCGACGTTGGACGGGTGATGGATTTGCCTTATAACTTCGTCGATCAGCTGGCGAAGCTGGTACCGTTTGATCTCGGCATGACGCTAAAGAAGGCGCGTGCAGAGGAGCCACAACTGAATCAGCGCGCGCAAGCGGAAGAAGAAGTGCGCAATCTGCTGGAACTGGCCGAACGCCTCGAGGGACTTACACGCAATGTTGGCATGCACGCCGGGGGGGTGCTGATCGCGTCGGGAAAGATTACTGATTTTTGCCCCGTTTATTGCACTGATGCGGGTGATTCGGTAATCAGCCAGCTGGATAAAGATGATGTGGAGAAAATCGGCCTGGTGAAGTTCGACTTCCTCGGGTTGCGGACGTTGACCATACTCGACTGGACCGTCAGATATATCAGGCAGCGAAATGCACACCCCGCCGAACAGGTGTCCGGGCGCGCGGCAACGGATGTCGATGGGGATATTACTGAAACCGGAATCGGGATCGTCAAATCCTTTTCCCTGGAAAACCTGCCTCTGGACGACCCGGCTACCTACGCGCTATTGCGGCAGGGAAACGCCGTAGGAGTGTTCCAGTTCGAATCGCGTGGCATGAAAGATCTATTGCAGAAAGCAAAGCCCGACTGTTTTGAGGACATCATCGCGCTGGTGGCGCTGTATCGTCCGGGGCCGATGGCCCTAATTCCCGAATTTACCGAACGTAAGCATGGCAAGCGCGTGGAGTATCTTGATCCACGTTTGCAACCCATACTTGAGCCCACTTATGGCGTGATGATTTACCAGGAACAAGTCATGCAAATCGCGCAGGTAATAGGCGGCTATAGTCTCGGGAGTGCCGATCTGCTGCGGCGTGCAATGGGTAAGAAAAAAGTCGAAGAAATGGCCATGCAGCGCGATATTTTCGTTGCCGGCGCCACCAGGAATGGTTTGACGGAGCGCGATGCGACCGAACTGTTCAGCCTGATGGAAAAATTCGCGGGCTACGGTTTCAACAAATCGCACGCGGCGGCTTACGCCCTGATTGCATTTCAGACTGCCTATCTCAAGACGCATTATCCCGCTGAATTCGTGGCTGCCACGCTATCCGCCGATATGGACGATACGGACAAGGTGCATGCGTTTTTTGAGGATGGCATTGCCAATGGGCTCTCCATCCTGCCGCCCGACATCAATCTTTCCAGTCACCGTTTTATTCCGGTGGATAAAAAAACCATACGATATGGCCTGGGAGCAGTGAAAGGGACGGGAGAATCGGCGATTGCAGCAATCATCAAGGCACGTGATCAGGATGGGTCCTATACCGACCTGTTCGATTTCTGCCGGCGGGTGGACAAGCGCATTGTCAACCGCCGCGTGGTGGAATCGCTCATCCGCGCTGGCGCGTTTGATTCTGTCAATAACCATCGGGCAGGCTTGCTGGCATCGGTTGGCATTGCACTCGAATCGGCCGAACAGGCGGGCCGTGCAGTCAATCAGGTGAGTTTATTTGGCGAGATTGACGACTCGATGGAACAGCAGAGTTTGATCAACGTGCCGCAGTGGGTGGAAAAGGAGCAACTGAAGAATGAAAAAATGGCGCTGGGATTCTATTTGAGCGGCCACCCATTCAACGCCTGTGCGGAAGAGCTGAAAGGCTTTGTGCGCACGCGGTTGAATCGATTGAATCCCCAGCGGGAACCGCAACTTCTGGCGGGAATCGTCTACGCTATACGCACGCAGATGACCCGGCGTGGCAAGATGGGGGTGATCGTATTGGATGACGCCAGTGCACGGGTGGAGATAGTTGTATACAACGAGTTATTCGAATCTGTCCGTAATTGGCTGAAGGAAGATCAGCTGCTTTTGGTAGAAGCCAAGGTGAGCAGTAAAAGAGGGGACGACGGGAATGGCGATGAACTGCGTATTTCCGCCGATCAGCTCTATAATCTGGACAGCGCTCGCTCGCGCTACGCAAAATGCGTGAGACTCCACTGCAACGGGCTGGCAAACGCGGCCAAGCTAAAGGAATTACTTGCGCCCTATCGTATGAATGCGAACACCGCCAATGCCGGCAATAGCCAACATGGCGATGGGTACTGTCCGGTATCGGTGATTTATCGCAATAAGGATACGGTTTGCGAACTGAAGTTGGGGGATGCGTGGCGCGTAAGCCTGCAAGACAATTTGCTGCAATCCCTGTCAGCGCATTTCAAGGCAGAAAATGTCAAAGTGATTTATTGACGGGATGGTACCGGTGCTGTTATCCGGGTGCCTTTATTCTTGACCGAATAGTTCAGTAGCTCTACTATGCTTCCGCTCACTCAATATTTTTGTATCCTCGTAGAGAACATTGCGTAGCTACAGATCAATTAAAGATCCACCTATGAGCCCCCGGTTGGGTGCTTATGTAGAATGGATAAAAGCGTAACCAACCATCAAAACCCGGACATAGATAACACACCGGCTCAATTTCCTCACTGAGGGCTATTTCTCATGCTGGATTGGACCAAAAGCAATGAGTAAAGAAGCGATGGGGATTGTAAAATAAGATAAGCCAGATGATGGATTGCACGCTTCGCTTCACCCATCCTACTGAAAATCACATGGAAGCATCATAAAAAGGTAAAAAATGGAACCCAACAGAACAACCATTGCCTCGGGCTTGGAGAAAGTAAAAACTCGCATAAGGGAGATTGCGGACAAAACGGGCCGGCAACCCGAAGCCATTACCCTTTTAGCTGCAAGCAAAACCAATCCCGCCGAGTGCCTGCGTGAAGCCTTTGCCGCCGGGCAGACGATTTTCGGGGAAAATTATCTTCAGGAGGCGCTGGGGAAGATCCCGGCGCTCGCCGACTTACCCATCGAGTGGCATTTTATCGGTCCCATACAGAGCAATAAAACAAAACGCATCGCAGAGAATTTTTCCTGGGTGCATAGCATAGACCGGAAAAAGATTGCCGATCGCTTGTCGAAGGATAGATCCGAATCGTTGCCTCCCCTTCAGGTATGCTTGCAGGTAAACGTGAGTGGAGAAGACAGCAAGAGTGGTGTGGCACCGGATGAGGCCGCCGATCTGGCAGCACATATTGTGGGGTTGCCCCGCCTGAAACTGCGGGGAGTGATGGCCATTCCCGAGCTTACCAAAGCCACCGCTCTGCAGCGCAGCCAGTTCCGCATGCTGAAAGAAACGTACGATCAGCTTAAACAGGCTGGCTATGAGCTTGACACCATCTCGATGGGTATGTCGGAAGACCTGGATATCGCCATCGAAGAAGGCGCAACCCTGGTTCGCATCGGCACGGCGATCTTTGGACCAAGACGCTACGCTATCCCTGAGGAGCTTGCTATCCAGCAAGGAAAACCTGAGTAACTCCCCGATTTAATTGACACCCTGCCTGCTACGCGGAGGATTTGCTCAGAGGTTGCCGAGGGCAAGATACTTTTCGTGTAGTTGCGCTTTGGTCTCAACAATATCCGGATTAAGGATGATGCAGTCCACCGGACAGACTTCCACGCATTGTGAAACTTCGTGATGCCCCACGCATTCGGTGCAGAGGTCAGGGGCTATTACATAGATTTCTTCCCCTTGCGAAATGGCATCGTTGGGACACTCCGGTTCGCATACATCGCAGTTGATGCATTCATCAGTGATCATTAAGGCCATATCAACCTCAAATATTACAGTTCGATTTTCATCCGTAGCTGTGCGGCAACCAAAGGATGCACAAATCTGTCCACGTTCCCGCCCAACAGCGCGATTTCTCGCACGATAGTGGCGGAAATAAACATGTATTGTTCCGATGGCGTCATGAATACGGTTTCAATTCCAGGATTTATGCTACGGTTCATCCCCGCCATCTGAAATTCGTATTCAAAATCGGACACTGCGCGCAAACCGCGCAAAATTACCCTCGCATTCTGCTGTTGCGAGAATTCCATCAAGAGACCCGAAAAAGCGATTACCTCGACATTGGGGCAATCGGCCAGTACCTGGCTTCCCATCTTCACTCGTTCATCCTGATTAAAAAACGGCTTCTTGCCGCTACTTGTAGCCACCGCAACCACCACCCGGTCGAACAACCCCGCTGCACGCCGGACCAAATCCTCATGTCCCCGCGTGATAGGGTCGAATGTGCCAGGGTATATCGCTTTATCCATTTTTTGCGGATTTCAATAGTTGATAATATACCTTACCTGCCTGTCCCTTGCGCCAAACAAGCCAGTCCTCACCGGACCCCAGAAAATTATCGTCTTCTACATAGACCAGTCCATCTTCCGTAAGGTGTGGGGGTAGCAGGGCCAGCAGTTCAGGCAGCAGACCCAGCCGATAAGGAGGATCAAGAAAAATCACGTCAAACCGCTGTCGATCGGAATCCATGAATTTTAACGCATCCATTGCCATCAATTGGACTTGGGTCGCTCCCAGTTTTTGCGAGTTGGCTTTCAGCGCCTTCAATACTTCGGGATCGAGTTCCACCATAAGCACCTGCGCTGCTCCTCGGGATGCGGCTTCAAAGCCCATCGCCCCGCTGCCGGCAAACAGGTCAAGGCAGGTTTTGCCGCTCAGATCCTGTCCCAGCCAGTTGAACACGGTTTCGCGTATTCGGTCAGGTGTCGGCCGCAAATCCGCACCATCAGGAAAAGTAATAATGCGACTGCGCCATTCGCCGCCGATGATGCGGACTTTGTTTCTCATTCCAGGAAGTACGCGACAATAAATTGAATAAAAGTACTTTTTCTATTTCTTTTCCATCGCCCCCACCACAACACCCACCATCCCTTCAGGCTTGATACGGCGCTGAAAAGCATCCTTGATCTGAGCAACCGTTACATTCCCTACCGCTTTCAGGTAATCATCCAAATAAGTGAGTGGCAGATCGTAAAACCCGATCACGGAGAGATATCCGAGAATTTTCCTGTTGCTGTCTAGGCGTAATGGGAAACTGCCGATAATATTTTGTTTAGCTGCCACAAGTTCTTTTTCTGTGGGACCACCCGCCACAAAGTCCGCCAGAACTTTTCGCGTGAGTACCAGCGCCTCTTCCGACTGCTCTTTTCTGGTCTGCAAACTGATTTCAAACGGCCCCTTTTCTCTGAGCGGCGAGAAATGGCTGTTAACACTGTAAGCCAGTCCGCGTTTCTGACGAATCTCTTCCATCAGACGCGAGGTGAATCCACCACCGCCAAGTACATAATTACCGACGAGCAGGGGAAAATAATCAGGGTCATCGCGGCGCAGTCCCGGATAGGCAAGCAGAATATGACTTTGTGTTGCGGGATGAGTAATTCTTTTGGTTTCCGGAACGGGTTCCGTCACTGCCGGTACAACATACGCGGGCACGCTCTGTGGCAGTTCGCTCGTTAGTGATTCAGCAATAGCCGCCGCTTCCGCACGGCTTACGTCGCCCATGATGGACACGACCGCGCCCGGGGCGGAATAACGAGACCGGTAAAAATCCATCAGATCATCGCGCCGCAATGCACCCACCGTCTCGATCTCGCCCGAACCTCGCAATCCGTAAGGATGGCTGCCATAGAGCATCTTCATCAGCGCACGATCAGCGATGCTATCTGGTTTGGTGTCAGCTTCCTTCAGCCCGGCAATTATCCGCTGCTGCTCCCGCTCCAGTACGGTGACTACAAATTCAGGATGCTGTATGACACGGCCGAGTATATCGAGTGCCTGTTTCCGTTCCCGCGCACTACTCAGAGTGCGTAGCGTAACGCCCGCGCGGTCCTGATCGAAATGGGCGCCCAATTGGGCACCGATGTCAGCTATCGCTTTGGCAATCTGATCTTCGGACAGCCCTCCCGCACCAAGGCTCAGCAGATACAGTGCGAGGCCGGCGCGGCCGGATTTATCCGGCGTGTCGGTACCGCTGCCCGCGCTGAAATCCACGCTGACATCGAGTATCGGTAAATCACGGCTTTCGACAAAATACACTTGTGCACCCGAGGCCGCCTGCCAATGCTGGATCGGCAGGGTAGCAAATACCCATTGGGAACAGGTGCCCAAAAGCAGAATAAATACGCAACGTATCACTTGCATTAAAACCTCTCCGAACAATTCTGAATTACTTTTCGAACTTGATGATCGATTGGCGTTACTTGTCGATCGAGGCGACAGAAGAAAATACTTTTCCAATCAATCGTAATCAAGGCCAGAATCATGCCGCTCAATGACGCAGTCCACCAGGAGGCACGGCAAAAGGGGCTTTCTGTTGTTCCAGTGGCTGCGGATCGAGTACCGCAACCGTCAGACTGTCATCCTTCAAATATTTTTTTGCCACCTCGCGCACTTGTTCGGCGGTAACAGCTTGGAGTTTTTTCAACATCGTATCCACATCGCGGTGGGACATACCAATACTTTCCAGTTGGCCGATCTGCATCGCTTGATAGAACATCGAGTCGAGCTGAAAGACATGCCCAGCCACAACCTGTGCCTTGATTCGCGCAAGCTCCTCTTCAGTGACTCCCTCGCGTATGAGTTTTTCCACTTCCGCACGTAACGCAGCTTCCAGATCGGCCACCGTTTTTCCTTCACTGGGCGTACCGTCAAGATAAAACATGCCGGGGCCGCGCGCGGTGGAGTCGTAACCCGCGCCTGCCGAACTGGCAATGCGTTGCTCGCGCACCAGTTCCTTATTGAGCCGGGCGGATTCATTGCCGTCCAGCACCCCCGCAAGCATTTCCAGCGCATACGGCTCCCAGTCCGTGCCGGGATTGCGTACTACCGGCGCATGATAGCCCATTGCAAGATACGGTAACCGCGCGGGCGCTTTCACCGTCAGCCGCTTGATGCCGATTTGTGGCGGTTCGGTCTGCGGCTTGCGCTTATCCAGCGGCAATAGCGGGCGAGACCGTATAGCACCGTAGTACTTTTGCGCCAAAACGAATACTTCCTTCGGGCTTACATCACCCACCACCACCAGCACGGCATTATTGGGTGCGTACCAGCGGTCATACCATTCCTTGGCGTCCCGGAAACTCATGTTTTCCAGATCGTTCATCCAACCTATGACGGGATGCCGGTAAGGATGCGATTGAAAGGACGTGGCGGTCATTTTCTCATGCACCAGCGCGCGAGGCTGGTCATCGGTGCGCAGGCGCCGCTCCTCCATCACTACCTTGATTTCCTTGGCAAACTCCCCTTCCGTCAACACCAGATTACGCATCCGGTCGGACTCCAGTTCCATTGCCAGCGGTAGCCTGGATTTTTGCAATTGCTGGAAATAAGCGGTGTAGTCACGGCTCGTGAATGCGTTTTCGCGCCCGCCTGCCGCCGCGATACGCCTGGAAAATTCACCGCCGGGAACTTTATGAGTTCCTTTGAACATCATATGTTCCAATACATGGGCGACCCCTGTAGTCCCATTCAACTCATCAATACTGCCCGCCTTGTACCAGATCTGTGAAATGACCACGGGAGAGCGATGATCTTCCTTGACGATCAACTTGAGCCCGTTGGCAAGGGTGAACTCATGTGTAGTGGCGGAGGCTCCCGAAGCAACCAGGAACGCCAGTAGCGCTACTATTTTTACAACCGGCCGCGAAACGAAAGAAGGAGCGGTGTCACGACAATGAACTCTCATTTTTTTAATAACCTAAATCTGAGTAAACGGAATAAAATTCCGGAATTAATCCTAAATCCGGTAGTTGGACGGTGAAATGCGCGGTTTGGGATGCAGAACAAGGCGCAACCACGCGGAATGACTATTTCATTCCAAGGCGTTGCGAACAACGCAGTCATGTGCCTAAAGACTGTGCTATTCACCCCGCAGCAGCCTCGCTCGGAAGGTGAGCGTTAAATAATACGAAATATTGTTATTGATCATAACACCGATCCATTAAATGAGCGGTCAACTACCGGATTTAGGATAGTATTCCGCTCACAAGTTTTCGCCACGTGTTTCGACAAAGGTAGACAGCCTAACAGAATGCCAAGTTTCTTCAAATCCAAAAATAGTGCTGCACCCGCCGGCGTGCAGCCAGCGAATTGGACAACCAGGGTTCGACAAGGCCTTTCCCGCACCCGGAATAATCTGGGCAAACAGTTATCCGGGTTATTCGGCGGGGGTAAGATCGATGAAGCTCTCTACGAGGAACTGGAAACCATACTGCTGACAGCCGATACCGGCGTAAATGCGACCACCTGGCTGCTTGACGAACTGAGGAGGCAAGTCAAACGCGATGGCCTGACTGACGCGGCGCAACTCAAGGGCGCGCTACAGCAAGCACTCGTCGACCTGCTTACGCCGCTGGCGCAGCCCCTTGATACGGACACGAATAAACCCTTTATTATTATGCTGACAGGTGTAAATGGGGCGGGTAAAACCACCTCAATCGGCAAACTCGCCCATCATTTTCAGTCACAAGGGAAAACGGTGCTGCTCGCTGCGGGCGACACCTTCCGCGCCGCCGCACGCGAACAACTCATGGCCTGGGGTGAGCGTAACAACATTGCCGTTATCGCGCAGGAAACCGGCAATCAGCAAAAGGGAGATCCCGCGGCGGTGATATTCGATGCGGTGAGCGCCGCTAAAGCACGCGGGATAGATATTGTACTGGCGGACACCGCCGGACGGCTCGCCACTCAACTGCACTTGATGGAAGAAATTAAAAAGGTGAAGCGCGTAATCGCCAAAGCCGAGCCGGATGCGCCTCATGAAGTGCTGCTGGTGCTCGACGCCAACACCGGACAGAATGCGGTCAATCAGGTGCAGGCCTTCGATGACGCGCTCGGTCTTACCGGCCTCATTATTACCAAGCTTGACGGTACTGCCAAGGGGGGGGTGATTGCCGCGATTGCCAGACAACGCCGGCAAAAACTGTCATTACCAATACGTTTCATCGGGGTAGGCGAAGGCATCGATGATTTGCGGCCATTCAACGCGAGTGAGTTTGTCGAGGCGCTGTTTGACTGAGCGCGATATGGCTCGACGCCATGGATTTGTTTCAACCTGAAATCGGCAGTTGGACAGGATGGAGTGCATGGTTCTTGGGTGCGGCGCAGGGCGCAATGACTGCAATCGCCATCCCATTCCAAGGCGTTACGAACAACACAGCCCTGTGCCACAAAAACCTTTCGATCCGCCTTATAGCTCACTCCCCATAAAAGGTGAGGATCAAAGGGTCCAAGAAATCTTGGTGAATCATGGTGCCAACTGAAAAATGACCGGTCAATTGCCGGATTTAGGTTCAATCCTCAAGGGACGCAAGCACGCTTGACGGGTTAAAATGAGTCCTTTGCGGTGAAGGCTTTTCCATGATCAGCTTTAATCAGGTCTGCAAGCGTTATCCCAATGGTTTCAATGCGCTCAAGAATATCGGGTTTACGCTCGAGGCCGGCGAGATGGCATTAATCACCGGCCATTCGGGTGCGGGCAAAAGTACGCTATTGAGGCTCATTGCGGCCATCGAGCGCCCTACTTCCGGCAGTATTATTGTTAACGGCCAGAATGTCAGTGCGCTCAAGAGCGGCGCCATCCCATTTTTGAGGCGTAATCTCGGTCTGGTATTTCAGGATCAAAAGATCCTGTTTGACCGTTCCGTATTCGATAACGTGCTGCTGCCTCTACAAATCAGCGGATTTGATTCCCGAGCGGCAACCGGACGGGTACGCGCCGCACTCGATAAGGTAGGATTGCTGGGCAGGGAAAAAACGCGGCCCATTACACTCTCCGGAGGTGAGCAGCAACGCCTTTGCATCGCCCGCGCTATCGTAAACCGGCCTTCCATACTGATCGCCGATGAGCCAACCAGCAACCTTGACGCTGATTATGCAAGAGACATCATGACGATGTTCAAGTCATTTCATCAAGTGGGCGTAACCGTCCTCATAGCCACCCATGATGTGGAATTACTGGGCAACACGCCACTGCGTATTTTCGCGCTCAATCACGGCGAACTGACGGTATGAACGTGTGGCTGGCTCATCACTGGTACGCTTTCGTCCTGGCGCTTAAGCGGTTGGCGGGCGCGCCCATCGGGAACCTGCTCAGTATTATCGTGATCGGGATTGCCTTCAGCCTGCCCGCTGGAATTTACATGCTGCTGGGAAATCTTCAGGCATTCTCCACTCAGGTTTCGGGTGCGCCGCAACTGAGCCTGTTTCTTGAACTGGATGCGAACGGCGACGAGGTGGCACAAATTGGAGCACGCCTTAAGGAACATCCGCAGGTAGCGAGCTTCGAGTTCATTCCCAGAGACAGCGCTCTGGAGCAGCTCAAGCAAAGTAATGGATTGGCGGATCTCGTGGACAGTCTTGAACGAAATCCGCTACCCGACGCTTTCGTGATTAATGCCAAAAGCCTCTCGCCCGCGGCGCTGGAAGAGCTCCATGCGGAATTGCAAAAATGGCCCCGGATCGAACACGTGCAACTGGACTCGGCATGGGCAAAGCGGCTGGACGCTCTGATTAATCTGGGTCGTCTGGCGGTGCTGATGCTCGCCGCATTACTGAGTTTCGCGCTGGTCGCCGTGACTTTCAACACCATACGTCTGCAGATTCTCACCAAACGGGATGAAATAGAGGTGTCGAAGTTGATCGGTGCGACTAACGGTTTCATCCGCCGTCCTTTTCTGTACTTCGGCGCTATTCAGGGAATGGCCGGGGGAATGGCAGCATGGCTTATTATCTCCCTTGGAATCCACCTGATAGATGATGAACTGAGGAATTTGACGCGGCTCTATGTGGTGGATTTTCCTCTCTATCATCTTTCCCCGGAGGACAGCCTGACTCTGTTATTACTGTCGGCATGTCTTGGCTGGCTGGGGGCGTGGTTGTCGGTGGCAAACCATCTGTGGCAGATAGAACCAAGTTAATTCATAAGGTTAGGAATTTCCCCAGGGAACTTTTCAGGCGATTGACTTTCTTATCAGGAAAGGTTATTTTTTATAGGATCCAAGGAGGACATATGACTTTTGCTTTAGCCATACCCTCAGCTGGCGGCAGCATTGAAAGTTACATTCAGTCTGTTAATCGCTTTCGCATTCTTTCTCAGGAAGAAGAAGTCCGTTTGGCACGATCCCTGAGGGATGAAGATAGCATCGACGCGGCCCGCCAACTGGTTTTATCGCACTTGCGCGTAGTAGTCGCCATTGCTCGCGGTTACAAAGGCTATGGTCTGCCTCAGGCAGATCTGATTCAAGAGGGCAACATCGGCCTTATGAAAGCGGTCAAACGCTATGATCCTGAGCGCGGTGTAAGACTGGTATCGTTCGCGGTGCACTGGATCAAGGCGGAAATTCATGAATTCATACTGCGCAACTGGCGGCTGGTAAAGATCGCCACAACCAAGGCGCAACGCAAATTGTTCTTTAACCTGCGCAGTATGAAGCCAGTTCTGGACACCATGAATCCTGAGGAAGTTAATGCCATGGCCAAGCAATTGGGCGTCAAGGCCGAGGAAGTGGTAGAAATGGAAACCCGTTTCAACGGACGTGATATTTCGCTGGAACCGCTATCTGAAGACGAGGATGAGACATTCAGCCCCATTGCTTATCTCACCGACGGCTCAGAACCGCCAAAACTGCTGGAAGCCGAACAAACCACCCGCTTGCGCGGGGAAGGGCTGGAACAAGCGCTGGCGAGCCTGGACGCACGTAGCCGGCACATCATCGAAGCGCGCTGGCTGCGGGAAAACGATACCGCAACGCTGCATGATCTTGCCGACGAGCTGGGCGTATCCGCCGAACGCATTCGCCAGATTGAAGCCAAGGCAATGGAGAAAATGCGGGGGGCGATGGCAACGGCCGCATAGACAGGCGCAAGCTTGCGGAACTAATATCTACTCGACAAAACTTACCACCATTTTTCCGGTAAGCCCGTGCTCTACACGCCAGCCAGGTGTAATACTACGCCTGGCTGTTTTCTGCCCACTGTTCCGGTGTCAAGGTTTTCATGGACAGGGCATGAATCTCCTGCTTCATCCTGTCGCCAAGTGCGCGATAAACCAGTTGGTGTTGCTGCACCATATTCTTTTCGCGGAATTCAGCGCTGACAATGACGGCACTGAAGTGACGACCGTCATCGCCCTCCACATGCACCAGCTCACATGGCATGGAGGTTTCAATATGATTTTTTATGCTTTCCGATGTGACCATTTTTTCTTCCTTTATATTAATGATTTCTTCAGCCTAGATCCGGCAGGCAGACAAGATGATTCGGGTTCAATGCCGGCAATTATTCCGATTCCGAATAATTGCGACTCTGGTGATGCGTTTTCGATCCGTGGACTGTGCGCACGTTAAGCAAGCGATTTATCAATCTGCGAAACAGATCGTCACAACAGTTGGATTTTATGATGCCTTAATGGCGGATCTTATAACCTGCCCTAAGCATCCGCAATGTCAGCCATGATACCGCCAAAAAGCACGCCGCCACAATCCCAAGGCTGGCATAGGGTGAAATATCCGACACGCTGAAAAAACCATAGCGGAAACCGTCAATCATGTAAAAAAACGGATTCAAGTGCGACAATCCCTGCCAGAAGGGAGGCAACGAGTGGATCGTGTAAAACACCCCGGATAGAAATGTCAGGGGCAGAATGACAAAGTTCTGAAAAGCAGCCAGCTGATCAAACTTTTCCGCCCAGATACCGGCAATAATGCCTAGTGCCCCCAGCAATGCGCTGCCCATCAGGGCAAACACGAATACCCATAGAAATGAGCTCACCGGTAGTTCGAAAAATCCGAGCGTCACCAGGTAGACCCCCAACCCCACCGCCAGGCCGCGTACGACGGATGCCAGTACATAGGCCAAGAATATTTCCTGGTAAGAAAGCGGGGATAACAGGACAAAGACGAGATTGCCTGAGATCTTCGATTGAATCAAGCTGGATGACGAGTTGGCAAAAGCATTCTGCAACATGGCCATCATCACCAGACCCGGAACCAGAAAGACGGTGTATGCCACGCCCGGATATGCCTGTACGTGTTCTTCCAGCACGTGAGAAAAAATCAGCAGATAGAGCAGCGTGGAAAGCATCGGCGCGAATACGGTTTGTAACCCGACTTTCCAGAAGCGCAGCAACTCCTTGTGGAGCAGAGTAAAGAACCCGGTCATCGGGATACTGGCTGCGGATTTTCGGTATGGCCCATGATTTTCACGAACACTTCTTCCAAATCAGGTTGCAACACCTGCATTTCCAGGACTTGCACGTCCGCCATGCGCAGCGCCGCCATGACATTCTCGAGCTGGGAATATTCCCCGATTGCCAGGATGCAGTATCCGTCCTCATGGCTACTCAATAAGGGTTGTAGCGGCAAAGGGAGTGTATCGGGCGACAACCGCAATCGCACCGAGCATCCGGAAATACTATTGACGAGATTTTTGATGCTGTCGAGCGCGACGATATTCCCTTGTTTGAGCATCGCCACGCGGCTGCATAAAGCTTCGGCTTCCTCAAGATAATGCGTGGTGAGCACGATGGTGTGGCCATTGCGGTTCAACTGTTTGATGAAATGCCAAAGCGCCTGGCGCAATTCCACATCCACTCCCGCGGTGGGCTCGTCCAGAACGATCACCGGTGGCTTGTGCACCAATGCCTGGGCCACAAGCACGCGCCGCTTCATGCCACCGGACAGCGTGCGCATGTTGGCGTCGGCCTTGTCGGTGAGATCCAGATGGTGGATGATCTCCTCTATCCAGGAACCGTTATTCTTCAGGCCATAATAGCCCGACTGGATCGCAAGCGTTTCCCTGACGGTAAAGAATGGATCGAATACGAGTTCCTGCGGCACCACACCCAGCATACGCCGCGCTTCACGGTAATCGGCAACGACATCATATCCCATCACTCTGGCGCTGCCGCTGCTCGCAAGAGTCAGCCCCGCTATGATGTTAATGAGAGTGGTCTTGCCCGCGCCATTCGGACCGAGCAGTGCAAAAAACTCACCGGTGCCGATTTCAAGATCGACACCGCACAACGCCTGTAATGCGCCGAAGCGTTTGTGCATCTGCTTGACTTCGATTGCCAGTGTCATCGGGAAGAAACAAGGATAAGGAGTATCAGGGGTATGCGTAACGGGCTTGGATAGGGGATTTTTAAGTATGCCCCATACGAGTTACCCTCGATTGGCCGGAAAGCGCCAGTTTCTGGCACTTCATTCCGCCATCACCCATTTATGATTTACGCTTGAAGGATCAATTCGGAAACGCCATACAGCTGAGTCAAACCTCGCAGGTTTTGCGGCATGTTGGCAAAACACATCCGGTGGTGGCGGCGGCCAGCCTCGCGCTGCCATTCCAGCAACAGGCTGACAGCTGACGAGTCCACTTCAACCACTCGCGTTAGATCAATTACCAGATCATCATGATTAAACAACGCAATGCCCCGCTCGACCACCGCAACCACATTATTGAAGGTGATTGATCCCTCGACGCTCAGTTCGCCGTCCTTGGACAGAACTACTTCGGCCATGCTACATCCGGTAGTTGAAGTTTAAAGTCAAAATGGTACAAAACATCGGTGTAAATCATGGCGCCCATCTAAAAAATGAGTGAAAAATGAGCAAGTCAACGGGCCGGATCAGGATCACGGATTACCGCGCATCGGCCTTTTTATCGGCAGCTATCAACGAACGATTTTTATCCACCAGGGTTTTAAGTAGTTTATCCACTCCACCGTCGCGAACCTGGTTATTGAAAGTGCTGCGGTAATTGGTTACCAGACTAACTCCCGCAACCGTTACATCGTACACTTTCCAGCCATCGCCGGTTTTTTCCATGCTGTAATCGATGGGAACCGGCTGCTGACCAGAATCTTGCATCACTTTCGTTTTGACCGTGGTATCGGTATCATCCGCCGCGACTTTGAGCGGTTCAACCTTGATGGTATGGTCACGATAATCAGTCAATGCGTTGGAATAGGTGCGAACCAGGAGGGTACGGAACTCCTTCACCAATTGCTCCTGTTGATCAGGCGAGGCCTTGGACCAATTCTTGCCCATCGCCAGCCGGGTCATCCGGTTGAAATTGAAATGAGGCAGTATCTTGGCCTCCACCAAATCGAGAATCTTGGCGTGACTGCCTTGCAAGCTCTTGTCCTGCCTGACAATTGTAAGCACCTCCTGAGCGGTGTTATCCACCAGTTTATCGGGACTGGTGACCTCCATTGACCATGCAGGCAGCGCAGGCAACCACACCGCCAGCAATACAAAGATACCAAGGTATTTTTTCATGATTTCCTCATTAAAATTAGTTGAACTATCCATTTTAAACTGCATCATAAGCCAACGCATGCCTCACCGCGAATATATGGCTATTTCTTGCCGTCATCGTCGCTATCGCCGTCTTCTGACGCCTTGTTCTCCGATGCTTTATCGAATAGGAATCGCCCGATCATTTCTTCCAGAACCATCGCGGAATTGGTTTTCAGGATTTTATCGCCATTCTTCAGTACTGTCTCGTCGCCACCCGCCGCCAGGCCAATGTATTGCTCACCCAGAAGTCCCGACGTGAGAATGCTTGCGAAGGTGTCCTTGGGAAATTGGTAGCGACGGTCTATGTTCATGGTCACCGCGGCATCGTAAGTCTCGGTGTTGAATTGAATATCCGTTATACGTCCCACGACCACACCGGCGCTTTTTACCGGGGCTCTAACTTTCAAACCCCCGATATTCTCAAAATTTCCAATCAGTGTATAGCTCTCTGCTTCGCTATAAGTGCCCAGATTTCCCACTTTCAAAGCCAAAACCAGCAATGCGCCGATTCCAGCCATGACAAATACGCCTACCCACAAATCCATTGTTGTTCGCTGCATCAGCTCATTCCCCTGAACATGACCGAGGTCAAAACAAAATCCAGTCCCAGAATCGCCAGCGAGGAAGTCACCACGGTGCGGGTGGTCGCGCCGGACACCCCTTCAGCCGTGGGCGACGCATCATAACCCTCGAACACCGCAATTGCCGTTACCGCCACACCAAAAACACAGGTCTTGATGACACCATTGACGATGTCGTACCGGAAATCCACCGCGTTTTGCATCTGCGACCAGAATGAACCCTCATCCACCCCGATAAGTACCACCGCTACCAGATAACCCCCAAACACGCCAACCACCGAAAACAGCGCCGCCAAAAACGGCATCGAAATTACGCCCGCCCAGAACCGGGGAGCCACCACCCGGGCAATTGGATCCACCGCCATCATTTCCATCGCCGCCAATTGATCCGTGGCCTTCATCAAGCCGATTTCAGCAGTAATGGCGGACCCGGCACGGCTGGCGAACAATAGCGCCGCCACGACAGGCCCCAGTTCCCGAACGAGCGACAGCGCCACCATTGTACCGACAGCGGATTCTGCACCGAATCTCTGTAACGTTTCATAGCCCTGTAAACCCAGCACCATGCCGACGAACAATCCCGACACAACGATAATAATCAGCGACAGCACGCCCGTAAAATAAAGCTCACGGATAATCAGGCCAAAACGTCGAAAGCTGGTACCCGACTTCAGCAGTGTCAACAGAAAAAAGCGGCTGGCGTAGCCCAGCCGCCAGATACTGTCTATCACGCGATGACCCACACCCCGAATACCGACAACGATACGCCTAGGCAAAACTACCCTCCAGTTTCAGATCGTTCGCGTAAGCTTCCGCAGAGTAGTGGAACGAAACAGGGCCGTCTTCTTCGCCATGCACGAACTGATGGACAAAAGGCGCAACCGATTTGCGCACTTCGTCCGGTGTACCATGCGCCGCGATCACGCCCCCTGAAATGAAATAAACATAGTCCACGATTTTCAAGGACTCCTGCACATCGTGGGTTACCACAATGGAGGTCATACCGAGTGCATCGGTCAAGCGACGGATCAAATTTCCGATGACAGTCAATGAAATTGGATCGAGCCCGGTAAACGGTTCGTCATACATGATAAGTAGCGGATCCAGCGCAATCGAGCGAGCTAACGCCACCCGCCGCGCCATTCCTCCCGAAAGTTGCGCGGGCATCAGATCGTGCGCCCCACGCAAACCGACAGCCTGTAGTTTCATCAGCACCAGATCGCGAATCATCGATTCGGGTAAATCGGTATGTTCACGCATCTGGAAAGCCACGTTGTCGAATACCGACAAATCGGTAAACAGCGCGCCGAACTGGAATAACATGCTCATTTTTCGGCGCATCTGGAAAAGCTCATCCCTTTTGAGCTCATGTACTACCTTGCCGGCAACCTTGACATAGCCGGAGGATGGGCGAACCGCTCCACCGATAAGACGCAACAGCGTGGTCTTGCCGCTACCGCTGCCGCCCATGATGGCGATGACTTTACCCCGTGACATCGTCATGTCGATCCCCTTCAGGATGGAACGCTCCCCATAGGAGAAGTTCAAACCTTTGATTTCAATTAACGTCTCAGGGATCATTTTGCTTGAAGGCGACTGCTGGATTTGGCGGGATTTCAATTTTAATTCAAATGCACTGCGAACACAGCCCATAATTTTATGGGGTCCAATCCCGTTATCGGCGTAAACCGTTTGATTCCGGTGGATTCAAGTTGTATAAACCAATCCCGGATAAAACAAAAACTGACCCGCTATTCAGCAATGCTGATTTTTGCGGCGGTGGAATGGTACATCCCAATAGCTCGCAGTATTGTTCCAGAAACGGCCTGGTAGCGGGGGCGATAACAGAAAGCTGGGCGCGATAAAAGTAAATGGCCTGGGCGGCCAGCACAACAAGCAAAAACAGACTCGCAAAGCCCCATGCGAGGGAAGTCTTGCGCGATGGTGCCGCATTGAAGGCATACTCATCCGTATAGTCGTCCGGTGGGTAATTTTCCGCCGGGTTGCTCTCCGGTGCGCGGGTTACGTGCGGTACTTGCAGGACCGGTTCTTTCACCACCGACGCTTCCGGTTCTGGCGCCTCCGTAGGTGGGCTCTCCAATGCTGCTTCGGTCTGCGCCGTTTCGTTACCGGTAGTCTGGGAGGACACTTCTGGATCGGTTAAAGCCGTGATGGGCGAATCACTTATGGAAGGAATCTCCGGGCTTTGCGGTTTGTCCGGCACCGTCTTCCCGGATAAATCATTGGCTTCCGGCTCTTGCATTGTCGCAAGTGTGGCAAAACCGTTAAATATATGTGCGCAATGTCCGCAGCGCACATCCCCGCCGTGCGCCTGCAACTGCATGGGGGTTATACGGAAAGCGGTGGCACAGTCAGGACAACGGGTTATAAGCGCCATAGCCGTTATTTTTCAAGAAAATTCAAATTCACTTCCTGGTCCCGGCCAGCAACACCCAGCCCTCCCGCACCCCGGCAATATGCATATTGAACCATTGCTGATAGACATGACTGACTTCCTCCGCCTGTTCCATAAGTATGCCGGAAAGTACTATATGGCCCCCCTGCCGGGTAGCGCGCATCAGTATCGGGGCCAGCATGATCAAAGGATTGGCAAGAATATTGGCGACAACCACATCCGCCCAGGCTTCGCGTGCCGGATCTGTCCAAGTCGCAAAATGCGCCGTATGAAACTCCATTTCTGTTTCGTCACATTGATTAAGCATGGCATTTTCGCGACTGGCTGCAACCGCCTGCGCATCTATATCTACGCCCACCACATGGCGCGCACCGAGCTTCGACGCGGCGATAGCCAATATGCCGGAGCCACAACCGTAATCAAGAACATCTTCACCCCCTTGCAGGTTTTCGTCAAGCCAGGCAAGGCATAGTTTTGTGGTAGGGTGACTGCCGGTGCCGAAAGCCAGTCCGGGATCGAGTGTCAGATTGATCGCGGTGGGATCGGGCGCCCGATGCCAGGTGGGGACAATCCACAACCGTGACGATATTTGTATCGGATCGAATTGCGATTGCGTAATCCGCACCCAGTCCTGCTCTTCCACATGCGTCAGGTGGTAGACGGGCGGAATGGGAAGCTGAGCCACTTGCGCCGCAGCTTGCACAATGGACGTTATGTCGGCATCCGCTTCGAATAGGGCGGTAAGTTCCGACACGGACCAGATTTCCCCAGCCGACTCACCGGGTTCATCGAATAACGACTGCTCTCGTTCAGTGCCCGCAGCCGCATCGTGTATGTCCGTTGATAACGCACCGAGTTCAAGCATCGCATCGCTCAGGATTTCGGCATGCGCGTCATCGGTTTCCAGGGTGAGAGAAATCCAGGGCATATATCGCAATACTCAGGGAAACTCGCCGCAACACGGCTGGCCGCTTTTAGCCCGGCTTATTGTAATTGGCAAGCTTCTGCTCAAGGTAGTGGATGCTGGTACCGCCCGTCAGAAACGCGGCGTCCGACAACAGATCGAGATGCAATGGGATATTGGTGCTGATGCCTTCAACCACCATCTCCGATAGCGCAATGCGCATTCGGGCGATTGCCTGGTCGCGGTTATCCCCATAAGCAATCACTTTGGCGATCATGGAATCGTAATAGGGCGGCACCACGTAGTTATGATAAATATGAGAGTCGACCCGAATGCCCGGACCGCCGGGAGCATGATACTGAGTGATACGACCGGCGGAAGGCGTAAGCTTATAAGGATCCTCGGCGTTGATGCGGCATTCGATGGCATGCCCCTTCCATGTAACATCTCGTTGGCGAATGGTCAATTTTTCACCGGCGGCAACACGAATTTGTGCTTTTACCAGATCTATCCCGGTAATTGCCTCCGTAACGGGGTGTTCCACTTGTAAACGCGTGTTCATTTCGATGAAATAAAATTCGTTTTTCTCAAACAGGAACTCGAACGTTCCCACTCCCCGATAACCGATACGCCGGCACGCATCGGCGCACCGGCCACCTATCCTGTCGCGTAATCTGGGGGGAATGCCCAGGGCGGGTGCTTCCTCGAGGATTTTCTGGTGGCGGCGCTGCATTGAACACTCACGTTCCCCCAAGTGGATTGCATTGCGGTGTTCATCAACCAGCACCTGGAATTCAATATGACGAGGATTTTCCAGAAATTTTTCCGCATAAACCGTTGGATTACCGAACGCCGCCTGTGCCTCGTTGCGGGTTATTATGACCGCATTCGACAACGCGGCCTCGGTGTGAACCACGCGCATTCCACGCCCGCCGCCGCCCGCTGATGCCTTGATAATGACAGGATAGCCAATCGCACGGATGATCGCACGGATCTCATCAAGAGATTCCGGTAATGCGCCGTTGGACCCCGGAACACAGGGAACACCCGCTTTTTTCATTGCGTTCTTGGCGCTGACCTTGTCGCCCATCATGCGTATCGTTTCGGGGCGAGGGCCGATGAAGACAAAACCGCTACTTTCCACACGCTCGGCAAAGTCGGCATTTTCGGAGAGAAAACCATAGCCGGGATGAATCGCTTCCGCATCGGTTACTTCAGCTGCGCTGATAATGGCGGGCACATTGAGATAACTCTGGGCCGACGGCGCCGGCCCAATACACACGGACTCATCGGCGAGCTTCACATATTTTGCATTGGCATCCGCCTCGGAATGCACCGCCACTGTTTTAATTCCCATCTCACGGCAAGCACGCTGAATACGCAGAGCGATTTCACCTCGATTGGCTATTAGAATTTTTTCAAACATGGGATATCCCTATTAAACGACAGAGGCGCCTGCCATCTGTTCTATTGGTATCCCTTGTAAAGAAAGATGGAAGATAGCGCTTAAAATCATTCGATCACAAATAGCGGTTCGCCGTACTCGACTGGCTGGCCGTTTTCCACGAGAACCGCTTTGATAATCCCGTCCTTGTCCGATTCAATCTCATTGAGCAACTTCATTGCTTCAATGATGCATAAGGTATCGCCGGCCTTCACCGTCTGTCCTACCTCTACGAACGGGTTCGCCCCAGGGGTGGAGGTACGATAAAATGTTCCCACCATGGGCGATTTCACCACATGGCCTTGCGTCAATAACTCGCTTGGTGCCGAGGTGGTTGCCACGGACTCTGGGACGACAGCCGGAGCGATCGCCTGCATGACGGGTGGCGCGGTTACATAAGTCTGAGTGGAGGACGCAGACTTGCTGATGCGAACCTTTTCCTCGCCTTCTGTAATCTCCAGTTCGCCGATACCCGATTCTTCCACCAGCTCAATCAGTTTTTTAAGTTTTCGCAGATCCATAAAGACCTCCCCGGAACAATGCCCTTTTGGGCATCTTTAACCATCTAAACCTGCCATCATCAATATAGGATTCTGCTGCTTGCAGCATTCCATCTGCCAGAAAGCCAGCGAGAATGGATCCTATCTTCTGTCAATTTCATTCAGTGAACACAGGCACCCGTCAAAACATAGAGAATTTTTCGATTTTGAGGAATGCACACTAACGGGCTGTCAGCGCATATTTCAAGGCCAGCTCATAGCCTTTGGCGCCCAAACCACTAATAACGCCAAGCGCCAGATCAGAAAAATACGATTCTTTGCGAAAAGACTCGCGAGCAAAAATATTGGAGAGATGAACTTCAATGAATGGCAATCTTGTTGCAGCAAGCGCATCACGCATGGCAATACTGGTATGAGTATAAGCCGCTGGATTAATAATAATGAAATCGACGTTGTCACCCATTGCCTGCTGAATACGATCAATTAATTCGCCCTCAGCATTACTTTGGAAAGCAACTAATTTTATGTCAGATTCTTTAGCTAAATTCAGTAAATTCTCGTTAATTTCTTCTAACGTCACGGATCCGTAGACTTCAGGCTCGCGCTTGCCTAAAAGATTCAGGTTCGGACCATGAAGCACTAAAATATTTTTTGGCCGAGATTCTTTGGTTTTCATCCGATAAGTGTGCCGCAACCGGTAAAAAATGTCCAGATGTTAGATGACAATCGACGAAAATAGAGGAAAATATCTATACTTGACCGTGCAGATAAAGAAATGGTGTGAAAGGTGGCCACTATGGCATTAAGGCCTCGCCGCACGCTGCCTTGCGCGTCCTTTCCTATCTTCTCGATAAATCGGGGTGATAAGTCCGATCGGTGATGAAAGGATACGGGCTTGTTTCGGGAGTGCGCGCGCGGTATCTCCGCGGATTGAGCCAGGGGTTTGCGAACTGCCTGCACCTCTCTGGCGTCCACGCCATTCAGGCATTTGATTTCAGATGTCAACCAATTTGCCCGCGGTTTCCCAAACCTCTATAATCGTAAATTCGATTTTTTCTTCGAAGCTGTTGTAGCTCAGTTGGTAGAGCAACTGATTCGTAATCAGTAGGTCGGAGGTTCGACTCCTCTCAACAGCACCAGTCATTTCAAGCGCTTACTGACAAATCTATTCGTCCCTGGATTGGATAGAGGCACATGGGGGCCACGTTGCCGCCTAATTCAGCCCTTACTGGGTCGTTTTTCTGCTACCTATTATCCGGTGACTCTCTTACGCTATGACAATAGCGTGGGATAATTTCCTGACATACAACTCACACTGAAGAAACTATCTCGCGATGCACAAAAGGTACAAGAACCCATTATGACCGGAAGCACCGCTCGGCTGCGACACAGGCCAACAGAATTTTCGCGTCTAATTCGCGAACTTGATTTTCTACGGGGATAATAAGAGTTGAGCAGAATTTTTCATATTTCCCCAAAATTTCAAATTAATGCGTTTGAATTATAGGCACGAGGTTAAGCCTCTTTTATTTTCCAATACATCGCATCGATCAGAAAACGCCTTAAAAAGCATGGGATTGCTTGAAATGGCGGCAATTTCATGGTTGAGCCAGAATGATGGCCTCGTCCAATTGAAGCTACCAAAAATGGACCAGACCTCATCGTTATCCTCCACTAACACAAACTTGAGGTGCATTGGAAGATCTTCAGGATCTCTGATCCGCCTGAACTGGACGTTGGCGGCGAGCAGCCGCTGCTCCACCTTTGCAGTGACTCGCTTTGGTGCTGCATCTGCGAATATCTCTAACGCCACGCCTCGATGGGCGAGTCGAAGCATAACATCTACAGCACTCTCCGTTCTAATGTGGGATGCTACGATACGGACACGAGCATTGTCGCCCACCTGGCTCAAGAACTTCACCACCGGATGTGGATGCACCCGGGGCCAGAAGTAAATAGCGGTGTCTGGGCCATTAACCGTCCGATTTGCCTCTGCGGAAAACCGATAAGTGAGTCCCGGAGGGAACCGCTGTAACTGCCGAGCATGTTTTACCAGTTGCTCAATCAGCATTGCGTCGGTAAACCCGACAAGCACGTTATGGCCCCTGTCCTGGTCGCCTATCTCTCGGTTGATCTCCCGCTTTTCATCCGACATGTTTCCTAATGGATTGAAAGAGCCGATGAACGCGATGGGTTTGGGGTGCGAGAAACAGTAGAGTTTTTCATGTAATTGTGGTTTCCACGATCTGCCTCGCGGTGCCGGTATACCCGGCAGAGTTACCACGCTAAGTCCTTCATCCAGACCATCAGGACCGGAGAGCATAGCGATCACCGCGTCATTGGCAGTAGGGATGCGTGGCCTGCCTGCCAGGGTCAAACCAACCTTGACCCCCCGCCTGTGAGCCTGAACAAGCGCCTCGGCCAGCCTCAGATCACGAAAATAGTAGGTAACCCAATCGATCGATCCGCCGCATGGAACCGCAGCGATACGCTCTGCCAATATATTGCGCAGGTAACCTGGAGGCTGGTCGGGACCGCCGAAATATGTCTCGAAGAGAGACTTTGTCTCCACAATTAACTCTGAAGGCATTTGTCCTTTTTACCGAACGGGATCATGTGGATTTGATCCGGATCTTGTCTGCCTGCACTTCTATCAAAGCCACATAACGAGGCGATACACCCTGTACGAGAGGCTAAAGAGCAACGCAAGCGCGAGAGGGAACAGGATAAACGGGATCGGGAGCTCGGTAAAAAAGCACGGGGTTCTGTCTTACGTAGAATAACAGCACAAACAATGTTTGATCTATTCGGGAAAAAATCGCCAGATAGAATTTGGGGCATAGACGGTTTAACCAGATTGATCTTGCTTAACTGTCAACCTATCATATCCAACATTTTTCACGCTACACTTATTAATGACAAATGTACATAATCTAAATGGGCTATGCTCATCGCCTTGAATGAGCCTGTCACGCGAATGCTCTCTGTTAAGCTTAATGCCGGTTGCGGGGTTTTTCTCCCATAGCCCCGCAGATATCGCCCATCCAAATATGCCGGATATCAACACGTTAACCCGGTTTGTAGTGCTTGGATGACCTGCCCTAGTTATGCTGCCGCGTATCGAAACAACATGTGCGCGGTCAATGACGGACAATTTTTTGTTTCCTAAGCGTTTGCAAAGTGGTTGGCGTACCACGACTCATCCTCTTTCCATACCCACTTGTTTCTTTTAGAATGCCGTTAAGATATTCAGCGAACAGACCGGAAACATCCACTTATTTATCCACTTATTTCTAGCCACTGCTGATAGCTATAGTGAACTGCGGAGCAATATCTCTGCAGCATTAACTATATATTATGGAGATCTGTGAGTACGGAGCGAGGAAAGGTTACTGTTTATTATGATGGCGCCTGCCCAAGTTGTGTCAAGGACAGGCGGAGTTATGAACGGCTCGCGGGCAGAAATGGGGATGATGTGGTCTGGGTCGACATTACCGGCAAAGACAACGAGTTGCGCCAGTGTGGCATCGATCCTCACAAGGCGTTAACGGAGCTGCACGTCAAAGACGAAAGTCAGAGGGTTTTTTCCGAGCTGGATGCCTATATTGTCCTCATGAGCAAGGTCTCGGTATTGAAGCCGCTGGCCTGGTTTATTGGATTGCCCGTCATTCGGCCGTTACTTAGCCGTTTTTATCATTGGCAAGTTAATCGAAGGCTTCGGCGCGACAAACGGCTATAGCGATGTATCTGAAACGCCCTGCGCTAATGTGTTGCGGTATGGAATGCTCCACATCTTAACCAACAACAAAAACGCAGGGCAGAATTGCCGCTTCCGGATTTCGGTGCGTAAGCGGGTAAGTAAACGGGTAATAGTCCAGCGGTAGGCTTATGCGGGGGGATTTTCCTTCCGTTGCGTCGCCGCCGCGGACAGCCGCCGTTCCCGCCAGAAGCACATCACTATCATATTGATGCATTGGGTCAAAAAGCTGAGGGTATATGAAGCTGCCGACTCGAGAATTGTATGCATTATCGGGTTTCCTTTTTAAGTCGCTGTCTGTGCCAGCGAACCGATTAAAGAAATACCAGGAAAGAATCAAGCTACTTGTGATACTAACGTTCTTGCCTGAAATAGGTTTACGTCATGATTGCATCTTACGGGTTTTGTGAGCGTTGCCTATTGGACCGTAGTACTAACCGGATGTTCATAAATTGACGCAGCCTCGCTGGTCTTTCGTTTTCTATGGAAATTTTGCTCAATCGGGCGTATGAATAACTACGCCCTCTTTTATAAAATCCCAGAAAAACAAAAATCCTGCGCAATCTTCACGCAAACTTATAAAACGACCTGACTAGAGAATCTGCTCGAAATAGGGGGATAACATAATAAGATTATTGAAGGGGCTGCGTTCATGCCCCTAGAGGATCAATCATCGCACCTTACGGCAGGTGTCAGCCGGCGTGAGGTTTGGTCGTGGGCAATGTTCGATTTTGCCAATTCGGGCTATACAACGGTAGTCATCACTGCGATTTTCAATGCTTATTTTGTCGGGGTGGTAACAGGCAACCAGGAATGGGGAACATTTGCCTGGACTGCGGCACTGGCGGTTTCGTATGCGCTAATCATACTAACGGGACCGGCATTGGGCGCCTATGCTGACGCATATGCCGCGAAGAAACGCCTGCTTCTCCTTACGACCATAGGTTGTGTCGTATTTACCGCGATGCTTTCGCTGGTGGGACCAGGGGATCTGTGGCTGGCGGTGGTACTCATCATTCTTACCAATTTTTTCTTCGGTTGCGGCGAGAATTTGATCGCCGCATTTCTGCCTGAACTTGCACAAGGTGAAGCGCTGGGGAAGGTATCTGGCTGGGGGTGGAGTCTCGGCTATATCGGCGGACTGGTGAGCCTGGGTTGTTCGCTTGCGTACGTGACGTGGGCGCAGGGGGAGGGAATGCAAGCTGCACAGTTTGTGCCGATAACCATGCTGATAACCGCTGTATTGTTTGCGATCTCCAGCGTCCCCACCTTTCTTTATCTGAAGGAAAGAGCCCAGCCTCAGGCGCATCTTGCCGGACGCAGCGTGGTGCGTGAAGCATTTTCCCGCCTGGGCGAAACATTCAGCCATGTGCGGGATTACCGTGACTTGGTGAGATTTCTTGCCTGCCTGGTGTTTTATCAGGCGGGAATCCAGACGGTAATTACGCTGGCCGCGATATACGCTCAGCAGGCAATGGGCTTCAGCACGAGTGATACCATGCTTCTGGTTCTGGTAGTCAATATCACCGCCGCGGCGGGCGCATTCGCGTTCGGTAGTCTTCAGGACAGAATGGGCCATATTCCCACCATAGCGCTGACCCTCATCGGCTGGATTATCATGGTGCTGGTGGCGTGGATGGCGGATAACAGCGCTATGTTCTGGCTGGCGGCCAACATCGCAGGCCTGTGTCTTGGCGCCTCCCAGTCAGCGGGAAGGGCGCTGGTGGGGTACTTCAGCCCCGGTCTCCGCCGCGCGGAATTTTTTGGGCTATGGGGACTTGCGGTAAAGCTATCGTCGATTTTGGGCCCTGTGACATATGGACTGGTGAGCTGGATTTCAAGCGGCGATCATCGTCTTGCCATGCTGATTACCGGCATCTATTTTATTATCGGGCTGATAATACTAATGGGCGTGGACGTTAAGCGGGGACGACGAGCCGCGCTACAAGGCGAAACAGCTCCGGAAAGATAAACCTGAATCCGGGAATTGATCGCTCATTTGTCAGTTTAATTCCATGACCTACAAAGATTCTTTACGCTACCTGACCTCATTCTTTTGGTGAGTTCGCTAGGGAGCGGATTCAGGATAAACGGGTATCAATTTCGATATTGCGTGCGTGGTGCACAGTCGGTTTTTACCCCTTCCAGACTACGACGCCCCTTTCTAACCGGAGTGTCCTCAATGATCGTGATGATGGTGGCCACCGTGCTCGCCCGCTGATTCCTTGCCGGTTCCAGTCTTTTCCGCAGGTTTCTTGGCGGTTGTCTTGGACTTTGGCTTGAGCGGGGTAAAACGGGCGGACTGGGCCTCCTGATCCGGCAGCTTGACGAATACGATAACTACCGTTTCGGGAGTGAGGGAGAAGTCTCCGGCACCCTTGAGCGTGTTATCTCCTCCTGACTCCAGTTTGATCGAAGTTTTGGGCTTCGCCTTTCCAACTTGAAAAGCTACCTTGCCTACGCCACCTTCAGTGCTGATTTTATTATCCGCGTGATCCATGACATAAAGCACGATTTCATTCTCCTTGGTGACAAGCTCCAGATGGTAAGGTCCCGCCATGCGCATCTGGCCGCCATGCGGCGCAGCGATGGAATCGAAATATGCTTCGGTATGCGCTCCGGCGGGCGATGACACGGCCAACGTAGCACTAATTAGAACGGCGGCCATCGATTTGTTCATTTTTTTACTCTCCTTGACTGACTGTTAACCAACTTTTCAAAAACAACTCCTGACTTACAGGCAATATTGCTATCTATATCTCTTGAACGTTTCAATGCACATGATCGCCGGGCGGGGGGAGGATTTCCTTTTCGCGGTTGAGCTGGGCGAGCTGCTGCATGAGCATGCCGGTATTGTCCCAGCCGGGGCCGTCGGCTTCAGGGATCCAGCGCGCGCGCAGGTAGCCGAAGCGGTCGACCAG
>NZ_FMVD01000034.1:0-4340 GCF_900101945.1 Nitrosospira sp. Nsp13 | reverse complement strand
AAGGAGAAGAGAGATGGTTGTCAAGCTTGGGCTGAGGCTCATAACGCTGACATGCGGGGCGCTGCTGGCGGCGTCTTCATGGGCGAACTTTCCCAGCGTCCCGAAGGAGATGTACAAAGCGCTGAACCTGGAACAAACGGCCACGCCCAAGGAACTGCATGAAGCGGTGACCAAGCGCTACAAGGACCCGGCGCAAGGGGCGGGACGTGGGACCCTGGCGCAGTACTGGGAACCGGTACCGTACAGCATGTACATGGACCCGGCCTCATTCTACAAGCCACCGACCTCGATGAAGGAAGTGGCGGAGCGCCAGGAATGCGTCAAGTGTCACACGGACGAATCGCCGGTCTGGGTGAATGCGTGGAAGAAGAGCACGCATGCCAACCTGGACAAAGTGCGCAACCTCAAGCCGGACAGCCCGATCTACTACAAGAAAGCCAAGCTGGAAGACGTGGAGAAGAACCTGCGCTCCATGGGACGGCTGGGCGCGACCGAGAAGCTGAAGGAAGTGGGCTGTATTGACTGTCACGTCGACATCAACACCAAGAAGAAAGCCGACCACATGACTGAGCTGCGCATGCCCACGGCTGACGTCTGCGGCACCTGCCACCTGCAGGAATTTGCCGAACGCGAATCCGAGCGCGACACCATGATCTGGCCGAACAAGCAATGGCCGTCGGGACGGCCCTCGCACGCGCTGGACTGGAAAGCCAACGTAGAAGTTGCGGTATTTGCCGCCATGCCGCAGCGCGAGATCGCTGAAGGCTGCAGCATGTGCCACACCAACCAGAACAAATGCGACTCCTGCCACACCCGTCACGAATTCTCCGCGGCCGAATCGCGCAAGCCCGAAGCGTGCGCCACCTGCCACAGCGGGGTTGACCACAACAACTGGGAAGCTTACTCCATGAGTAAGCACGGCAAGATCGTCACCATGATGGGCGACAAATGGAACTGGGAAGTCTCGCTCAAGGACGCCTACTCCAAGGGTGGCCAGACCGCCCCGACCTGCGCGGGCTGCCACTTCGAATATGAAGGCAAATACAGCCACAACGTCACACGCAAGATACGCTGGGCCAACTACCCTGCCGTACCTGGCATCGCCGAGAACATCAACAGCGAATGGTCGGAAGCGCGCCTGGACTCCTGGGTCAAGACCTGCACCTCCTGCCACTCCGAGCGTTTTGCCCGCTCCTACCTGGAATTCATGGACAAAGGCACCCTGCACGGCCTGGCCAAATTCAAGGAAGCGCACAACGTCGCCGAGCAACTCTACAAGGATGGCCTGCTCACCGGGCAGAAGACCAACCGTCCGGCGCCGATGGCACCGGATAAGGAAATGTTCGCCGGCTTCACCCAGCTCTACTGGTCCAAGGACAACAACCCCGCGGCGATCGAACTGAAAGCGCTGGAAATGGGAGAAAACGACCTGCCCAAACTGCACGTCGGCCTGGCCCACGTCAACCCGGGCGGCTGGACCTACACCGAAGGCTGGGGACCGATGAACCGCGCCTACGTCGAAATCATGGACGAAAACACCAAGATACGCGAAATGGCGGCACTGCAGGCACGGGTAGCCAAAATGGAATCGAAGCGCACCAGCCTGCTGGATCTTGACAGCAAGGACGACAAGCTCTCGCTGGGTGGCCTGGGCGGCGGCATGCTGCTGGCCGGCACCCTCGCGCTGGCTGGCTGGCGCCGGCGCGAGAAAAGCGGGCATTGACCGCCTCCTCCGCCACAACCCCCTCCCCCGCAGCACGGGGAGGGCTGGGAACTAAACTCCTCCCGTCACTGGGCATCCTCCTGGTGACGGGAGGTTTACTTTTACTCATCTGGTTTGCCTGGCTCTGGTTCAACCCGGCGCCCGCACCCTACCGCTACACCCTGGTCAAGGAAGGCGCGGCTACCCAATTTGGCCCGCTGGGTCTCGATGCTTGGCCGGACCTCACCGTCGCCCAATATGAAATCCACGCCGACGGCGTGAACGATCCCATCGCCCTGGCCACCACCGCCCGGCGCGGTGCGACTCCGCCCATCCTCATCAGCTGGGAGAACCGCAGCAGCGAACTGCTCATCTCCCTCGACAGCAAACTCAATGAACTGACCGCGCTGGCTGCCGCCATCGACAAGTATGCGGCCAAGGACGCGCGCATCCTGGCGTGGTGGGACACCTCACGCCAGATCAAACTACTGGCCGGGCGCGACACCCTGTTTACCCAGCACCTGGGCGAGCCCCTCATCCTCCCCTTGCCCTGGCAGGCCTACAGCGACTCCGTCCGTCACTACGAAGACCAATTCTGGGGCGCCCCGGCCTCGGCTGACGAGCGGCGTAACTTCCAGCACTTCGTCGACGCCCTCATCGCCGAACCCGTCAAGGGCGCCGCCCTCCTGCGCCAACTGGCCGGCCTGCAGGACAGCGCGGGCAAGACCCCGGACAAGGCCCCCTCTGAAGCCTACATCGTCATCCACGTCACCGACCTCTACAAACTGGGACTGATGCGCCCCGAGCAATTCGACATCACCTACAAGCACTTCCCCATGGAAGGCAACATGCACGGCATGATCGGCTACCTCAAGAAATGGATGCAGGAAAACAACTTCGCCACCTACACCCTGCAATCCCTCTCCGACAGCATGGTGCGCGGCTACTTCCTGCGCGACGAGAAAAGCAGCCACAGCCTCCTGGCGCAGATGCTGCCCTTCACCAACTCCATGCCGCTGGACCTGACCGTCCTGCAACTCATCTACCAGCAGGGCGGCTACTGGGTCTACAAAATCCCCTCCGCCGCTGACGCCGCGGCGGCACCCTCCGCCGTCCCTGCACCTACCGGCGCCGGCGCCGACGACGCCCCTCGTTCCGACGACGCCCCCACCCCGGCCACCCCCGCCTCCTGAGGCGGATTCCCCCCTGCCGGTAGTAGCAGCAGCGGCGCCGACCCGGCCGGCCAGGCTGGTTGACCGAGGGCGCACGCGCGGCGGTACCAGTGGTACCACAAAGAGTGATGGTACTGGTGCTACCCGTTTAGCGCAACCAGCGATACAGTACCGGCATAATTGGGTTTTATACATATAACAACGATCAACGGATATATTTGCCCGAAGGAGAAGACCATGCGCCATTCCCTGACACTTGCCCTTGCCGCTGCCGCCATGTTTGCGCTGCTATCCGGCAGCGCCTCCGCACAATCATTTGAAGGCCGCAAGAAGTGTAGTTCCTGTCACAAGAGCCAGGCTGAATCATGGAGCCAGACGGCGCATGCCAAGGCCATGGACTCGCTCAAGCCCAACACCAAGGCCGAGGCCAAGAAAAAGGCCAAGCTCGACCCCAAGAAGGACTACACCAAGGACAAGGACTGCGTAGGCTGTCACGTCGACGGCTGGGGCAAGGAAGGCGGCTACACGGTTGAGGACCCCAGCAAATTCACCAGCGGTGTCGGCTGCGAATCCTGCCACGGCCCGGGCGCCAAGTATCGCGGCATCCACCGCAAGGCGGGAGCGGCCTACGAGAAATCGAAGAAGACCGCGCCGCGTTCGACCCTGGCGGAAGCGGGACAGGACTTCGCCTTTGAAGAATCCTGCAACGCCTGCCACCTGAACTATGAAGGCTCGGGCTGGAAGGGCACCAAGAAGCCCTACACCCCGTTCACCCCGCAAGTGGACAAGAAATACACCTTCAACTTCGACAAATACGTCAAGGACGTCAAAGCCATGCACGAGCACTACAAGCTGGACGGCACCTTCGAAGGCGATCCGAAGTTCAAGTTCCATGACGACTTCCAGTCCACGGCCAAGGTCGGCGAGAAAGGCTCGGAGGACTGATGGGAATACGCGCGGGCGGCACCCTGCTCACGGGTGCCTTGCTGGGGGTAGTCATGGTAGCGGTGGTATTCGGCGGCGAGGCCGCCGTCTCCACCACCGAATTCTGCACCAGCTGTCACTCCATGTCCTATCCGGCGGAGGAACTCAAGACCTCCTCGCACTATGGCGCCCTGGGCGCCAACCCGGGCTGCAAGGATTGCCACATCCCGCAGGGCTTCAAGAACTTCCACCTGGCGGTGGCGACGCATGTGGTGGATGGCGCGCGCGAGCTGTACCTGGAATTTGCCAACGACTACTCCACGCTGGAGAAATTCAACGAGCGCAGGCTGATCATGGCGCACGATGCGCGCATGAACCTGAAAAAGTGGGACAGCAACACCTGCCGCGAATGCCACAAGAACCCGCAGCCGCCTGGTGCCGATGCCAAGGCCGCGCACAAGAAGATGGAGACCGAAGGGGCCACCTGCATCGACTGCCATCAGAACCTGGTGCACAAGGAAGTCGCCGAGACCGACCTCAAT
>NZ_FMVD01000020.1:0-34389 GCF_900101945.1 Nitrosospira sp. Nsp13 | reverse complement strand
TGGGTAAGCCGGGTATTGCTGGAGATGGCAGCTGCTAGTTCCTGCGGCTGAAAAGCGTAGCGAACTGCCAGGGCGAGCGTCCGCCCTATCGCTTCGGTGGTGTCGGCCTGTCCCCCTATTTGCCCCCAGGGCAGGTTCTGCTGGATACGCTTGCGCCAGGCGTCACGGATCGATTGCTGGGTATATCCACCCGGGCCGTTCACGGGCATGCCATTCAGCAACGGAAAGATTTCCTCATCCATTCGCCGGCAGAAATCCGCTTCATCATAGCTACCGCGCTCGACGAGCGAGCGCAGCACGAGTCGGAGAATGATGCCCCCTTGGGAGAGTTGGCCCGCCTTGAGACCACTATGATAGCGGCCGGGCTTGGGATCCGCATAGGTCGTGATCCAGTCGCCATAGTCGTGGCGGAGCACCGCCAAGTCGTAGTACCAGTGGGGCCCGAGGCCTAAGGCATCCCCGATAAAGGCACCCATGATGGCGCCGGCGGCGCGGTCCTGTATGGCGGGGTCGGACATGTTCTGATTCTCCTCTCGGTTAATTTCAATTATCTACATGAATCTTTTCCGGTATGTCGAGTCCCTAGCAAGTCTTTTATGATCTTTGGAACATGCGGAACAATATCAGACAGACGGTGCTGAGCACCTTGCAAAGTTTAGCGACATGAAAGTTTCCGATGCCAAGTGGCTAAAGGCGCTGTGTGAAAAGACAACAAGCTCAAGTGACTGTGGGTTATGAATTGGGGTATGGAAAGTAATTCGGTGGGCAATGTACAGAGATAGGCTCTGGACTCGTGTATTGCCGAGATATTGCCCACCGTCAAGAATAGAGTTAATAGAAAATTACCTTAACTCATAATAGATAAACAATTAACAAAACAATTGCAGGCACGCCTAACAGCCAAGCTATCAAATATCTACCCATGATAATCTCCTAAGAAGCTAAAACAGTCGGTATGGGGATTATTTTTCTGAAATACGAAACCATTCTAAATGACTATCGGTAGGTTTTCTGTACGGCACCACACTCTCAGATAAGATAGAGGCGCGCCAAACATCTTAATTAGCCTCTAGTCCGCCCTGTAAACAGAGAAATTCTCCGATACAAATAGTAAGCTGCTGTCATGACGACGGCTTTCTCTGCAATGTGAGCTGTTTACATGTCGAACGCAAGGGCAGGGCCGGAGGTTCATTCACCAGAGAACTATCGTATCTCCCGGGCGTCACGTTGCTGACGAATGACTAGCCCGACATCCGCAGCATTTTGACTATTTCCGACATCCGGTACGGTTTTTGTATGAATTTAAAATCTTCTTCAGAGTTCTTTCTCTTGCTCGGGGCAGACGCGGCATAGCCCGAAGCCAGAACTACTTTTATACCCGGAATGAGGCTGCGCGCATTATGGCCCAGGTCAAAGCCGCTCATTCCTGGCATAACGATATCGCTGAACAGCACATCGACGTCTGGTGTCCTTTTGAGGATCTCCAGCGCATCTTCGCCATTGTTTGCCGATAGTACGTCATAGCCCATGCTGCGGAACAGCTCAATAGCTACATTCAAAACATCCGGCTGATCGTCGACAACTAATGCTTTTTCATTGCCTTCTGGAAACGCCTCATCTAACTCTTCAGTCGCATCGCTAGTCTGTGCGGGGAGGAAAAGAGAAATGGCGGTACCCTTGCCCATTTCGGTTTCAATTGCCATATCTCCATTGAATTGCTTGATTGTCCCGTACACCTGGCTCAACCCCATGCCGGTGCCTTTGCCAACTTCCTTCGTGGTAAAGAAAGGCTCTGTTGCCCTCCTGGCCACCTCAGGCGACATGCCCGAGCCAGTGTCCCTCACGGTGACTTTTACATAGTTTCCAGCGGGCAACCCATCGATTTGGTTCTGGCGCAGCTCGACTTGTTCAGTGCTAAGCGTTATGACGCCTCTATCAGGCATGGCATCACGTGCATTGATAACCAAGTTTAAAAGTGCGGCCTCGAATTGTGCAACATCGACTATCGCTGGCGGCAACAGCGGGTCGAGTTTCAGGTCAAAGCTAATCGAGCCTCTCCTGACTCTGCGAAGTACTGCTTCAAAAGAACTTATGATGCGATTTAGGTCGTATTTTCCCTCGTTTAATGGCTGTTTGCGGGCAAACGTCAGTAATTGCTGGGTTAAGGCGGCTCCCTGCAGGGCGGAGCGCTGCATGCTCTCAAGAATCTTGACCGAGCTGGGGTTTTGTATTTCCTTGGCTAGAATTCCAACGCCATTTACGATGACGTTAAGCAGGTTATTAAAATCATGGGCGATGCCCCCGGTTAGTTGGCCAAGCGCCTCCAGTTTCTGGGACTGAAACAAGGCTTCCTTGGCATGCTCCAGATCCTGCATTGCTTGTCGTTTTTCCGTGATATCGCGCGTGATTTTGGCGTAACCGATCAATTCGCCGAGATCGTTCTTAATCGGGTCGATCACAACATGCGCCCAGAACCTGGATCCGTCCTTGCGAATGCGCCAGCCTTCGCCTTCAAAGCGCCCTTCCGCGGCGGCAATCTTTAATGCGGTAATGGGCAAGCCGTTGTTCCTGTCTTCCTCCGTATAAAAACGGGAAAAATGTGTCCCTACGGCTTCGTTATGATCATAGCCCTTGATGCGCTGAGCACCGGCATTCCAGTTAGTGATGATGCCATCGGGCGACAACATGTAGATCGCGTAGTCGGTTACGCCCTGGACCAATAGCCGAAACTGTTCTTCGCTGCCACGCAGAGCGTCGGCTGCCTGCTTGCGTTCGGTAATATCGCGGGTGATTTTAGCAAAGCCGAGCAGCGTACCCTCAAGATCTTTGATCGGGTCAATGACGACGCTGGCCCAGAAGCGGCTGCCATCCTTGCGCACCCGCCAGCCTTCATCCTCGAATTTGCCTTCTTGAAGTGCTGTTTTCAGCGCCCGGAATGGGAGATTGATTGCCTGGTCTTCTTCCGTATAAAACCGGGAGAAATGTTGCCCGATGATCTCGTCGGCCGTGTAACCCTTGAACCGTTGGGCGCCGAGATTCCAGCTGTAGATTAAACCTTCGGGGCTCAATATGAAAATGGCATAATCATTCACGCCAGACATGAACTGATGAAAGCGCTCGGCTTCAGAGCTTGATGCGATAGGAGGAGAAGAAGGCAGCACTGCTTTACCTCACGTTTTTATGAAATGAAATCAAATATTCCGATACAGGCCCATTATGTGGCGTTAACTAGCTGCCAACCTTTCTTTATTTGGTTTTTGTTAAAATCCCTTGAATAGAAGCAATTTAGTTAACTTAGACTCAGACGTGCCCAGGCTTATCAGAAATCTGCATAACCATGACTTTACAGCTGCAAGCCTTGCTGTACACAATCTTATCCCACTTGAAGCGCCGCTCAAGACAATGACTTGTTGATCCAAGGATTTATGGTTGCCACCCATGATTTTCCTTTATATGAAAATTTAATTTCATGGGAGTTTACGAGCCTTTGACAAAAATGACAGTGCAACAGCGTACATTGACCTGTGAAAAGATATTTCTTGAAGAAATGCACATTGCTGATCACACATGATTCTTAGGGGTAAAACCTGAGGTAATCGCAAGGCGTAAGGTAAGGCCAAGTGATATGGATAATTTCTCGATAATCGCCAATCTGAAATAAATCACCTGATAGCAGAATTTTTGAGTGCGGCAACGTACTGAATAACTTTGAAACCAGCGTATCCTTCACTTCAACTAATTTGCTAGATCAAAGTCCATTATGAAATCAGCTTTCATTTTAAAAAGTATTTTCCAGTGTTCGATGCTTGTCAGCGTTCTCTTTTTAAGCGTGTCTGGAATGACTTATGCTGCTGGCCCAGGTAATCAGGTTGGGAAGGGCGGTTCAATGGCCGGACAGGGCGGTCCCGTATCCGGACAGGGTAGTTCTTCGGCCGGGAAATCCACCTCCGCAAGAACGTTCTACTTCAGGAAATAAACAGGGCGCATCTATCCGAGGTTAAATGGTTCTATCGCAAAATACAGCGCAAAACCGGATTCTGTCGGGCTTATCCCCAGCAGATTATAGTCGTCTGCAACCCACTCTCGAATTCGTAAATCTCGCGGTAGGGGAGGGGATCTATGAACCCGATAGCCGCATCACTTATCTGTATTTTCCGATTGATTGCATTATCGCTCGCTTGTATGAGCTGGATGGTGGGGGGACGGTGAAAACCTCCGTCACGGGAAACGAAGGCATGGTCGGCATTTCCTACTTATTGGGGAGCGAGAGTACTTCCGCGCGAACAGTGGTGCTAAAAGGAGGGAGTGCCGTGCGTATCAAGGCGTTTTTGCTAAAAAAAGAATTTGAATGCGGGGGAGTTCTACAACGCTCGCTGCTGCGGTTCACTCAAGCCCTTTTTCTTCAAACGGAGCAGATCGCAATTGGTAACCAACTTCATACGATTGAGCAGCGATTAAGTCACTTCCTGTTAATGATCCTAGATCGTATGTCAGGCAATGAGCTTTATATCACTCATGAGCAAGTAGGGGTTTTTCTTGGAGTACGTCGTGAGAGCGTTACCACAGCGGCACAAAAACTGGAAACAACAGGCGCGATCGAGTGCCGGCGAGGTCACATGAGCGTAACAGATCGTGGGAAATTGGAGGTGCTTGCAGGTGAGAACTATGTGCTCATTAGCAAGGAGTATAAGTGCCTGCACGCATATGGGTCTTGCTAAGTTGTCTTCCTGTTTTGCTCGACTATTGATGGAATAAAGCTGGTGAAGTCAATTCCAGCAAATGAAATGAGGAAAGATACGCTAATACTCCGTGAAACTAACCAATAACTCCGTAGTTTTCATCCCCAAGAGAAAAGAGGCTAGTCATGATTAGTAAACCCGACATACTCAGTGCCAAGATTCTAATCGTCGATGACCAGGAGGCCAATGTCCTGATACTTGAACGAATGCTACTCGACGAGGGCTATACCTGCATTGCCTCGACTATGCGTCCTCATGAGGTTTGTCCGCTCTATCGCCAGAACAGCTATGATCTGATTCTACTCGATCTGGAAATGCCCGGCATGGATGGCTTTCAGGTGCTCGAAGGTTTGAAGAAAATAGAACCAGATGACTACCTTCCGGTACTCGTCATCACCGGTCAATCGGGCCATAAGTTGCGGGCCTTGCAAGCCGGGGCGAAGGATTTTGTCACTAAACCATTTGATCCGGTCGAGGTCCAGACACGCATCCACAATATGCTGGAAGTCCGCCTGTTGTATAAAAGGCTCGAGAATTACAACAAGCAGCTTGAGCAGATCGTGGCGGAGCGGACTGCGGAATTACGCGAAAGTGAAGCACGTTTTCGCCATTTGACCGAGTTGGCTTCCGACTGGTACTGGGAGCAGGACGAGAATGGGCATTTTACCAAGGTCTATGGGCCAGTCCTGGAAATGCTCGGCATTACCGTCGGTACTTTATTAGGCGAATCCAAGGGAAATGATGGAGCGCGCTGGAATGAAGCGGAATACGCGACATTCAAGGCAAACATCACGGCACGACTGCCTTTCATTGATTTCGTCTACAGCCGCACCAAATCCGATGGCTCCCGACAATATCTGATGGTGAGCGGCGAACCCATGTTTGCTGCCTCCGGTATATTTACCGGCTATCGTGGAATAGGGAGGGATGTTACAAAAAGCATGCATTCCGCACAGCTCAGATAACAATTCATAAATTCCCTTAAACTCCATGACTCGTCAGCAAACCGACGGACCTCCTTTGCGCGAGTTTTGATTTACGTTGCATCAATGCGATGCTTCGCTCTCTCATTCCCAAAGCTGTATCTAAATAACGTTTCTGGGTTCCCGCTAGCGCCCTGCTGCCACGCCTGCAATATGTCGTTAACTCCGGACATTCGCAAGGCTTGAAAGCGCATGCCAATACTTAGAAGAATTCCTGAGAGCAGAGTAAAACAGAATTTCTGTAGATTTGAAGGAGGAGAGATAGAAACGAAATACATTTTCACCAACTTCGCTGTACTACGAATTATCCTTTCGATCGTGAAAGAGGTGTTAGAAAGTAGCAATATAGTAGCAATGAAATAATGAAGTAACCCATAGGACTATATAACTACTTGATTTAATGGCTCCCCGACCAGGGCTCGAACCTGGGACCTGCGGATTAACAGTCCGAAAATTATCGCATTGATTCTCATAGATATGAATTGCTAGAATCCAATAAATCCTTGGAATTACGCATTAACAGGAGCTTTTCTTTTTCTCTAGATATTGATTCCCATAGATTGCTATGGTAAAAATATACTTACACCAGCACTTACATGAAAATCAAAATGGCAAGAGAAAAACTCACACCCTCCAGGATTCTGGATTTCAAGCTCCCTCCTCAAGTCAAACAAGCGTTCCTGTGGGATACCGATACAAAAATGCTTGCGGTGAGGGTCACATCTGGTGCGAAGGCTTATATATTCCAGAGCCCATACAATGGGACCGACCTGCGCATGACAATAGGCAGTGTTGAAGTATGGGACATCGCGAGCGCACGTAAGGAAGCCCGCCGTCTCCAATCGCTGATTGACCAGGGAATCGACCCACGTTTAGCCAAAGCGAATGGTTTGGTCGACGCTGAGGCACAACATAAAAAGCGGCGGAATTTCGATATGACAGTTAGTGAGGCATGGACAGCCTACATTAATAGCCGTCAGAGCCACTGGAGTGCGCGGCATCTGCTCGACCACCAAAACATCGCTCGTCTTGGCGGCAGCGGTCGCAAGTTAGGACAAGGCAAGAGGCAAGCCGGCCCACTAGCCGCACTCATGCCATTAAAACTATCCATGGTCACACCAGAGGTTGTGTCTGCCTGGATGCAGAAAGAAAATACGCAGCGTCCCACATACGGCGCATTAGCCTATCGTTTATTACGCGCCTTCATTCGCTGGGCTGCTCAGGAGCCGGAATTTATGGCAGCTATTGATGTGAATGCTGTGGGTGCCAAGGTGACTCGAAACCATGTCAAAAGCGTTAAACCGAAAGACGGCGACTGTCTCCAGCGGGAACAGCTTCCTCTATGGTTTAAGGCTGTGCGGGAACTCGGCAATCCTGTACAGGCTGCCTATCTCCAGACACTGCTACTGACAGGCGCGCGCCGTGAGGAACTGGCACCTTTAAAGTGGGATCAGTTAGATTTTCAATGGAATTCGATGGTTATACGTGACAAGGTGGAAGGCGAGCGTACATTACCTTTAACCCCGTTTATCTCAAACTTGCTGATGAATCTTCCCCGCCGTAGCCAATGGGTTTTTTCAAGTCCCGCAGCAAAATCCGGCCGTATCCAGGAACCCCGTATCGCGCATAACCGAGCGCTGAAAGCCGCTGGGTTGCCCCACCTTTCATTGCATGGCTTACGCCGTTCGTTTGGTACTTTGGCCGAGTGGGTGGAATGTCCCGCAGGAGTCATTGCGCAACTCATGGGTCACGCGCCTAGCGCAATCGCCGAGAAACACTATCGGCGTCGCCCGCTTGATCTGTTGCGCGTTTGGCACACCAGAATTGAGGATTGGATTATTTGCGAGGCGGACATACCGCCAATTCCTGAAAATATTCCTAAATTAAGAATATCCCAGGCCGCGTGATATGCGCCGCAGACACATATCCGTGAATGGTGAATATACCGACAACGGACATTACACCTTTATCTGATGCTCAGGAAGGAGAACGAATTTGCTTCCGCCCTATTTGAAAATTAATGAAGCGGTAGCTCGCATCAGTGAAAAAAAAGACGAGAGATTTTCACTGGAATGGTTATTGCAACACGCGCATTCAGGAAGAATAAAATTATTCGCTCTGGTACGACAACCGATTTTTCTTGAAGAAATCCAGGTCGTCGATATAGATTACGTTTTTTCAAGAGGAAAAAAAGGGATTATTTATCGATCTGACCCACTCCGTAAACCATACGCAATTTACGATAACCCATCGCCTCAATTATCCCCCACCAAGCCAACATCGCCTCTACCCAGCAATATAATTACTACGCCATACGCTGGAGAATGCCGCTTCAAAATTGCTGATTATGTGCCACTGACTATACCTGTCGTGGGGCAATTACTCGCTTCTCCGGCGAATCCACGAACTATCACTCTTTATTCCATGCCTATTAAAGGAGAACAAAAACGCATTTGCACCGCGCAACAACTTTCTCCGGGTAGTGATGAAATCCCACGCGGATTATCTTCTGGTTGGTGGATTACCGAGAACGATTTATATGTGGAAACAGGTGTCATCGAATTGTTGCTCAACTCACCCCAGAAAAAGATCGAGCGAACGGGACTTACAATAGAGGAGATACTTGCTTTCGATTGGCCTGTTAGGTACATCAATTTAAGATCAGCCCTTCAGCATTGCCCAAAATGGATCCGTCCCGCCCGTACCGATAACGATTCAAACGGAAAGGAACCTTCACGCTGGAATCCAGTGAAACTGGCGATCTGTCTAATGACCCCCACTAGTCATAAGAGCTGGATGGTAAAACAGGGGGCCTTGGAAGCGCTCATATGTGATAAATTTCCTGAGTGGATTGATGAGTGGAATGCGGCAATCGCAGAATTCTAAGTGCAAGGTCGGATGATGCGAATGAATATCGCGAATACCACGATATTTGCGCGATATGGATATCGTTAATACGCGAAGAAGCGCATGAATAGGGGAATCCGATATCGCGATTATCTAGCAATTACACCTTGTAATATCTAATACGCTCCATTGCTGTGTAATCAGCGTTCTTTGGAGTGTATTAATATGACAAAGACCAAAGCCCTAGCCGCAGAGCGTGGCGTCAAACCTGCAAGCATCCTTTCACAGTATTGCAAAACCGGTAGTTATTGTGGTCTTGTCCCAACCAAGATGCCTAATGGGTATCTTGATTGGACTCCCTCGAGTTCGAGTTCGCCGAAACGTCCAGTCAAGCCGCGGCAATGAAAACCTGCGATATTGACCGCGCCACAGAGGCACTTTTTTGCATACCCGCAGATCTCTCATCTGACGACTGGCATGAAGTAGTAAGGGCGGCAATTGCCGCTAATATCCCCGTTTCAGTGATCCTCAGATGGTGCGCTACCGATAAAGCCTATCCAGGTGAAAAAAATGTTCTGACTAGGCTCCGGGGCATTACACCTGACGGAGGTACTGGGCCAGGAACTCTTTTTTACAAGGCTGGAAAGCACGGATATTCTCACCGGAGAGAAAAACTTACCAAGTACCAGAAACGGTCTGCTGAAAGTGAGGCTCCTGCTCATGCCCAAACTATTCAAAATGTCGCCGCGCGTTTAGCGGAGATTGTTGCGTCCTGCGAGCCAGCGACAGAAATTCAACCCTATGTTAAGAGAAAATCAGGATTACCGCACGGGACGCTTGTCTATCGAGGAAATAAGGAGGTGGACGGTCGCAACTATGACGGCGCACTCGTAGTACCCATGAATGATCTCGACGGACAGCTGGTGGATCTGCAATTCATTCCTGTGAAAGGCAAAATAAAATATTTTCTTGGGGGAATTAAACCACCGCAGGAGGCTTGCCATGTGGTGGGCGGCGAATTAACACACGCTAAAAAGGCGTATGTGGTTGAAGGGATCGGTCATGCATGGTCGGCTCATCTGGCGACCAGAGCGCCTGCGGTGGTGTGTTTCGGAATAGGCCGAATGGCAGGAGTGGCAAAAGCGGTGCGGGCCCGCTACCCTGATCTTGTTTTGGTGATAGTGCCTGACGAAGGTGGAGGAGAAAAAGCTGCTGAAATTGCACGCGCTGTAGGGGGACTTTATTTTGAACCACCTAGCGACTGGCCGTCGAAATCCGACATAAACGACATGCACGTCAGAACCCGTAACCTCAGGAACGTGGAGTGTCTGCTTGAATCAGCCAAGGCACCGTCGTTGGCCGAGTTGCTTGGTGAGGACCAATCCCAAGGCAGTACGCTCAATGACATAGGCAACGCCCGCCGCCTGGTGGCACATTCCGGTCAAGATATTCGATGGCTCACAGAGACCAAGAAATGGATGATATGGAACGGTCAAGGTTGGGAAATGGATGAAGTTGACGCAACCATGATGTTCGCAAAAGAAACGGTCCGACTTATCTACAATGAGGCTCAAGTTCAAAAAGATGCGGATAAGGGCAGGCAAATCAGCAGGTGGGCAAATAGCTCTTCCTTCTCGTCTAGACTGACGGCGATGCGCGACCTCGCGAAATCCGAGCCTGGTATAGCGATGTCAATCTCCGGTCTTGATAGCAGCCCAATGCTGCTCGGCACCCCGTCAGGGGTGATAGATCTCAACACGGGACTACTTATAACTGCATGCAGGGACTACTACATAACTAAGAGCACAGGGGCAGCATATCGAAGTGACGCAAAATGTCCTATGTGGGAACAATTTTTGGCGAAATGTTTTAACGGCAATGATGAAGTCATCAGATACTTTCAGCGTGCCGTGGGGTATACCTTGACTGGATCGGTCCGTGAACACAAACTTTTTTTTCTCTACGGCAGCGGGGCGAACGGAAAAAGTGTCTGTCTGGAAACATTACGACATGTAATGGGCGACTATGCCATGCACGCTCCAGCAGACATATTCATGCAAAGCAAAATGGAGCGTGCCAGCAACGGCATTGCGCGCCTCAAAGGTGCGCGCATGGTGACGGCAACAGAGGTCGAGGACGGGCAACGGTTTGCGGAATCCCTTATAAAGCAATTGACGGGAGGCGATCGGATTACCGCCCGTTTCTTGTATGGGGAATATTTTGAAATAACCCCCACGGCCAAATTCTGGTTCGCCTCCAATCACAAACCAATTATACGAGGTGATGACCATGCGATATGGCGGCGGTTTGATCTCATCCCATTTTTGGTGACCATTCCTGAAAACGAGCGCGACAATGAGCTTGTTTCCAAACTTAAGGCTGAGGCGGAAGGCATTCTTCAATGGGCGCTGCAGGGAGCTATTGAATGGAATCGCATTGGGTTAAGCTCCCCCTCCGAAATTACCATTGCAACAGCCCAATACAAAGAGGAGATGGATATCATCGCCATGTGGCTAGAAGACTGCTGTGAGTTAGCAAATGAATGGGTATTGCGAAAAGTATTGTACCTATCCTTTATTAAATGGTCCCAGGAAAATGATATTCCTGCCATGAGAATTAGTGATTTCTCTAAGAAATTGGGACAACGCTTTTCTTACAATCGTGGGGGTTCAGGAATGAAATTTAGGGGTTTGCGGTTGATCTAGGAAAGGGAAGTGTAGTTAATGTAGTTATGCAGCATTTTCTGCAAACTTTTCTCTATTACTTCTCATATAGGAGACTTTGCCAAAAAAACTACAAAACTACACAAACTACACAGCATTGGGTTACGAAGGAACGTTATGTTCGAACTGAAATTCCATGTTGGAAATATACGACCGCTGAGGTAATGCCGAAATTTTTGGTTCATACTTTTTTCGGCTGGGGAGCCTATTACGGCTCTTGAATTCGCATTAATACGAGGCATTCGGCTTAACTGGAGGTAGCATGGGTTCCATTTTTTCTGGAAATTTTGGCCGTCGAAATAAACGGCCCTATTTGGATGAGCTCAAACGCATCCACCTTCCCCGCATTGTTGGTGCGAGTGGGGGCGAGATCGCTAAAAAGTGCACTGCGGCAATTTATCGGCATGATCAAAGGGATCATTACATTGCTGTAACTCATGCACGAGGGGGATGCTTTGCAGCAGTGGCCAGATTTGTTTGCCCTGAATGTGAACGACGCTGCGCTGTTCTGTATATTGCTGAATCGCTCAGCTGTTATCGCTGTGCCGGAAATTATCGGTGCCAGAGTGAATCGCCAGCGCGGAGAGCTGAACGTCGGGCCAATAAAATTTTAAGTGAGGTGAAGTATGATTACAGACGACTCGAAGGAAAGATAGCTTGGCGTCGTTGGAAGACACATGCCGTGGTTAAATCAAAAGCTGTAGAAGCCGCCTCGCTTATATTTGGACGACATAAAAACGTAATTGAAAGTCTCCATCGTATTATAGGTACAAATCCTTAGCTGGAGAATACTTGCAGGTTTTTGTTGAAAGCGATAATTTTTTGGACCATGAAGACTACCCCAAAGCTCAGTTGGTTCCTTAAAAAATGCATATCTCGAACCCACCTGCTTATGTCTTCGTCGTACAAACAAACGTTTGAGTAACTCTGTGGGAGCGGATCGAAGGTGGCCGTTTTGCCCTGTTCACCTCTCGTAGTTCCGAGGAAACGCTGACTCACGGGCAATGACCATCCAAAATGCCGATCGGATGATGCTGATCAGTGCCCCCTAAACCGCTTTACTCATTGTGTGAATCTCCTAATGAATTTTTTCTCGCATGCCCTGCATAAGTTAAATGCATCAGGAATCAGACCCTTGGCTTGTTGAGTCGCTATGTGATCATCTCAGACAAATGATATTTTTATGTGAATAAGAGGGGGAGCGGACTGGCCCATTTTATGTGCTTTTGAATAGCTGGCGGCACGGTTTGAAATAAAATTGTCTTTAGGGTAGCTCTTATATCGGCCTTCCAACCATTAAATAAAATACGATAACTAGAGCGATAAAAGCAGGGATACCCAAGGCAAACCACAACCAAAAATAACGCCAAAACATCTCAGGTAAATCATGTTTGCTTTCGCTGGCAGTTGCAGCCAGCCGTTGGAGCCTTATTTGCAACCAGACTACCGGCAGCCAGCATACTACTGCGAGCAAGTATAAGCCTAGTGACCATATGATCCAACGGCTTGTTAGCGGAATATCAGCCAAATAAATGAGATAGAAGCCCGTGGCGGGCTGGATAACAATAGCCGTAGCAGTAAACATCCAATCTGCGGCAATTACATATTTTCCAACAGCGGCAATGAGAAAAGGGTCCCTCGTCCAGATTGCACAAATCAGGTAATAGGCGGTGCCAATCCCTGTTCCGAAGAGCAAAGTTGAGGACAATATGTGGATCCACTTAACGATGAGGTAATCCATCGTCTTTCTCTAATTCGTACAGTAACCAGATAATCGCAAGGATTGGCAGATTTTTGATCAGTGGCCCGAAAGGATGTAACCAAAACTCGGGCAAATATAAAGTAATGGCGACGGTATAGACGAAGATAAGGCTCACTTGTGCGAGCCAGAGAAATTTTCGGCGCCGCATGAACAGCGTTGCGATGCCAAAAGCAAAATCCATGGCAGAGGCGCTATAAAGCGCTATAGGGGCTAGACTTCCGGTTATACCTATTCGCGCTAACAGCGCATAGCTTTCTTCTAACGGATAAATCCCCATCGATACCACCCCGGCAACCAACCAAATGACCGCAAGTGAAATGCGCAATACCGGTTGCAGCCAACCTAACAATGCCGACATACGCAGCTCAGCTGCGCCCCAAGGAGAAACAAAAGCCCTGGGGGCTCGGGGGGCGCGATCTAAAAGTTGATGAGTTAAACCAGGATGCGCAACGTTCCCTCGCTGGAGCATCTGCCAGGTCTCAACATCCAGCAAGCCCTTACCTGTCCGCTGGGCGACGTAAGCAGCAAGGCTAATTAACGTCGAGGGTACATGCAAAATGGTCGCGTTGCCTAAACCCATGAGGTGTCGCAGTTCGCTCAAATAGTGATGCAGGCTCAGCGGCTCGGGGCCCACCAGAGGAACCCGGCAGCCTAAATATCGATCCTGTTCAACCAACACTACGATTGCATTGGTTAGATCATCGATATGAATGGGCTGTATTTGTTGTTGGCCTGTTCCAGGAAGGGGAATTACTGGAAGACTTGCAAGGATGGTCAACAGCTTGGTGCTTGCTCCCCCCTGACCATAAACCAGTGATGGTTGAACGATCACACATCGACTGGCGTGGGATAGCAAGAAATTGTCCGCGCTTCTTTTGCTCAGGTGATAACGACTCTGTGCCTCCTCATTCGCTCCCAGTGCCGATATTTGCACAACCTTGATATCCGTTTCGGCACAAGCTGAGAAAAGTGCCCGTGGCGCTCTGTCATGAAGCGAGTTGAAAGTTTGCAGGCCTTTTTCTCGGATGATGCCAACAGCGTTTATGACTACATCCACTCCCGTAAGCCTCACTCTCCATATACCGGGATCGAAGTCCCGGGTATAGTCAGCACTAATATAAATGAAACGTTCCCCCAGGTTTTTGGCCGCAGGGTTTTTTACTGCACACACAATATTATGTCCCTTGTCAGCCAGTGCTGCTGCAAGATGACTGCCAATAAAACCTGTCGCGCCTGTTATTAATATGGTTGACATGAAAATCCCAATCTAAGGTCCGCCGGACAGCGCCATGTTTGTGGAAGTCAGACCTAGGAGAGCTACTTTAAAGATAGAGCTTGTCGACGATACCAAGGGGCTATTCTGGGACCAAATTAGATGATTTTTTTCGTTTAGTCTTACCGACAGAGTAATAACGGGTTATCAACGCACCTCCGGCTAATCCGAGTGCGAAGGTCCCATAAACGATAAAAAGGGCACCTTTCGAAAGACGTTGCTCAAATCCGGGGGTCAGCCTTTTCGGCACTACATAAAAATCGACCACATAAGCCGCTGCAGTAGTCACAATGGCCGGAATAATCAACGCACGGCTACTCACTGTTGGATCTAATTGCTCCTGATGTTTCTCATGAAGAATCGCCCAGAATATAGAGGCCGCGTGATGAATGGCATATCCCACCACGGTATATTGCCAGCTAAAACGGTTCTTAAAAGGAGCGTGCCTGCCCCAAATCCATTGGCTGGGTCCATTGACAGGGGCAGCCGTTTTATCCAATTCAGACTTGCCTAAAATCGCGAGCGAGATAGTTGAAAGAATACTTGCTACGGAACCCGATACTGCTGCTTTTTGGAATGTTTTACCCCAAGTCCAATTAACTGGTGACATGAGTTAGGGCCTTGTGATTAGGGCGACGCGATGGATCAGATTTTTGCCTATTCCCTCGTGCAACTATGATGTCGCGTGCTGCAAGGCCGAGCGCAAGCGCAGTGAAGATGGCTGCCAACGATTTTCCTGAAACGCGTTTCTCAAAGCCGGGTGTAAACCTGCGAGGAATAAGCTGATAATCTACGACATAGGCACCGGCAGCCACGGTAGCCGCCCCGAGCAGTGGCTTTGTAAGGGATCCATTATTGTTATCCGTAAGCAGGCTTATATCCTTCCTCTCATTTGCCGCACACTGCCCAAATAGTTTTTCGTAGAAAAGAGCCCAGAATATTCCTGCGGCATGATTCAACACTAATCCCATAAAAGTGAACTTAAAGGAGAACCGATTCTCACGCGCCGCTTCGTCTCCCCAGATGATATGGCTTATCGCATTCAGTGGGGCTGCAAAGGAGTCATTTTCACATTTTCCCGCTAGAGCAGCGGCAATGGCAGCCTCATAGCCTCCCATGGTTCCTGAGACAACAGCTCTTCTCAGTATTTGCCAGCTATCGTTTTTCATACTACTTACAGCCTTACCACTTATTGACGTGGCAGTACTCTCGGGGTTTTCCATATGACATCCTCAATTAGAGATGAGCAGCTTATATATTTTATAAAAACCTTAACCATTTACCACGGTTCCGCCATTCGGATGCAATATCTGCCCCGCCATATATGAACTATCCTGAGATGCCAGAAAAACATAACAAGGCGCTACTTCGTCCGGTTGCCCTGGCCTTTTCATCGGAACCTTTTTCCCGAAATCGGCGACTTCATCCGGAGGAAAAGTAGAGGGTATGAGCGGCGTCCATATAGGACCGGGAGCAACGGCATTCACATTTATTTCTTTTTCCATCAACTGCAACGATAACGAGCGCGTAAAGGCGACGATCGCCCCCTTGGTGGCTGAATAATCGAGCAAATGGGCGCTGCCTTTATAGGCTGTCACTGAGGTGGTATTAATTATGCGTGCGCCTTTTTTCAGATGAGGGAGCGCGGCCTTTACCATGTGGAACATGGAAAAAATATTGGTGCGGAAAGTTTTTTCAAGTTGTGAATTATTGATATCGAGAATACTGTCCCGAACGTGCTGTTCAGCCGCGTTATTGACCAGAATTTCGAGATGCCCAAAAGTTGAGATTGCCTTGGCCACCACTTCTGCACAAAATTTATCGTCGCCCACATCCCCGCTAATTAGTACGCATTTCCTGCCGCACTGCTCAATTTCTTTTTTTGTATCGTTTGCATCTCCATGCTCGTTCAGGTAAGCGATGACAATGTCCGCCCCTTCCTTGGCAAAAGCAATCGCCACGGCGCGGCCGATGCCGCTGTCTCCACCGGTAACAATTGCTACCTTGGATTCCAGCTTGCCGCTGCCCTTGTAGCCTTCCATAATCGAACCAGGCTTTGGCGTCATTACTTCTTCCACTCCCGGCTGCTGCTTTTGATGCTGTTTAGGAATTTTTTTCTCTTCTCTCATAATAAGCTCCATAGGGAACATGTGCGTGCGCGAAGCTATTGCCGATGATGATCTGACGAACTAAGTTGGGGTTGAATACATTACATCCATAAATCCTATTTTCCGCTCAAATTGATGCGGGCCTCTGTTCCATATTTGATGCTGTGGTAACAGAGGGGTGAAAATCAATCGCCCCATGGAAGAAAATCAGAGCGAAGTTTTCCACAAGGTAAGTACAAGATCGAGGTGGAAGAGATGATGTTCCAACTCCATTTTGGATTATTTAGGGGTGTGCTGACTGGGATCGAGAGTATGCTGCCGGTCCTGCTCCTTCTCTTTATTCACTCGCTCTTTCAGTTTTTCCCTCTGCGCATCTTTTTGCTTCACACCTCCGGTTTGGCTGTTCGATTGGCCGGTCGCAGAACCATCCTGTTTCGATACCGGCCCTCCTTGTCCGGCCATGGAGCCCCGCTCGCCCACTTGGTCACCTGCACCGGCAGCGTGCGCCATCCCAGATAGACCAAGAACAATAGCGCTAGCAAGCAATATAGATCTACCTGCATTTTTCAGAATTTGTCTCATGATTGATATCCCAATAAACCAGCGAAATTGGTGTCATGAGAGATAGTACGCCGCTCATTTATTTGTTCAGTACGCTATCGAACTAAAACTTCTATTTACGATTTTTGAAGAACGTGATGACCTTTGCCGTACAGTTATTGCGTATAGGTGTAAGTCCCCGCTTGCGAATATCTGTTGGTGAATACCAAGAATCGTGCGTTATCGTACCGACCCACTTCTTAGGCGCTTCTATTATTAGACAAAGAATGTGTTTACCTCATGGGCTTTTTAACCCTGATTAAATTTTTCTAGAATCTTCCCCCAATCAACTAATTTTTGTCATAAGGCTTCAATCATGGAGAATCTGCCTTCTGGATCTCGATCCGTCTGGATGACGACGGCATCGCTGGAGTTTCCCATTCTGCAGGAAACGATCGAAACTGATGTTTGTGTAATAGGAGGAGGGATCGCTGGACTGACGACTGCTTATTTGTTATCGCGAGAGGGAAAGACGGTAGTTTTAATAGACGCTATGGAAATCGGTAAGGGAGAAACCGGGCGGACCACCGCGCATTTTTTCCCCCCTGACGATCGATATTTTGAAATTGAAGATGCTTTTGGAGAGGAGAAGGCGAGACTCGTAGCGGAGAGTTTTGAACAAGCCACGGCCCTTGTGGAAACTATTGTAAAGAAAGAAGGGATCGAGTGCGAATTTGAGCGGTTGAGCGGTTATCTGTTTTCTTTAAGCCCCGACGGTTACGCCAATTTAGATAAGGAATTTGAGGCGGCCCGCAAAGCGGGGGTTGAGCTCAACAAAAGAGATCGAGTGCCTGGGCTGAGCTTTGATTCTGGTCCATGCCTGCAATTTCGCAATCAGGCACAATTTCACCCACTAAAATATCTAAACGGGCTTATCAGGGCTTTCGAGCGTAATGGCGGGATTATTTATAGCCGCACACGTGCTCTGGAAATCAAAAGTCGTAATAAAACTTTTCTTGTGAAAACTGAACACGGAGCGATTGGAGCGCACGCGGTTGTCGTGGCAACTAATACACCCTTCAACGACCGTCTCGTTATGCATACGAAGCAAGCCGCCTACCGCACGTATGTTGTGGGAATCCGTGTGCCTAAAGGGTCCGTACCACGTATCCTGCTTTGGGACAACGGGGATCCCTATTATTATGTTCGGTTGACAACGCCCGATGAAAAATCCAATCACGAAATTCTGATAGTGGGTGGAGCAGACCATAAGGTAGGCCAGGACGAACACCCTGAACACCGTTATGCCGAAATCGAGAAATGGGTTCGCAAACATTTTCCCATGGCGGGCTCCGTCGACTTCAAATGGTCCGGACAGATTATGGAACCAGCGGATGGCGTGGGATATATGGGGCGAAATCCAATGGATTTCAAGAATGTTTACGTCATCACTGGTGATTCTGGCAATGGCATGACGCACTGCACGGCGGGGGCAATGCTGGTAACTGATTTAATCATGGGCAGGAAAAATTCGTGGCTTGATCTCTATGACCCATCACGTTCAGCTGTGCACGGGATCTCGGATTTTCTTAAGGAATTGGGCAACACAATGGCCCAATATAGTGATTGGGTGAAAGGCGGCGATGTAGACTCACCTGAGCAAATTCTCCCTGGGGAAGGTGCGATATTACGTAGAGAGGAGCAGAAAGTGGCTATTTATCGTGATGAGGGTGGAAAAATACATGCCCTTTCCGCTGCCTGCACACACTTAGGGTGCGTCGTTTCGTGGAATGCCGCAGAAACGTCGTGGGACTGTCCATGTCATGGCTCCCGTTTCAGCGTGGATGGCCAGATTCTTCATGGCCCCGCGGCAACTCCGTTGGAAGCGGTCCAATTGGACTAGCTATTTAGAACCGTAGCAATTTATCTATTCGCGGGAGACTTCATGACAAAATATTATTCTCAACAAAGCCCTGATAGCCCGCGCAGCCTGATAAGCATGATGATCCGGATAAACGAGTTGATCCCAGGCCATTTAACCCCGACCCGTCCCCGGGCGATCCAATTGTGGACCCCGCGGATGAGCCTTTGCTTTGATTAAAAAAACCTCTGATTGGAGTCATAGATTAAGCTGCATATAATTTGTTGAAGAACTATCTCCGAAGATTAAACTTCTTTGACACCCACGACAAAGGTGTCCTTACCACGTGGGTAACTCTTGCCTTATGGTTTATTTTCCCTCATGTAAACAGAGACGAAGTTTGATATTAATGCTTAATGCCCTTTGTTTTCTCGGTCACAATAGAGCTACTCCCACATTCATGTCCACATAAAACCATCCATATAGGTTGATGCGCTACCATCTCAGTGCAAATCTTCGGTTGATGTAAATCCATGCGGCTTTGCATCAAATCCAAGGCGAGCATACTGGTTTCGGAGGCTTCCGACGATTGCTGTCCATGTACCTCGCCTCGGATCAAGCTTAACCAGGATACTGTTATTGCTTATACGGTTTTTTATTCATTACCTCTTGATCTTTGTATTCCCTTTCCCTTTCAGATAGTGATTTCTCGCGCATAGTTTCGCTATCCTTATCCGAGACTGAACCCGACGTACCCCCATATTTGTCCCCGCTCTTCTTGCTCGTATTTTCGGAATTGTCCTTGCGCATTGTTTCCTTTTTCTTGTCTGAACCATCCGATCCAGCTGCAGCTCCGAAGCTGCATACAGCCGTTAAGGTGCCGAGAATAATTGTCGATATGAGTTTATTCACTTTAAGCTCCTATGAGTAAAAGGATGTAATAAAATGTTTATTTGTTGAGGTTTTCCACGTACCTGTAAAGTTCACCAAGCGAAAGGGGGGGTAAAGTCAAAGAACCTCCTTTTCCGTAGAAAGCTTTCCCGCCCTTTTTCGTCATCCCTAGCAGCAAAGCCACTTGCCACCGAAGCCATCCTCCTTTTGCTTGTTAATGCATACGTCTCACAAAAATTTTCGAGGAAAGACTGATTGCTACTACTCATTTTGGGATTCCTATCTCTGTTAACCAGAGATGCTCGGATGGTATATTGTGAAATTAAAAATCTCTGTACGGAAGCAAACATATGAAATCATTAACTAATCAATAGAAGGATCAAATCCATTATTTGGTATAACCATAAGCTACGATGGAAGCCTTCGTATGAAACTCGGGAGTTACAATTAGGGGAAACCTGATCGGCTTGAATTATCATGTGGCCTATAATTTTTTTCTATCATCCACTTCTGTTCCCATAGATGGTCTATGCATTTTATTGATCCAAATGATATAGGCTGGGCTCATTCCCCGCGAGTAATGCTAAAACTCAGCGGTTCGCCTTCCCTCGTGCCTTCGGTGGTACAAGCTCCCCATGATTTGCCCTCAGGCCACGAATGAATTCTTCTATGTAGGGAACTACCTCGAATAGAAGAATTACCGTCATAACAGAGAATACATATGACCTCGGCAAGGACTCCTCCTTCCAGGCGAGATCGAATCGAGCAGTTTCTGGACCGAAGCCGAAGAGCGCCTGAAACTGACCCCAATGAATCGAGATAACGAACAGAATTGCCATCAAGGGAATCATTTCGAGGAAACTATGTACATGTTGCTCAATGGGGCTTACCTCACGCGCGGTAACTGCGTAACTCACGTCCCATAGTGCGGTAGCCTCATGGGTGAAAAAAGCAATGATCATCAAAGCAATAATGCCGGCATTGATCTGGAGAAAGATTGCGGCAAGCAATGGTAGGCCGAGTTCCGCAAACATCAGAAGATGAAGTAATGATTCCTTGGCGCCAGTCGTCGTCGCAATATGTGCGGCGCGGTGGCAAAGCCAATCCGCGCACCCGGCCAATAGCCAAACCGGCAAAATAAAGTACAGCAGGATGAGAACTACGGGGTCGTTTAGCACAATTTATTTCCCGCTTATAAAAAATACCCTTCGGAAATTTCTGTCAACTCAAAGATAAGCCTGATCTTCTACCATCTCTGAGCTGTTATTTTTGGTCGCTAAACTCGCCGCCATGTTGGAAAAGTTGCGACCATCAAGGGAAACTTTAAAAGAAAAGAACTACTTTATCTGTACGCTATCACACTGCTTATTCGTCGCACTGAAACTGAATAGCCGCATTGTCTGTAAACATTTGTCCAGAATGCTACAGGCTAAGAACCGCACGTATTTAGACCGGTAATGGCAGTAAGCTGCGCTCATCATCAATGACGTTTCTTCCACGTATGCGTGACTTTGGTTGTGCGCATTTCCCGGCATGAGGCCAGAACGTGAGATATCGTACAGAAGCGCTTGAAGAATAATGAAATCACCAACCTTCATTTCAGAGAGTGAATTATGGATATACCGGTTCACTCATAGGTACAGCGGGAGATCTGCCGGAAGAAGGCGAGAGGAAAATAAGCTCCCCCATCCACGGTCGGCTGGAATGATGCTCGCGGTACAGATTACAAATGCCGAGAACAAGCCACGGATGATAGATCGGTTAAAACAGCAGGGAGCCATAGAAATTGAAATGGCGAAAGGTGAGTGGCGGATGTGGGAGCGGGTGGACTTCGATCCAATGACCTCTCCCCAACTGGTGGATAATTATTGATCGGATTTTGCTTCAGTGTAAAACTATCTCAGAAGTACACATTTGCCCGACAACAAAAAAATCTCCCCTTAGCGGGATTGAAATATTGATATCTGCCTAATAGTTTCTATAATTTGTTGACGGCATTCTTCTTCAACCTGTTTGGCGAGGTCTTCCTCTTACTCCACTTTGCTGCGCTCCTGAATCTTACCGCAGACGTCTCGAGCTCCGCCTGTATGGGAATACTTTACAACGCATACTCGAAGAAGAATGAATACTTGTTAATGAATTATATAGAGCTCCTGTCTGACAATACGATCAATCGTGTTTTCATTTTCTTACATGACAAGACTCGGATATGGATAGCCGGGATCTTGTACTCGCTGGCGTTAAAGTACTCCTTATTGATGACGAACCGGAGGGGCGGGAACTCACCCAACGGTTGTTAATTCTTTATCATGCTCATGTGATTGTGGCTGCGACTGCAATCGAAGGATTGGAACGGTTACGGGCGTTAAGACCTGATGTGGTTGTCAGTGACATCGATATGCCAGAGATGGATGGCTATCAATTCATTCGTGCCGTGAGGAATCTGCCAGCACATAAAGGCGGACAAACCCCGGCCGTTGCCTTCACCGCCTTCAGTCGGAGGGAAGATCGAAAAAATGCAATCACTGCCGGTTTTCAGAAGTATCTATCCAAGCCTGTCGATTTTGAGGAACTCATCGATACTATTGCCGCCGCGGCTTTATCACATTAGTCCGTAGTTATGGCACAAGCTATACAATCCCCTTCTGTGAAACCAATATAAGAGTATTACGGTGATCCTCTTAAACAATTGGATTATTAACAGATTTTAGTTCATCGAACTGAGCACCTTGTGAATCTCCTCAGCGGTGGCCGGCTTAATCAAATGATGTGCAAACCCTGCTTTTTTAGTTCGCTCCACATCATCAGGCTGGCCATAGCCACTATAGGCAATCAACACAGTTTTGGTGGTCTCGGTCATTTGCTGAAACCGTCTTGCTAGCTCCATCCCGTTGGGTTCGGGTATGCTCAAATCAAGCAGGGCGATCTCCGGCCTGAAAGAAGCCGCTTCACGTAGCGAGGACTCAAAATCATAGGCGGTGCGCACCTCATATCCGTAGCTGGCCATTAACATCGCCATGGCATCGGCGCCATCTTTATTGTCATCCACAATTAGAAGACGTCCTCTGCCGGGATCGAGCGCCGCCTCCACCGGTGCGGGAATAGCCGCAACATCGACCAATGGAAGCCGCAGGACAAACTCGCTGCCTTTCCCCAACCCTTTACTCGATGCTGTGATGGTGCCGCTATGCAGGGAAACAAGCTTGTAAACAAGCGCGAGGCCAATGCCCAGGCCGCTGCTGGACTTTCTGGCGGCACGTTCTTCTTGCATGAAAAGCTCAAAAATTCTCGATAACATCCGTTTAGGTATGCCGATTCCATTATCCTTGATTGAAATAACCACCTTGTCTCCCTCGCGATAAGCCTCCAGCGAAATCTGGCCTTCTGGGTCGGTGAACTTGGTCGCATTGGTAAGGAGATTCTCAATGATCTGGGTAAGGCGGATGGGATCGCCATTTACAAATAGCGGTTCATCCGTGATCGCCAGGGTGAAATGATGTTTGCGCGCTTCAAACAGCGCCTTCGTTGATTCCACGGCATGATGCATGATGACGGCCATGTCGACTATTTCCTTGCGCAGGGTAAGCTTACCCCGTGTGAGCCTGGCGATGTCGAGCAGATCGTTCACCAGGCGGGTTATATGATCCACCTGCCTGATGATGGTTTCCCTGGCCCATGAAAGCCGTTCGTCGCTGGACTCAACGAATTGCAAAGCTTCTGCGGCACTACGTATGGGAGAGAGGGGGTTGCGCAGCTCGTGCCCCAGTATGGCGAGGAATTCATCCTTGCGATGATCCGCCTGGCGAAGCGCTTCTTCGGCATCCTTATGGGATTGGATATCCACGCTAGAGCCTACAAAGCCAATAAGTTTCTTGTTCTCCAGCCGGGGCTCTCCGACAAAGCGCATCCAATGATAACTGCCGTCTGCCTTGCGCACCCTTAACTCGTGGTCATAGCCCGTGCATGCGGTTTCTGCGTTCGAGCGTGCCGTAATATAGGCTGGCAAATCCTCCGGATCAATAACGCTATGCCATCCGGTGCCGAGCAAATCCTCCATCGTTTTGCCGGTAACATCGGCGAAGCGGCGATTGACGAATTCGAGCGTCCCGCCCAAGCCACTGATCCAGATGAATACGGGGGCAGTGTCGGCGAGCGAGCGAAAACGTTGCTCGCTTTCCCGTAATTCCTGCTGCGCTTGCTTGATCGCATCAATAGGAACAAAAATAATGACTACGCCTTCAATCCGGTCTTCTGTCATTCGATATGGCAAAATCCGGCGCAAATAGAAGTGCCCATCAGGCGTATGAACTTCGTCTTCAGCTACCGCGCCTGAGTTCTGGACATTTTGCGCCACCGTAAGGAGATCTGGTGCTACTAGTCGGGAAGCGAAATCACTTATCGGACGGCCTATATCGGAGGGAATAAGGCTAAAAAGCCGGCGCGAAGCAGGCGTAAACCGTTTGATACACAGCTGCCGGTCCAGGAACAATGTGGGCAGGTCGCTACCTGCCAGCAGATTGGACAGATCGTCGTTGGCCGAGCGCAGTTCATTGACGGTGCGTTCCATATCGCTATTAACGGTGTTCAGTTCCTCATTGACCGACTGCATCTCCTCTTTCGATGTCTCGAGTTCCTCATTTGCGGACTGAAGCTCTTCATTCATGGACATCGCTTCTTCATTAGCGATGCGAAGCTCGACATTGCTCGCCTCGAGCGCCTGGATGGAGGTCTCGAGATCCTGCCGTGTGGTGCGCAAGTCGTCCTCAAGCTGCCGTTTCGCCCATGATTCGGCATCGGCTACTGCCTGATTGCTTGCATTGCCGAGTGCCTCATATTCGAACGTAATGAGTATAAGTCCGTCATCCTCGTCACCGGCCTGGATGGCTCTGACACGCAACTGGCGATTGTCCCCGGGTGCGGCGGGAAGGATGATCTCGCCTTTCTTTCCCTCACTACGAACAGAATGGATCACCGCGCGCAGCGCGATGCGCATTTCATCAGATACCATTGCCAACAGATCCCGGGTGGCAGCGCCTTCCGGCTGCCGTATGAAATCATGCGTGGGACCATAGAAATAAAGTACTTGCGAATCGTGATCGATCAGTATCGCCGTGGCCGAGCGCTGCCTGAGCAGAAGTTCGCGCACCAATTCCGCGTGCGCCAGTCGCGAAGAGTGGCCGACTGGCTGATTCGCCGCGCGCGTTGTCGGTGCATCCGCCACCAACGGGAGCTTCATGGGAGTTTTGCGCTCAGTAGGCACGCTGCGATAAAGGCGATGCTGCTTGTCGATCGGTATAAAAAGCTCGTGATGTTCTCCGATCGTTTCGGATTTGCCGAGGAATAGATAGCTTTCCGCATTAAGCGCAAAGTGAAACATTCGTAGAATCTTGTCTTGCACCTCGGGCTGCATGTAAATCAGCAAATTGCGGCAGGTGACCAGATCCATATGGGAAAAAGGCGGATCGGCCAGCAGATTGTGCTGGGAAAACATGACCGATTCCCGCAACACCTTGCGAACCACGAATTGTCCCTCCTCGCTTCTGATGAAGTAGCGGGCCAGCAATTCCGGATTTAAAATAGTGGCAATGCTCTCCGGATAACGGCCGGCGCGGGCAATCTCAAGAGATGACGGGTCGAGATCGGAGCCGATGATGTTCAGTTTTATGCTCAACCCCCCCTTGCTCATCAGTTCCAGCAGAGCAATACCGATGCTATAGGCCTCTTCACCAGTCGCGCAACCGGCCACCCACACCCGAATCGCTTCTCCCTGCTCCACGGATTCGATTATTTTTGGCAAAGCCAGTTGTTCCAGCGCCTGCCATGCCACAGGTTCACGGAAAAATTCGGTAACCTTAATCAGAAAATCTGCGCCGAGGGCCTGTACTTCATCGGGAGTCTTTTCCAAGTAATCGATATAGGCGTCCAGGCCAATTAGTCCACGCAATGCCATGCGCCGTTTTGTGCGACGCATGAGCATTCCTTCCTTATACCCCCGGAAATCCCCACCGCCACGCTTGCGCAAGAGCGCAACGATTGCCCCAAGGGACTGGGTATCTTCCGGAGGCGCTGGGAACCTGGGCTGCCATAAAGCAGATTGATCGATATATTGCGTGAGTTTTCTACCCATCTCTTCGATGGGGAGAATGTAGTCCACCAGTCCGGTGTGCACAGCGCTCTCCGGCATGCCGGGATGCTGCGCCGTCTCCGGCAACTGGGCGATAACCATCCCGCCCACGGCTTTGATAGCCTTGAGACCGACGGTGCCATCATGGTCTGCGCCCGTCAGAACGATACAGATGGATTTTTCCTGAAGTTGTTCCGCGAGCGATATGAAGAGCCGATCGACCGCTCTAGACAGGGGGCGAGGCAGGGGGATTTTCTGGAGCCGCAGGAAGCCGTTCTCCAACGTCAAAAAATGATTAGGCGGGATGACGTAGACCGTATTGGCTTCTACCGCCACATCAGCGAGAACCTGCGATACCGTCATGGAAGTGCTCTTTGACAGGATATCAGCAAGATGGCTCGGATGATCCGGCGCCAGATGTACCACTACCACATAGGCGATGGCGCGGTCGGCGGGAAGTGACTTGAACAGGCGCTGCAGTGCTTCCACCCCTCCTGCAGAGGCACCTATGCCAATAATTGGAAAAGAAGGCTGTTCATTCCAGACAGCGAGATCATCCACCAACAACGCATCCGGCAGACCGCCGTTGGTATTTGTGGAACCCGCGCGCTGCGAGATATCTTGAGTGGAAGTTTGGTTGCCAGCTTTTGTCATCAGATACTGATTGATACTGAACTCTCTAACTGATTCGGCCTTTTATTTTATTATTTTATAGGGTGTATTTGAAAATGTCCTTCTGACACTGGACAAGGTACCTTTGCTCAAGAACCATACCTGGCGGCAGAGCAGACAGATTCAACCAAGTAAGCTTTCACCCTTATCAATGTTTTTTGCTGAGGCTTAGCCTACGATTTTTCCGTTTCATAGACTCCCCCTATTAAGGGGCATGTGCATCAACTACAAATAATTTATTCATTCAGCGTGCCTCATCAACCTGCAGGGGATTGAATCCCAATACTTTCATTGCCGGTAATATCGATTGTGTTGAGGTTTTATAGTTTATCCATGGATCATTGCCGACATCCAGGCGAGTATGAATATTTGCCGCAGTCCAACGATCTGCGCTAGTCAATACATCCAATTCTTCCCATGCCATGGGTACGGATACCCCCAAGCCCGGACGAGCGCGAACGGACCAGGCACAGACGGTGGTAGCGCCGAGACCATTGCGCAGATAATCGATAAATATTTTACCCTTTCGATTGGCTGGCCCGCTTTTCGCCACAAAGCGCTGAGGTATTGCTTTGGCCAAGTGCGCGACGATCGCTTGGGAGAAATCCTTTACTGTGTCCCACCCATGTCCCCTTTTGATAGGAACGACGACATGCAGACCTTTTCCTCCGCTTGTTTTAAGAAAAGACTGCAATCCCAGTTCCTGAAGAAATATACGTACAACCTGCGCGGCTTCCTGAATGCGCTCCCACGCAACTCCTTCTCCTGGATCCAGATCAAATGTCATTCTGTCCGGCTTGCCGATGTCGCTTTTTATGGCGTTCCAGGTATGGAATTCAATGACGTTCATTTGCGCTGCAGACATAAGCCCTTCCAGCTTTGAAATCTCCAAAAAGGACGGGTGCCCAGGATCCAGTGCGGGATCGAGTTGATCGACGCCGGGCATGGCGGCCTTCTCCATGTGTTTCTGGAAAAACAGCTGCCCCTCGATTCCGTCGGGCGCACGCACCAGCGAGACGGGTCTTCCCTTAAGATGCACGAGCATTAAAGGTCCGACCAAGCCGTAGTAACGCACCAGATCGATCTTGGTGAATCCGGTCGAGGGATCAATGACTCGTTCCGGATGCGTTATACGAAGGGATGCGGGCAATGTCGATGAAGCGGGCGTCGCCGCAGTGGCATGAATGGGTTTCTCGCGGATGATGGCCTCGGCCTTCTTGTCAATGCGAAGCCCATGAAACACCGAATGGCGGATATGGTTCTCCCGCGTCCACTCCGCAAATGAGACTTCCGCGACCAATGTGGGCTTGACCCAATGGGCATTTCGACTAAGGCCAGTGGCTTTTATAAATGGGTTATCGGTCGAGGCGGCTTTATCCAATTTTGCTTTCAGTTCGTGCAGCGTTTTATCACTAAATCCCGTGCCGACATTGCCTGCGTATCGAAGTTTCTTTTCTTCATCGTAAACCCCAAGCAAAAGTGAGCCGATCCCTACGCGAGAACCCTGCGGGTCGGTATAGCCGCCTATGACAAATTCCTGGCGCTTGCTGCACTTTAATTTTATCCAATCAGCGGAGCGGCGCGAGACATAAGAAGAAATCTTGCGTTTACCAATTACCCCTTCCAGTCCCATATGACAAGCCGAGGCGATGATTTGCTGTCCCGGTACGTCAAACACCTCGCTGAACCGTACCTTTTCAGAGGATCGAGTTTCAAAAAAAATTTTTTTTAGAAATTCTCTTCGGGCCGAGAGAGGAACACCTCTCAAGTCATACCCGCCATAGAATGGCACATCGAAAAAGTAGCAAATAATATTTTGGGTACGTGAACTGTCAAACGTGTTTTGCAGGTCCTGAAAATCGGGTAACCCCTCATCGTTTAGCACGATGGCTTCGCCATCCAGCCATGCTTTCTTCAAACCCATCGCACCTAATGCTTTTACCAGGTGTGGGAGCTTGTGGGACCAGTCATTGCCGTTACGGGTGAACAACTGGACTTTATTTTCATCTATTCTCGCCAGTATCCGATAGCCGTCAAACTTGATTTCGTATGACCACCCCTCCGGATCATTGGGCGGCCCATCCACAAGGGTTGCGAGCTGGGGCTTGAGAGTAAGAGGAAGGTCAGATTTTACCGCTTCGTTAGGCATGACGAGGAGATCGGACTTTTTCTTATTTCTGGATGCTTTAATACTCTTCGAATCTGCATTTTCACGCACATTGGGGGTATCGAGATTGGCTACGCTTTCAGGCCTTTCATCCACTACGCTATACTCACTGGCTGGGCGCACGTAGTCATCTTTCTCCTTGATGAGTAGCCAAGGCTCCTGTTTCGACTCTTCCTTATTTTTTATCCGAATTAATGCCCAAGTGCCTTTTAGCTTATGGCCTCGTAGTTCGAATTTGAGCTTCCCCTCGCGGTAACCTTTTTTCGCATCTTCCAAGGGATGCCAAGTGCCTTTATCCCAGATGATGACCTTTCCCGCCCCATACTGCCCCGCCGGAATCTGCCCTTCAAAACGGTTATAGGAGATAGGGTGGTCCTCTACGTGAACAGCCATGCGTTTGTCGTGAGGATCAAAGCTGGGGCCTTTAGGGACCGCCCAGCTTTTCATGGTGCCCCCCAATTCCAGGCGAAAGTCATAATGCAGGCGGCTCGCCCAATGTTTCTGAACGACAAACGAAAATGATGATTTATTTTTAGCAGCAAGTTTATCTGCCCCCCTCGGTTCCGACGTAATGGAGAAATTACGTTTAGCCCGGTAGGGTTTAAGTAAATCAGGCTGTACTTTATCCTTTGCCATTACTTGTTATGTCGCTTATTAATATTTAGCCAAAACGGATGGCTTCCTGCTGATGAGTTGCCTATTCGGTTTTCTTGCTGGGTATTTTCCGTAGCAATCATTTGAACCATCCAATAGGAAGCAACTTACCGATATACGTCCGCCTCCGCGCCAACCATTTTGCTAAAGTGAATGAATATTAAAAATAAAATTTTTCTTTATCTGTGCGGTGTCCCACCCTTAGCGTTGCCGTACCCGGACTAAGCAATACATCCCAATTGATTTCTACCCGAATGTTTCTTGTGTCTGCCAGCGTACAGAATCAACGGTGATATTTATATAAGCTTTCGGAATGTAGCCTCCTCCGTTTATCAGGCTTATGTATAAAGCATACGGCCTTCACCTAATTTTATAAAATTCTGGTTAGAAACTACCCATATCCATGCAAGAACAATCTCAGAGGGTTTTGATTCGACAAGGAGATAAGTTTGCCATGACCACAGCCCCCGATATGCAGTCCATGTCCTTATCACTACCGTATAACTGGTTAGAGAGATACGCAGAAGTACGTACTCAAACTTTGAGACTGGTGGAAACGCTTACGCCAGATGACCAGATGGTTCAATCCATGCCTGAGGCGAGCCCGACAAAATGGCATATCGCGCATACGACCTGGTTCTTCGAGACGTTTATTCTAAAGCCGTATGTGCGGGATTACATTCCGTTCGATGCACGCTTCACTGCCCTTTTCAATTCGTACTATAAGCGACTGGGAAACCACCCAGATCGAACTATCCGCAGTACTTTTTCGCGTCCTACCCTCGATCAAATTTTTCTTTATCGCAACTATGTGGATGATGATATCCGTGATCTTTTGCATCATGATGCGTCTCCCAGGATCTTGCAGTTGCTCGAATTAGGCCTGAATCATGAACAACAACATCAGGAACTCATCATTACCGACATCAAGCATGCTTTTTGGACTAATCCGTTGCGACCTGGATACCAGCCCAACCAAATCCGGAGTGTGGAATGGGGTATACCGTCACTTACATGGCATTATTTCAACGAAGGTATTTATGAGGTTGGACATGATAAGGGCGGCTTTGCATTTGATAACGAATCGCCGCGACACTTTACTTATATAAAACCCTTCAGCCTGGCATCCCGTCTCATTACCAATAAAGAGTATCTGACGTTCATGGCCGATGGCGGCTACAGACGACCGGAGCTATGGCTCTCGGATGCCTGGGACCATGTTTGTGCCCATAGCTGGAACGCGCCGCTCTACTGGGAACAAGTTGGCGATGAATGGACCCAATTCACTTGCAGAGGCACTTTGCCCTTGAATCTCAGCGAGCCAGTCTGCCATGTGAGTTTTTATGAGGCCGATGCATTCGCTCGCTGGGCGGGTGCGCGGTTACCGACAGAGTTCGAGTGGGAGGTGGCAGCTGACTCGACCGAATTATCCGGGAATTTTTTGGAAGATGGAAATTACCATCCCAGAACGGCCGGTAGGCAGACAGGTCTGCAACAGATTTTTGGAGATACGTGGGAGTGGACCGCAAGTCCCTATTCAGCCTATCCGGGTTATTGCGTTCCAGAAGGAATAGAGGGTGAGTATAACGGAAAGTTCATGTGCAACCAGATGGTGTTACGTGGCGGATCTTGTATTACCCCCGTGTCGCACATGCGCAAATCTTATCGTAACTATTTTCCGCCGCACATGCGCTGGCAATTCTCGGGAATCAGGTTGGCACATGATGGACGGTTGCCTATTGGGGCTACCTTATGATCACGTATGAACAATTGAATCAGGCAACGGCGATAGCCGGGGATGTCTTGGACGGCCTTTCACGAATGCCCAAAAGTTTGCCGCCCAAGCTGCTATATGATGCCCAAGGTTCGGCTTTGTTCGAGCAAATCACCTGTTTGCCTGAATATTACCCGACGCGTACAGAAGCGGCCATACTGATGACTCATGCCGATGAAATATGTGCTCGGCTCGGCCGAAATGTTTCTGTCGGTGAGCTTGGCGCCGGCACCGCAACCAAGACACGAATTTTGTTGCGCTCGCTGTTGCGGCGGCAATTCAGCATTAATTATTTTCCACTTGATGTATCCGATGCGGCGTTGCAATTGGCAAAAGATGAGATGGAAAGAGAACTGGAAGCAGTCAAAGTACACCCCCAAGTCGGGGATTTCGAAGACTTAGCATTTCTCGCCCGGCAGACTCCGCCACGTGTCGTTTTGTACATTGGCTCAAGTATTGGTAATTTGGAACAGGACGATGCTATTTCTCTACTGCGAAACATAGCTCAGCATTTATCAAGCGGAGATCAGTTACTGCTCGGCGTAGATCTCGTTAAAAACAGAGATGTCATGCATGCGGCTTATAACGACAGCGCGGGAGTAACCGCTTCTTTCAATAAGAATCTACTCGTCCGAATCAATCGCGAACTTGGCGGTCATTTCGAGCCGGATGCTTTTTGCCATGTATCATTCTGGAATGAGACGGCCTCCCGTATTGAATTGCATCTTGAGAGCACTTGTCTTCAGTCTGTAAGAGTCGACGCTCTTGATACGACGTTACAGTTTTATCAAGGGGAACGTATTCATACAGAGAATAGCTATAAGTACACAGTTGATTGCCTGGAGGATCTACTTCAACGCGGTGGTTTTGAGGTTGAAAATATCTGGACGGATCCCGATTTTTGGTTCGCTGTCAGCCTGGGCGTTATTCCATGAACCTTGAATAATTCTTAAATTATTTCATAAATCCCAAGCCCCCACCCCTCAGCCCCCTAAATTTTTTCAATTTATTCAAGAAGGAATTGGCGAAGTAAGTTCTGCTCAAGGAGAAATCATAATGCTCGCACTCACCTATCACGGAAGTCATGATGTCCGCGTCGATACAGTGCCTGATCCTATACTTCAGAAACCGGATGACATTATTCTCCAGATTACTGCTACTGCAATCTGTGGTTCGGACCTGCATTTATATAGAGGAAAAATCCCCCAACTAAAAGAGGGAGATATCCTGGGACATGAGTTCATGGGGGTGGTGGTTGATGCTGGATCTGAAGTGACTGATCTGCGAAAAGGTGATCGGGTAGTGGTTCCATTCGTTATCGCTTGTGGGCATTGTTTCTTTTGCGAAAAGCAATTATTTTCGGCATGTGAGACCACAAATCCAGACCGCGGCGCAATCCTGAACAAAAAAAACATACGTTCAGGGGCTGCCCTTTTTGGATTTAGCCACCTTTATGGGGGTATACCCGGCGGCCAGGCAGAATATGTGCGGGTGCCAAAAGCCAATGTAGGACCAATTAAAGTTCCAGATACTCTTGCCGATGAGCAGGTACTATTCCTGAGCGATATTTTACCAACGGGATATCAGGCGATTGTTAATGCGGATGTCGGCCTTAGGGCGAGTATTGCCATTTTTGGTGCCGGCCCCGTCGGTTTGATGGCTGCCGCCTGCGCCCGCATGCTAGGAGTGGAAAAAATCTTTATGGTCGACCACCATCTCTATCGGCTTGAGTTTGCCCGCCAAACATATAATATCTTTCCCATCAATTTCGATGAGGTCGATCCTGCGGAAGTCATTATCGAAAATACAGCCTTCAGAGGTGTTGACGCGGTTATCGATGCGGTAGGTTTTGAAGCCAAAGGCAGTGTGCTCGAAACCGTGATGACCGACCTGAAACTCGAAGGCAGTAGCGGACAAGCCCTGCGTCAGTGTATTGCAGCAACACGTCGAGGAGGCATCGTTAGCGTGCCAGGTGTTTATGCTGGGTTTATACATGGGTTCCTATTTGGGGACGCGTTTGAGAAAGGCCTGATATTCAAAATGGGCCAGACTCATGTGCAACGCTTCTTGCCGGACCTGCTTAGGTATATTGAAACCGAGAAATTACACCCAAACGTTATCATCAGCCATCGCCTTCCCCTTGCTGAAGCCGCGACCGGTTATAAGATTTTCGATAAAAAAGAGGAGGATTGCCGCAAGGTTGTCCTGATTCCCTAAGAACGATGCTATGACATACGAGGCTCAGTTCAAGGTTGGGGTGGACGTAATACTCATGTCCGCGGCGCCCAAATCAACTCCCACAGAGAGACAATCGCGCTTGCACATCGAGATCAGCCGATCACACGGGTTCACGTGCTCCCAATTGAACAGGGACAGCGCCGCCAAGTCCCGGGGTGCCAACTTATCCTACGCTGCCCGAAATGTCCTCAGCGCGAGCGATCGCCTTCACCCTTGGCGGGCCAACGCCACTCGTCAAAACGTTCACGAACCATCTGCCACAATCGACCGAATGAGCGTGAAACCGTTCCTTATGCGCTCGAGGGGATGCAGTCCTCTCTACGCATTCACAGTGGGTGGCCTCAACCGTCACCTTACTTCACGGCATCCCACGTTCAATCTCTCGACCATGGCCTCAATCTCGCCGCCTGCCTATTATTCCCCAGCCTCCCAAAGACCACAGCTACCAGGGATACTACCAAGCCTGCAAAAGGTTTATTCAGATAATTGAAATTAACCGACAGGAGAATCAGAACATGTCCGACCCCGCCATACAGGACCGCGCCGCCGGCGCCATCATGGGTGCCTTTATCGGGGATGCCTTAGGCCTCGGGCCCCACTGGTACTATGACTTGGCGGTGCTCCGCCATGACTATGGCGACTGGATCACGATCTATGCGGATCCCAAGCCCGGCCGCTATCATAGTGGTCTCAAAGCGGGCCAACTCTCCCAAGGGGGCATCATTCTCCAACTCGTGCTGCGCTCGCTCGTCGAGCGCGGTGGCTATGATGAAGCGGATTTCTGCCGGCGAATGGATGAGGAAATCTTCCCGTTGCTGAATGGCATGCCTGTGAACGGCCCGGGTGGATATACCCAGCAATCGATCCGTGACGCTTGGCGCAAGCGTATCCAGCAGAACCTGCCCTGGGGGCAAATAGGGGGACAGGCCGACACCACTGAAGCGATAGGGCGGACGCTCGCCCTGGCAGTTCGCTACGCTTTTCAGCCGCAGGACCTGGCAGCTGCCATCTCCAGCAATACCCGGCTTACCCA
>NZ_FMVD01000010.1:0-130554 GCF_900101945.1 Nitrosospira sp. Nsp13 | reverse complement strand
TGCGGGCTGTCTCCATGCGGCAGCGATACGGTGCCAAGTCCCATGGTGCGCGCTGTCGAGAGGACTATCTTGACCCATTCCAGGCAGATGGAGGAATTTCTTTCGATCCAGTCAAATACCACCACACCTTCCTGCGCGTCCCCAAAGCTGCGGGTTAGCAGGCGTTGGGCGGTACTGTTCCATACCGGTGCGCGTTGCTTGGCGTCATATGATTTCGCCAGTGCCGCCATGATCGGGCCTATGAAAGGGCGCCGCAAGCTGCGGATCAGTAGCAGCGTCTGCAGAAACCAGCGGGCAAATTCAACCGGCGGCAACAGGTCTCTGATGTGGGCCATGCGCACGCCAGTGAGCTTGCGCAGAAATTCAATGCGGTAGTCATTGCGAAACCGCGAGTTTCCTATCAGCACAATATCGCATGTATGCCCCGAATCAATCCACTTGTAGATCACCGGGGTAATATGATCAATGTCGTTATAATGACGGAGAAAAAACAGGGCTTTCATGTTCCGCTATTTTAGTAGAGGGTTCTCTTTCTCGGGAGATGCATCCGTTCCCGTTTACAGAGCATGCGGTACGCAATGGAATTTGATATCGATCACTTCAACTGTTCATAGAGGAGATTCAGTATTCGCCCCGAGGTATTGGATTTCTCCGGCTCACCGTCCTTATTAAGCACCTTGACTTCGCTGCCTGCTTCCGCCTCGCTAAGCTGGATACGGTATTGATCCGGCTTGTCGCTGGCATCGTCGCGCCAGAAGAGAAGTTTCGAAAGCATACCGCCGCCAGTACGATTATCCGCATCAGGGTTGATATAGCGCACGAAATAAATACCTTGGGAACGATCACGATCCTCGACAGTAAAGCCGATACGGTCAAGCGCCAATCCAACGCGGCGCCAGGAGCGGTCGAATGGCTCGTTCAAGGTAAGTATCCCACCCTTTTCACGGTCGATGCGGGCGCGCTCCTGGACAGTGCCAGAATTAGCCAATGCTGTTCTGGCGCGTTCTTCCTCAACGCCAAAGCGCATCATCAGACGGGCAAGCATCTCGGCTTCCAGCTCGGGATCGGGCGGACGGGGCTGCCATACTGTGCGGACATTGCCCTCCATCACTTCGTCCATGCCACGATGACTAATATAAATTTCGGTGGTGCCCCCTTCCCCCCGTTCCAGACGGGTACGAAACTTGTCACGCTCGGCGGTCGAATATAATGTATCCAGAATTTTGGAAAGAGCGTTGCGAATAAGATCATCCGGAATCTTGGCGCGATTCTCCGCCCAGTCGGTTTCCATCACGCCGGTTGCCGGCATTTCTATCTTGATGAGAAAACCCAATTCGTGCCAGAACTCCTTTACAACGGGCCATATTGCTTCCGGTTCCCCCCTTACCACCAGCCAGCGCTGAGTCCCGGAACGTTCCATGCGCACCACGCCTTCATCCGGAGAGGCAGGTAAAACAGAAGTGCCACCACCACCAGCAGCAGGCTGCTTGTTGCGCTCTTTGTTATAAGCGGAGAAGGTCGCACTTCCCGATGGATTGATATCGGGCACAACATAACGTTCATCCGTACCGGGCGCGGTCAAATCAGGCGGCACTTCCAGTGGCGGAAGCTTACCCGCCGATTTGTAATTGATTTTTTTTGCTTCCGGCAGTATATGACAGCCTGCCATCATTGCCGCCAGGCATAACGCAACCGCTATCCGCCATCTTATGTGTAACACTCAACTCCTCTGGATCGCAAATTTCACCCGCACATTTATAGGACTATCCCAGCCTGATCCATCGCTTCTCTGACAATCTGATGATATTGATCCGACAGTGACGTCAAAGGCAGACGCAGGCCGGGACCTATCAGCCCCATTTGGGCGACTGCCCACTTTACCGGGATCGGATTGGCTTCAATAAATAAATCCTGGTGCAACCTCAACAGCTTGGCGTTGACGGCACGGGCCGCGGCAAGATCCCCCGCTAGCGCCGCGATGCACATTTCATGCATCAGCTTTGGCGCAACATTGGCAGTGACCGAAATCACGCCGTGACTGCCAAGTAACAGCAACGCCAGGGCGCTTGCATCATCTCCGCTATAAACCGAAAAATCCCGCGGAACCCTGCACAACAGATCAAAGCCACGCCCCATGTCACCGGTCGCATCCTTGATGCCGATAATATTGGGAATCTCGGCGAGCCGCAGCACGGTATCATTGGCCAGATCCGCCACCGTCCTGCCGGGCACATTGTACAGAATCTGCGGAATATCCACCGCTTCCGCCACTGCCCGGAAGTGCCGGTATAAACCTTCCTGGGTGGGTTTATTATAATAAGGAACCACAGACAAGCTCGCGTCCGCACCCGCATCTTTCGCGTAGACCGACAGATCAATAGCTTCCCGCGTGGAATTCGCACCCGTACCGGCAATCACCGGCATGCGCCCGGCAGCACGCTCCACCGCGATACTGATGAGGAGTCGATGTTCATCGAAATCGACTGTTGGAGACTCGCCCGTAGTGCCAACCACCACGATGCCGTCGGTTCCTTCCCGCACATGATAATCAATCAGGGCGCGGAAACGCTCCAGATCCAGTCCGCCGTCTTCGTGCATCGGCGTAACAATAGCGACCAGACTACCTCTCATTTCCACACTACGCATGACATCTATCCGGCAAAAAAGCGATATTTTACCTGAATCTCGCAACTCCCAAGAATATTCGCGATATCATGCCACGCATCGCTATCGGACGAATCCGAAAAGGACAATCCGCAGTGGGATGGGTGGTCGCGGCATCCCCTGCGCTGTCCAATCCCGCGCTTCTATATGAAATATGATCGGTCAACTGCCCGATTCAGGATCATGCCTTCGAGAAAACGATCGCTCCGTTTCGGCAATCCACGGTGATGATGTCGTTGGCGCCAAAGCGGCCCTCCAGTATTTCTTTTGCCAACGGGTTCTCGATCTGTGCCTGGATCGCGCGCTTCAACGGACGAGCGCCGAAAACCGGGTCGAAACCAGCTTGGGCAAGTTCTGCCAACGCGGCATCCGATACGTTCAGGTTCATCTGGAGCTTTGCCAGCCGCGCTTCGAGGTATTGCAACTGTATTCGCGCGATGGATTGAATGTGCTTCTCATCCAGCGCATGAAATACCACCACCTCATCGATACGATTGATAAATTCAGGACGAAAATAGGTTTTCACTTCGCCCATCACCGCCAGCTTGATGACTTGGTAATCGTCGCCCGCCATTTGCTGGATCATTTGCGAACCGAGATTGGAAGTCATGACAACTACCGTATTTTTAAAATCCACAGTGCGTCCCTGGCCATCAGTCATGCGCCCGTCATCGAGAACCTGCAACAGGACATTGAATACATCGGGATGCGCCTTCTCGACTTCATCCAGCAGAATCACCGAATAAGGTTTTCTGCGTACCACTTCGGTAAGGTAGCCCCCCTCCTCGTAACCCACATAACCGGGTGGCGCCCCGATCAACCGCGCAACCGAATGCTTTTCCATAAACTCGGACATGTCGATGCGAATCAAATGATCTTCGGAATCGAATAAAAACCCCGCCAGTGCCTTGCACAACTCCGTTTTACCTACGCCGGTGGGTCCAAGAAATAAAAAAGAACCATAAGGCCGGTTGGGATCCGAAAGCCCGGCTCGCGAGCGGCGGATGGCATCGGATACCAGGCGGACCGCTTCATCCTGGCCCACCACCCGTTCATGCAGTTTCTGCTCCATATGCAGAAGTTTTTCACGCTCGCCCTGCATCATTTTAGAAACGGGGATGCCGGTCGCGCGGGAAACCACCTCAGCGATTTCTTCCGCACCCACCTGAGTGCGAAGCAACCTCGGCTTATTTTCTACACCGCTTTGCCCAGGCGTTCCGCTCTGGCGCTCCTGGGTGTTGAGTTGCGATTGCAATTGGGCTTCCAATTGTGGAATACGGCCGTATTGCAGTTCCGAAACTTTTTGCCAATCTCCTTTTCGCGTAGCCGCTTCTATCTCCAGCTTGACCTTTTCCATCTCCTCCTTGATATGCTGAGAACCCTGCACTTGCGATTTTTCCGCCTTCCAGATTTCTTCCAGATCGGCGTACTCGCGCTCCAGCTTCATTATTTCATCTTCCAGTAAATTCATGCGCTTCTGCGAGGCTTCATCCTTTTCCTTCCTGACCGCTTCGCGCTCGATCTTGAGCTGGATAAGACGCCGGTCGAGCCTGTCCATCGACTCCGGTTTGGAGTCGATTTCCATACGAATTCTTGCCGCCGCCTCATCGATCAGATCGATGGCTTTATCCGGCAGGAAGCGATCGGTGATGTAGCGGTGAGAGAGTTCAGCCGCAGCCACAATGGCCGGATCAGTAATATCGACACCGTGATGCAGCTCGTATCTTTCCTGTAATCCGCGCAAGATAGCAATAGTCGCTTCCACTGTCGGCTCATCCACCAGCACCTTCTGGAAACGCCGTTCCAGCGCGGCATCCTTTTCGACATATTTACGATATTCGTCCAGTGTGGTGGCGCCCACGCAATGCAGCTCGCCGCGGGCCAGCGCGGGTTTGAGCATATTTCCCGCATCGATGGCGCCTTCCGCCTTACCCGCGCCCACCATGGTATGAAGCTCGTCAATAAAAACAATGACACTGCCTCCAGCCTGGGCAATCTCCTTCAAAACAGATTTCAGACGTTCCTCGAATTCGCCACGGTACTTGGCTCCAGCCAGTAATGCAGCCATATCCAGCGAGAGCACCCGCTTGTCCTTCAAAGTTTCCGGTACTTCACCATTGATGATGCGCTGCGCCAGGCCTTCGACAATGGCGGTCTTGCCCACACCCGGCTCGCCAATCAGAACCGGATTATTCTTGGTGCGCCGCTGCAATACCTGAATGGTACGGCGGATTTCATCATCACGCCCGATGACTGGATCAAGTTTGCCCGCGCGTGCGCGCTCGGTAAGATCAAGCGTATATTTCTTCAAGGCCTCACGGCTGCCCTCGGCTTCCGCGCTGCCTACGTTCTCGCCTCCTCTCACCGCGCTAATCGCTTGTTCCAGCGCTGCTCGATTGGCGCCGTGCTGTCTTAACAAATTTCCCGTTTCACCTTTGTCCTGACACACCGCCAGCAAAAACATTTCTGATGCGATGAACTGATCGCTCCGTTTCTGCGCTTCCTTGTCGGCAAGATTGAGCAGATTGCCAAGCTCGCGTGAGGCGTTGATTTCTCCTCCAGTACCTTCGACCTTGGGTAAACGTTCTATCGCTTTTTTCAATGCCTCGCGCAGGGGCGGAACGTTCGTACCAGCCCGTTGCAGCAGTGAAGTCGTTGCGCCGTCCTCCTGCTGCAAAAGCGCAAGCAACAGATGTTGCGGTTCAATATAGGGATTATCCTGGCCCACCGCGATACTCTGTGCATCGGCGAGCGCCTGCTGGAATTTGGTGGTTAACTTGTCGAAACGCATGAGATTTCCTCGGTCAATTAGGGATGACAACTATATTTGGGAGCTGAGCCCCAATTTCAAGATAGTACACTGGAGCAATCCCTGCTTTCCCGGGTTCAATGCTGAGGCTCTTCCGGATAAGGATACAGGATGTTGAGCGCCACGCTTTTGCCTGCGGTTTCCACGATACGTACATGCTCGCGCTTCAGTTGGCGGGCATGATGCAAGCCGCAGGAGTAGGCGATCATATCGATTTCCTTATTCATGTTTCTGGCGTAATTGGCCACACGCAAGTATTTTTCTTCCACCACGAGGCCGCGCTGCAAACGTCTGTTATGGGTAGTGACGCCAGTGGGGCAGGTATTGGTATGGCAACGCATAGCCTGGATGCAGCCCAGTGAAAACATGAAACCACGGGCGTTATTGATGAAATCCGCCCCTGCGCATAGCGCCCATGCCGCCCGCGCGGCAGTCACCAGCTTGCCTGCCGCGATCACGCGTACGCGGTTCTTCAAGCCCGATTGCAGTAATGCATCCACCACTCGCGGCAATGCTTCGGCAATGGGCAAGCTCATGTGGTCGAACAGGGTCTGGGGCGCGGCGCCGCTGCCACCTTCGCCGCCATCAATGGAAAGAAAATCCGGGGCATATTCAAGACCTCGGCGGTTCACCGCGTCACATAATTCATTGATAAAGTGCCAACCGCCAATGGCAGCCTTAACGCCCACCGGACGCCCGGTGAGTTCGCGAATATAAGCAACCTTGTCGAGCAGTTCATCCACATTACTGATATCCATATGACGATTGGGACTGATGGAATCATGGTGGACGGGAATGCCCCGAATAGTAGCGATTTCATCGGTCACTTTGACGCCCAGCAGCATCCCGCCCTTGCCGGGTTTCGCGCCCTGGGAGAGCTTTATTTCAAATGCCTTGACTACCCTGGCGAGTTCCTTCGCCCGTGCCGGTGAAAAACTGCCGTCGTGATTACGAATACCGTACTTGGCGGTACCGATTTGCATAACGATGTCGCAGCCCCCCTCCAGATGATAAGGCGCGAGCCCACCCTCCCCTGTATTCAGCCAGCATCCCGCCTCCGCCGCACCGAGCGACAGCGCGCGCACGGCGGGTGCCGAGATTGCGCCATAGCTCATGCCACTGATGTTGATTATGGATTTGGCATGGAAAGGATGTTCGCAATAGGCGTCCCCGATTGTAAGCGACGGGGTCGGCAGCCGCTCACGCTCCAGTACCGGAAAAGCGACATTGACGAAAATGATCGAGCCGGGCTCGCGCAGATCGTTGGTAGAACCGAACCCCACGATACCGCCCTCGTTCTTTGCATTCTTGTACACCCACGTCCGGGTAGCGCGATTAAAAGGCATCTCATCCCTGTCACCGGAAAAGAAGTATTGGCGGAAATATTCCCCCTGCTTCTCGAAGAGAAATCGCAGATGCCCAATGACGGGATAGTTCCGCAGGATGGAATGCTTCTTCTGGGTTATATCCCGGATAAACCAGAACACGGTGATCCCGATCAGGATCAAACCAAGGATCGTGCCAAAACCGTAGGAAACTACCTTGAGTACCTCAGACATAACGCCCTCCACCATCGCATTCGGCTAAAATACTCCATTCCCGCAAACATAATAAGAAGGTCTCAGAATAATTTCATGGATCTGGAAACAGCGATCAAAAATAACGTCAACCAGGCGCTAATCGAAGACATCGGTACGGGTGATCTCACGGCGCTTCTGATTCCCGCCGGGAAGACCGCCACTGCCAGCGTTATCAGCCGAGAAAACGCGGTATTATGCGGTACAAAATGGTTTGAAGCATGTTTCTGGCATCTGGCGCCGGAAATCGAATTGTGTTGGTTGGCACAGGACGGCATGGCAATTAATGCCGGACAAGAACTGTGCCGGATAACCGGGAATGCCCGCATACTACTTACGGCGGAGCGCCCCGCGCTGAATTTTCTGCAATTACTATCGGCGGTCGCAACACAAACGCGATATTACATGGAGGCGGTATCGGGAACCGGAGCAAAGATCGTGGACACTCGCAAGACCCTGCCCGGACTGCGGCTGGCACAAAAATACGCGGTCAGATGCGGCGGCGGTACGAACCATCGTTTGGGTTTATACGATGGCATACTCATCAAGGAGAATCATATTATCGCGGCAGACAGCATCGACCGGGCCCTGCGTGCAGCGGAAGAAGTTGCTCCTCCGGGGGTATTCATTCAAATTGAAGTGGAAACGCTGGATGACTTGCGCAACGCCCTCGATGCCGGGGCAAAAATGATTCTTCTGGATAATTTTGATCTCAACGGATTGCGCGAGGCGGTTGCACTGAACGCACAATTGACTAATAAGAAAACAGTGCTGGAGGCATCGGGAGGAATCACGCTGGAAAACGTTCGTGCTATAGCGGAAACCGGGGTGGATCGAATTTCGGTCGGCAGTCTTACCAAGGATATCAACGCAGTGGATTTATCGATGCGATTCTCCACCCGTTTTGCAGGGCAATGAAATGGATTTTTCCTTGTGCTGACTGTTTAGGGCCTATTAACACTTATTTTGCACCCGCGTTGCTACACACCCCAAAGGGACGGGACGGATTTCCTCCAGCCCTTCGTTACTCGCCGCTTACGGGGGCCCGCTCCGCCGCGCGGCTCATGCCTCGTGCTGGATGAAATCCGTCGCCGTCGCGGGTACAAAATAAGTGTTAACAGGCCCTAATCAAAAATTACAGTCCGGTACACTTCGGTACCGTGGAGAGGGAAGGTCTATTTCATTTCCCTGATTCTTACGCCAAATCACGCCCAGGGTTATACCTCTTCTCATTCATGGTTTATAATCCGGGGCATCTCATCCGATATCGAGTCAGTACCTCACCACAATCAGCCTCACCGGATTAATACAAGCTGGGGTCCAATCTAGGGATTCCGTAAGGTTCTCAGGGTACAGACCGAACATCCGCATTATCCCAAAGGAGGCCGGATGCATCTGAAAATAACGTTCGACGCTATTGGAACAGGCACCTTCCTGCTGTTCTTCCGTACTCCCCCATGACCTGGTCCAGTTACCTTCCACTCTGGCCGTTATCTGTCAGCCCCGCGCTCTGGCTTGCGCTTTCGCTGGTGGTGGCCGTGCTTGTGGGCGAAGCACTGGTGCGCTACGCGAGATTGCCGCGTATCGTCGGCTATATCGGTATTGGACTACTGCTGGGTCCCGGCGGACTGGGCCTGATCCCACAGCTGCCGGATGTCGAATGGCGGCTAGTGGTTGATCTGGCGCTCGGTATTCTGCTGTTCGAACTGGGAAGCAAGGTGAATCTGCGCTGGCTTAAAGCCAATCCCTGGATCGCCGCTACCAGTCTGCTGGAAGCGATTACCACTTTTTTTGCTGTGTTTTTACTGCTGTCGTGGTTCGACATTCCCGGCATCACTGCGGCGGTTGTCGCCACCATTACAATTGCCACTTCGCCCGCCATCGTGGTACGCACCGTAACCGAATCACGCGCCCAAGGTCAAGTGACTGACCGGCTTCTGCTCATGACCGCGCTTAATTGTATCTATGCCGTTATTTTTCATAAGCTGGCCGTCGCTTTCATGCATGGCGAAACCGGCACGGGCTTTGTTCACTCCGTGTTGCCCCCACTCTATCTCATCAGTGGATCGGCCCTGCTGGCATGGCTGTTCGGTATTACGTTTGAACGCATCCATCATTACGTAGGACAACATGAGGAAACTTTTTCCTTTATCTTGTTCGGCATGATTGCATTCGCGACTATCATGGCGTCAACACTCAAGCTCAGCCCCATCCTCGTATTACTCGCGGCCGGTCTGATTACACGCTACCAGCGCCAGCGTCCACGAACTTTTCCGCCCCATTTTGGTTCCGCCGGCGCCGTCCTGGTGGTACTGATGTTTATTGCCAATGGTTTGGCAGCTGACCTCGGGGGCCTAAGCTCAGGCCTGCTGTTGGTCTTGTTGCTCATTATCGTACGCTCGGCCGCGAAATTGTTGTCCGTACTCATACTGGGGCATTACAGTGGTATTGGCCTGCGCCAAACCATGGCTTTGGGTATTGCGCTTGCACCCATGTCCAGTGTTGCGCTTCTACTGACGCTGGATACAAGCGCCATGTTTCCTGCCTTTGGCTCAGGAATGGGGCTGGTGCTAATGAGTTGCATCGTCATACTCGAGTTGTCGGGGCCCATTCTAGTGCAAAAAGCGCTCAAGTCAGCCGGGGAAACACCGGAGAAGAAAACATGAGCCTGATGTCCTTTGCACCATCCCGGCCCTTAAGTATCGGTGTGGAACTTGAACTGCAACTGCTTAGTTGTAATGATTACAACCTGGTTTCCTCAGCTCCCGATATGCTGCGCCGGATTGAAAGAACTCCGCATCCCGGAGATGTCAAACCGGAAATGACCCGCAGCATGATTGAAATCAATACTTCGGTACAGCATGAATATGGTGCGTTGGTCGAAGAGTTGCGTTCATTGCGTAACGTGGTATCGGATGCAGGACGTTTTCTCAATGTAGCGGTCGCCGGCGGCGGTACCCATCCATTCCAGCACTGGAGCGAACAGAAGATTTTTGATGCGCCTCGCTTTCACCATCTATCCGAACTGTACGGCTATCTGGCCAAGCAATTCACCATATTCGGCCAGCATGTCCATATCGGGTGCACCGGTCCGGATGAGGCGCTCCATCTCATGCATATGCTCTCGCGCTATATACCGCACTTTATCGCGCTATCGGCCAGCTCCCCGTTCGTGCAAGGCCATGACACAGGATTTGCCTCGGCACGCCTTAATTCGGTGTTTTCTTTCCCATTGAGCGGCCGTGCGCCCTTCGTACTGCGCTGGGATGATTTCGAACAATTCTTCGAAAAAATGACCACGACCGGTGTAGTTGAATCGATGAAGGATTTTTATTGGGATATTCGTCCGAAACCGGAGTTCGGCACCATTGAAGTAAGGGTATGCGATACTCCGCTCACCGTTGAAATCGCCGCCGCCATTGCCTGCTATATCCAGGCGATGGCACGTTACATTATGGTGGAACAGCGCGTTGCTCCGGAAGAAGACGATTATCTGGTTTATACATTCAATCGTTTCCAGGCCTGCCGTTTTGGACTTGAAGGGATTTTTATCGATCCGCGCACTCATGAACAACGCAGCATTCGCGATGATATAGCCGATATGCTGACACGCATCACCGGCCACGCTGCGGAATTACGGTCGATGGAAGCCATGGAACGTATTCGCGAGCTACTTATTACGGGCAACGGCACAAACTGGTTGCGCCAGACTTATGCGCGTGAACACAATCTCGGCGATGTCATGCAGCTGCAGGCCGATTTGTGGATGAGTAACTGAGGATCCGTAGCCGCCTCACATGACACGCCCGCTACGTATCGGCCTGTCGCCGCGTATCCTGCATCATCCACCCGCGGAACTAGGTTTCCGCAACAAAACCCTACAGTATCTTGAGCAGACTGTTGCCCACTGGATCATGCGCCGCGGTGCGCTGGTTTTTATGCTGCCTGCCATAGAGTCGGGGGGCGTGGAACGCTCCAGTGTGCGTGTGAGCGACTATGTCAAGGAAATAGATGGCCTGGTGATGCAAGGCGGCGCGGATGTCAGCCCCATCTCTTATGGCGAAATCCCCGCGCGACCGGAGTGGTCAGGTGACCGGGTGCGGGATCTTTACGAAATAGAGCTATTCTGGGAATGTGTGGTACAGCGCAAACCCATACTGGGGATATGCCGCGGGCTGCAGCTTATCAATGTTGCGCTGGGCGGAAGTCTCTATCAGGATATTGTCACTGAACACCCCAATGCCATTTCACACGTAGACCCTGTGCTATACGACCAGCACCGGCATGCCATTCATATCGAGGAGAATTCCAGGCTGGCCGGACTGTACAAAGACACGGAAACACACCTTGTCAACAGCATTCACCATCAGGCAATCAAACGGCTGGGACGGGACTCGCTGGTTGAGGCGGTATCCGACAGCGATGGCATTATCGAAGCCATCCGCATGCGCGGGGAATCCTATGTCGTCGCATTTCAATGGCACCCCGAGTTTCACGCCGGCGCCAGCGAACTCCTTGACTCAGGCCCCATATTGGATGATTTCCTTGGCGCCGCTAAAAAACAACGCGTATGAACCGAGATTTCCCAACTTCAAGGCGGTGATGCGCCTGTTTCGCAAGTTCGACCAGGCGACGAACGACCGGATGATGAATGCCCTCTACGGCCTGTGCCAGACAAACCCACGACCTGCCCCGTATCGTTGATATCTCAGGCTACGCTGTACACCCGCCTAAAGTACCACGGTCTCTCATACCCATCCCTTGGGATCGGTGATAAAAGCATGAGTGTTTCCAGTGGTGAAAGACAGGCCGTCCTGCTTCTTCTCCAGAGCAGAAACCTGCGCTTCGGTCAGCACTTCCCCTCTCATACGAGGCTCTGCAGCCGCCAACGCTTCTTGAATGATTCAGGCTGCAGGATTCACAAAATGACCACCAATACATCATATCTCCTTGACAGGATTCACAAAATGACCACCAATACATCATATTCCTCTGACAGGAGGCATGGTAACTTAAGCCTACGCTGATCAGTCGATAGCAAGCAGCAAAACGCTCTCAGGTGTGAGAATTATTTGTTTATCTTGGAAGGGAGAACTTGGAAGCTCATGGCTCTGCAACTCACCATCCATACGATTGACGTCAGGCAGGGAGAAAGTGCGTTCGTTGTTGCGGCAGATGTGGCAGCCGGGCGACACCGAACGATATTGATCGATGGTGGACTGCTTGGGTATGCGGAGACAGTCCACAACTTTATCGATCCCATCCTCAGAGGTTACGGTTACCCCCTCGATCATATTCTCGTCAGCCACTACGACAAGGACCACTCAGGGGGAGTCATAGGACTCCTGAATGCGGACAACATGCGAGTCGTAAGCCAGGCCATCTCGAACGCGGTGGCAAATGCGGCGAAATGGGCCGCAGCAGGCACTCGCCCCCAGCAAATCGCCTGCGGAGCCGTGGCTGCATCGGCGACGATCTTTGGAGCTTGCGGCCTGAACGTAAACCAGATCCTGACAATGTGCCAAGTTGTTTTCCCCCGGGCTGTCGGAAAGACAGACGACGAGGCCGCCGAGATTGGATTTGATTATGCCTTGGAGCATACCAACAAGCTTCAGAGCTTCCAGAGCTTTCCCACCCTTCAAGTCGGCGAAACCGGGAGACGCAAAAATATCGCAAAAATATCCTCGGTCGCTGCGGCGATTGCCATTGCGTCGGGAAACAATCCCGCTACTGCAGCCTTCGGCGCCATCTTCCTCTTAATTGCCAAAACACTTCCTAACCAGCTACGGTTCGATACCGAGGACCGATACTGTAACGTCCACCTTATCGATATCGGGCAGCCAATCTGGCCATCGCAATCTGCCGAGATATACGCCGACGCAGCGATCGGGCAATACATAACGAAGACGAATCGGATGATAGCGCCTGGCGCAAACCGGACCCGGACGATGCCGGCCAGGGGACGAGATTCTCTGGAACAACGGTGGCGGTCCGACTCCCGCCCCTCCCATTCTCCCGCGATATTCTGCCCGGCGATCAACTCCTGGGTTTGGCAAGGGATCGGCAATAACCCTGTTCAGACCGTCTGGAAGCGCAAGGGCTGGAGGCTGAACGTCTAAACTTGAGTCGTAATAATCGTCAGTGACAGTTCCTTTCTTTATGCGGCTTAGGTAACTGTATTGTTTTATAAAGGTTTACAAAAAATTGCCTCATCCTTACGTGCAATATTGTAGGTAAATGAATTTTTTAACGAAGGTATAAGGGAAAACATAGTATGAACCAGATAGTACTGATTGCGTTGCGCAGACCTTACACCTTCGTGGTCCTGTCAATCCTGATCGTCATTTTTGGAATCAGGGCGATACGGCACTCGCCAACAGACGTCTTTCCCACTATCAAGATTCCCGTGATCTCCGTGGTCTGGGCTTACGCCGGCATGTTGCCGACGGATGTGTCGGGTCGGATCACTTTTTTCTTCGAACGCTTCTTGACCTCGACGGTGGAAGGTATCTCGGACATCGTCAGCCAGTGTTACTACGGCATCAGTATCACGAATATTTTTCTACAGCCCCACACCAACCTCCCTGGCGCAGAAGCGGAAGTCACAGCCATAGCCCAGACGATTGTCAAGGCGCTGCCGCCGGATATTTCGCCGCCCATGATCATGCGGCTGGAAGCCTCTCAGGTAGCGGTAGCCAGCCTGCAGGTTACCTCGGACGAGATGACGCCGGCAGACCTTTACAATCTTTCTTATAACCAGCTAAGGCCCCTGATTGTCGTGATCCCCGGGGCGATTGTTCCGCATCCTTACGGTGGAAAGCCCAAGCAGCTTCTGGTATCCCTCGATCAAGACAAGATGCTGGCTCGCAATATATCGCCAACCGATGTCCATGCGGCTTTCGATCGCCAGAATATCGTGCTGCCCGCGGGCGATATGAAGATAAAGCAGACCGACTGGATGGTCCAGACAAACGCGATGCCACCGGAGATTCCGGAATTCAACGATATTCCGATCAAGAGGGAAGGAAATTCGTTCGTTTTCTTGCGCGACGTCGCCGATGTCCAGCTGGCAGGGCCGCCGCAAACAAACTCCGTCATCGTGGATGGTAAACAGGCCGTCATTATTGTCGTCATGAAAAGCGGCGAGGCGTCGACCCTGGACGTGGTCGACGGCATCAGGGCAACCCTTCCTCGCATCAAGGAAATCGTACCGTCCCATGTGGACGTTAGAATCATCACCGATGCATCGGTCTTCGTACGGGAATCCATCAACGAGGTGACGCATGAGATGGCGATCGCCGGCATCCTTGTCGGTTTGATCGTCATGCTCATGCTCGGCTCGTGGCGTCCCATGGTAGTCGTTACGACTTCCATTCCGTTGTGTATTTTAACATCCCTCATCTTCCTGCAGGTGCTGGGAGAGTCGATGAATGTCATGACGCTGGGCGGGTTGGCGCTGGCGGTAGGGATTCTTGTCGACGATGCGACGGTGATGATCGAGAACATCGATACCCACCTGGAAATGGGCAAGGAACTCGATGAGGCAATCATCGACGCGGCAAACCAGATCGTTATTCCGACGCTGCTCGCCACATTATGCATATGCATTGTCTGGCTGCCGCTATTCACGCTTTCCGGCGTATCGGGCTATCTGTTCAAGCCGATGGCGCTGGCGGTGATATTCGCCATGCTGGCGTCCTTCATCCTGTCGCGTACGCTTGTGCCGACCATGGCGAAATATCTTATCAAGCATCCTCACGCAGAAGGACACGGAGAAGGACATGCGGAAGGGCACGGAAAGGAAGGCGGCCATGGCGAGGAAAAGCCGGCGGGGAAGGCTGCCGGTTTCAAGGAGAAGTTAAATTATCATATGGGGATTTTTTCCCGTTTCCAGGAGGCATTCGAGGCTCGCTTTCTTCAATTCTGCGCCTGGTATGGCGGGCTGCTCGAACGAACCATTGAAAATCGCCGCCGGTTCGTAACGATCATGCTGGCTTTCGCGCTCCTCTCCCTTGTCCTGTTCTACTTCAACGGCCGCGATTTTTTCCCCGAGGTCAGGTCGGGGACCATCCAGATGCATATGCGGGCGCCTCTCGGCACACGGATAGAAGCCGTAAACCGCATTACAACGCTGGTTTCGGAGGATATCTCGCGCATGCTTCCCGGGCAGGTTGAAGGCGTCATCAGCAATTGCGGCTTACCCGTCGGGCCGCATAACCTGGCCTTTATTCCGACGCCCACGATCGGCACGCAGGACTGCGACCTGACGATCACCCTGTTCGACGACAAATCAGCCGTGTGGGATATCCGGAAAATTATCCATAAAGGTCTGAAGGAGCGCTATCCGGGGAGCGAATTCACCTTTCAGCCAGCCGATCTGATAGCGAAAATCCTGAATTTCGGTGCCCCCTCTCCGATTACTGTTCAGGTTAACGGGATGGATATCTACGCAAACTACGAATACGCGCGCAAATTGCAAGGCAAGCTGCGTAAAATCGCCGGCTCCTCCGACGTGGTGATCCAGCAAACCATGCGCACGCCCACCTTGTTTGTTGAAGGCCAAAGGACATATGGACTCGGTGTCGACAGGAGCGAATCCGATATTGCCCTGAATATGCTGATAACGACCAACGGAACCCAGCAGATCGACCAGAAATACTGGCTGGACCTGAAGACAGGCATGTCATACCAGATCAACATCTATCAGCCTCAACCTTTTGTCTCAAGCACCAATGAATTGAACAGGATTCCTGTCAAGCGAGAGGGCGAAACCGGCCTGGATCAGGATTATCAGCTCCTGGGCAACCTGACGCAGAAAACGCCGGTAGGCACGCCCGGCCTGGTCACCCACAGGGGCATCATGCCGTTGGTTGAAGTGTATGTATCCGCCGAAGGGCGGGGGCTGGGCGACGTGCTGGATGACGTCAAGAAAATCGTCGCGGAGATGGACGGAGAAGTACCCCGCGGCTCCGACGTCCAAATCGCCGGCCAGGCCGCGAATATGGTTACTACTTATGGCGAACTGCTTATCGGTCTCGTAGCAGCTGTCGTGCTGATCTATCTCTTGCTTGTCGTCAATTTTCAATCATGGCTGGTTCCCTTCATCATCATTACAGCCCTTCCCGGCGCTTTGGCAGGCATTGCCTGGGCCCTGTTCCTCACCCAGACGAATATTTCCGTTCCGGCCCTGACAGGCGCCATCATGGCCATGGGGACGGCTACGGCAAATTCCATACTGGTCGTGGCCTATGCGCTGGAGCGTATCGAAGCGCACGGCGACCCGCTGCTGGCCGCCATCGAGTCCGGCAAAGCCCGCATTCGACCTGTTCTGATGACTGCGGCGGCCATGATCATGGGCATGCTTCCGATGGCTTTGGGAGGCTCCACCAATGCGCCGCTCGGCCGTGCAGTCATTGGCGGCTTGATGTTTGCAACGGTATATACCCTGTTCTTTGTCCCGGCTGTGTATGCCATCATGTATTACGCACGAAGCGCTCCTAAAGACAAGGAAAGCGTTCCTGGCGACAAAGAGATTGTTCCTCAACTCGGAAATTCCTGATATGAAAAAATCAAGTCAAAAAGGTATTGTGATTCTTGCGGTAGTTCTTGGTGTTGTCTATCTGGGTTACCGAGTCATGGAATCCCGTAATCATATGGATTCTTTAACAGAAAAGGCGATGCAGAATGATGTTCGGACCGTGGCTATCGTCAAGGCCGAGCACCTGCCTGCTCAAGAAACCATCCAGCTTCCAGGTACGATCCAGGCATGGTTCCAGGCGCCGATCTATGCCCAGGTATCCGGGTATGTAAAGATGTGGCATTCGGATTGGGGGGCGAGAGTCAAGAAAGGAGATGTCCTTGCCGAAATCAACGCGCCGGCGCTCGATGCCCAATACCGGCAAGCCAAGGCGGATCTGGCGACGGAAGTGGCCCTTAATGACCTCGCCATACTTACTGCGGACCGGTGGATCGCCTTGCGCAAAAACCAGGCGGTATCCGAGCAGGCGATTTCGGTAAAGGTGGCCGAAGCAAAAGCCCAACAGGCAAGGGTCAATGCCGCTATGCAGAATGTCCGCAACTTTGAAGCATTGATCGGGTTTAAAACAATTATTGCGCCGTATGACGGCGTAGTCATCAACCGCGCCATCAATGTGGGAGACTTCATCAATAAGGAAGGCACGATCAGTACACCGCAAGGGGAGGTCCGTAATCTTTTTACTGTCGCGGACATCACCCGGTTGCGTTTGTTTGTCAGTGTGCCCGAGCGGTTCGGCGCCCTGATGCATGACGGCCTGAAAGCCAATCTCACTGTGCCCCAATTTCCCGGTCGAAAATTTGAAGCCGAGTTTTTGACTACTGCCCGCGGCTTCGATGTGAGTACACGTACGGTGGTCACCCAATTCGTGATTGAAAACGAAGAGAAGGATCTGTGGCCGGGTTCCTATGCATCAGTCAATCTGACCGTGGATGTTGAAAATAGACACCTCTCCATCCCATCCAGCGCACTGGTATTTGATGAGATGGGGACGCGAGTGGCCGTGGTGCAAGACGACAACACTGTTCACTTCAAGCCGATCAAAATACAAAGAATCCTCGACGCTACTGTCGAATTAAGCGAGGGCATCTCAACAGAGGACCGGATTATAAACAATCCCAGCGCTGCCATACTTGAAGGTGACAAGGTGACCATTGTTGCGCCTGCACCGGGATACGACATGATCAACGAGCCAAAAGAGCCGGCGCCGGAGTCATCGAAACCAGCCTCACATTCGGAAATGCCAGATCCGAGGGTAAAACAAGCGTTAAACGGATCACATGCACCATGACACTAATCATGATTGACTTGCGGCGTAAAAAAGGAACCCACATTTCACATTTCTGTCGTCTCGGGGTAAGGTTTGGCAGTTTTTTACTTCTGGCCAGCCTGGCGGCTTGCGCCAGCATTCCCTTTCCCGCATTCGATCTGTCACCCGAGTATAAAGCGCCTGAATTTGTGGTTCCGGATTCCTGGGAGGGAACGAGTTCTTTCGTCAAGGCTAAACCGTCGGATGATGCGCTCCGGCCCGACTGGTGGACACTCTATAACGATCCAATTCTAAACGGTCTTATAGAGCAGGGGATTGCAGCCAATCCAGACTTGCAGGCAACAGCTGAACGGTTCGTTCAAGCGCGCAACGCAATGATGAAGGCACGGTCTCGATATTTTCCGCAACTCGGCTTTGGGTTCGGTGGCAGCAATAACAGGCAATCCGATCATACCCTCTTTCGTGCGCCTGGAGAACCTGACAGCGATACTCAAGTCATAATGGATGGAATTGCAACCTGGGAACCGGATTTCTGGTCGAAACTTCGGAATGCAGCACAGGCCAAAATTTATCGTGCTGAAGAACGTGCGGCCGATTATGGGCTCGCACGCCTTATTCTTCAGGCGGAAATTGCATCGAATTATTTTGCACTGCGTGGATTAGATGCGCAAATTGCGATTTACAGACAGTCGATTGGCCTTTATAACTACTCACTGGATGTTGTAGAGACTCAGTTTGAAGGCGCGATCGCCTCTAATCTTGACGTAGCACGAGCCCAGTCGCTGCTGTTTGCTACCGAGTCAAAATTGGCCCTGATGCACGGTGATCGCAAGGTGGCGGAGCAGGCCATTGCAATTCTCCTTAATCTCGCTCCGGCCAGCTTTAAGATCGAGCCGGTAGATGAACTCCTTACCGCGCATTTTAGCCTTCCACAGACAATTCCATCTACTTTACTTGAGCGTCGGCCCGATATTGCCGCAATGGAGCGCCGGATGGCACAGGCCAACCGCACCATTGGAATTGCACGTGCCGCTTTCTTTCCGGATGTGGCCTTCCGGCTCGGAGGAGGACTTGAGGATTCCGGACTCAATCTGCTCAGCCTGGCTAACAGCTTCTGGGCCTATGGTTCCTCTTTTTCCATTCCGATTTTCCAGGGCGGATATCGCCGGGCTCAATTGCAGCAAACCTGGTCGGTCTATCGCGAGACAGAAAATATATATCGTTCGACAGTGTTGAATGCCTTTCGTGAGGTTGAAAATAACCTGACCCAGACCTATTGGATGGATATTGCCGCCAAACGGCAGGACGCTGCCGTCGGAGCCGCACGTACCACACAAAACCTTACCATGGACCTCTATAAGGGCGGTTTGGCCACCAGCCTTGAACTCATTTATGCCCAGCTCGGGACACTGACGGCAAGCATCGATTCTGTACAGATCAAGACTAATCTGCTGAAAGCATCGGTGGCGCTTATTCGTGCGCTTGGAGGAGGCTGGAACCGCGACCAATTGCCCGCTGACAATCAAATTCAACCCTTTGGCATATTGCAATATTCTGGTCTTGATAAGCCAACGCCAGCCGGCGGAATTGACGTCAATGCGGATCCTGTCGATAGAAACAACAAAAACAATAATTTGATGAAGCCCCTGGTTCCATGGGTTCCATTGGTGGATCCTGGCGCCAGTAACAACAAAAACAATAATTTGACACAGCCCCTGGTTCCCAATGTGGATCCTGGCAGCCTGTCGGACCTCTCATCAATTTTGCCTGTAACCCGGCATTAGCAGGTAAATTTGATCGTGAGATATGTTAAGTGGAATAGATGTTGGACTGTTAACGCATGCGGCCGATTGAGTGGTCGTCAGCAATTTCGCCTTGTGAGCGCGCCGCTTAGAAAATCAATTTCCAGCGCCTGCTGTCCGATCTTCGCATGCAGCACCTTAAGATCCGGATCGTCTCCTTCCTGCTCGCCGCCCCACCGTCAAACGCTTCCGCAGCCCACTCCGGCAGTTGCCGCTTCCATTCCGTCACCTGGTTCGGGTGAACCTCATGTTGCTGTGCAATCTCGATCAGGGTTTTATCCCTGCGCAGCGCCGCCAGCGCCCCTTTCGCCTTGAAACCCCCTAGCAGTCTGTCGGACTTGAAGAATCGAAGCGAAAATGTGACTGGGTGAGAATAGATTTTGACGATTTTGAAGGCCAATAGTTGTTCTATTGGTCGAAAAAGCGGCGAAATATAGACCTGCCAGATACTTTTGCAGCCGATTTCCTTTAAGTCCGACAGGCTGCTAGTGATTTCTCCTGCTTCTTACTTCATGATGTTTCTCCCAAAATTGAACAGTTCGAAACTACAGGCGGGCTGCTTCTGACAATCTCGGCCGGAGAGCAATATTGTAGGTAAGTGAATTTTTTTACCGAAGGTATAAGGGAAAACATATGAACCAGATAGTACTTATCGCGTTACGCAGACCTTACACCTTCGTGGTTCTTTCAATCCTGATCGTTATATTTGGAATCAAAGCGATACGGCACTCACCCATAGATATTTTTCCCACCATCAAAATTCCCGTGATCGCTGTAGTCTGGGCTTACGCCGGCATGTTGCCGCTGGATGTGTCGGGCCGTATCACTTTTTACTTCGAACGCATGTTGACCTCGACGGTGGAAGGTATCTCGGACATCGTCAGCCAGGCTTACTATGGCATCAGTATCACCAATATTTTCCTTCAGCCCCAAACCAACCTCGCTGGCGCAGAAGCGGAAGTCACAGCGATAAGCCAGACGATTGTCAAGGCGTTGCCGCCGGATATTTCGCCGCCGATGATCATGCGCCTGGAAGCATCTTCGGTACCGGTTGTCATGCTGCAGTTTACCTCGGACAAGATGACGCCGGCAGCACTCTATAATCTTGCTTACACGCAAATCAGACCCCTGATTGTAGTGATCCCGGGGGCGATTGTTCCGCATCCTTACGGTGGAAAGCCCATACAGCTTCTGGTATCCCTCGATAAAAACAAGTTACTGGATCACAATCTGTCGCCAACCGATATCCATGCGGCTTTCGATCGCCAGAATACGGTGCTGCCCGCGGGCGATATGAAGATCAAGCCTACCGACTGGATGGTCCAGACAAACGCGATGCCGCCGGATATCGATGAATTCAACAATATTCCGATAAAGAGGGAAGGAAATTCCTTCATTTTTTTGCGTGACGTCGCCGATGTTCAACTCGCGGGTCCACCGCAAACAAACTCTATAATTGTGGATGGTAAACAGGCCGTCACTATTGTCGTCATGAAAAGTGGTGATGTGTCGACCCTGGACGTGGTCGCCGACGTCAAGGCGGCCCTTCCGCTTATTAAGGAAATCGTGCCGCCCCATGTGGAGGTTGAAGTCCTCAACGATGCATCGATCTTCGTGAGGGAATCCATCGACGAGGTGATGCATGAGATACTGATCGCAGGCCTGCTTGTCGGTTTGATCGCCATGCTCTTGCTCGGCTCGTGGCGTCCCATGATAGTCATTACGACTTCAATTCCTTTGTGTATTTTAACCTCCGTCATCTGCCTACAAGCGCTGGGCGAGTCGTTGAATGTCATGACACTGGGCGGATTGGCGCTGGCGGTAGGAATTCTTGTCGACAACGCGGCAGTAATGACCGAGAACATCGATACTCACCTGAAAATGGGTAAGGAACTCGATGAAGCAATCATCGATGCGGCAAACCAAATCGTTATTCCGACGCTGCTCTCTACATTATGCATATCCATTGTCTGGTTGCCACTGTTCACGCTTTCCGGCGTATCGGGCTTTTTGTTCAAGCCAATGGCGCTGGCGGTGATATTTGCCATGCTGGCATCCTTCATCCTGTCATTTACGCTCGTGCCGACCCTGGCAAAATATATTCTGGTGCGTCCTCACGCAGAAAAACGCAAAAAGGATGGCGGCCAGAGTGAGGAAAAGCCGGAGGGGAAGTTTGCAAGGTTTCAGCGGAATCACGCAGAAAAGCACAAAAAGGATGGTGATCAGAGCGAGGAAAAGCCAGTGGGGAGGTTTGCAAGTTTTCTGCAGAGGTTGAAGCATCATTTGGGGATTTTCTCCCGTTTTCAGGAGGGATTCGAGGTTCGCTTTCTTAAATTCTGTGCCTGGTATGGCGAGCTGCTCGAATACTCAATTGCAAATCGCCGCCGGCTCGCAACGATCATGCTGTCTTTCGCGCTTGTCTCTTTTATCCTGTTCTACTTCAACGGCCGCGATTTTTTCCCCGAGGTCAGGTCAGGGATCATCCAGATGCATATGCGGGCGCCTCTCGGCACACGGATGGAAGCCACAAACCGCATCACCACTCTTGTTGCCGATGATATCAAACGAATGCTCCCCGGGCAGGTTGAAGAAATCATCAGCAATTGCGGCATACCCGTCGGGCCGCATAACATGGCGTTTATTCCGACGCCCACGATCGGGTCGCAGGACTGCGACCTGACGATCACCCTGTTCGACGATAAATCAGCAGTGTGGGATCTTCGGAAAATTCTCCATAAAGGTCTGAAAGAGCGCTATCCGGGGAGCGAATTCACCTTTCAGCCAGCCGATCTGATAGCGAAAATCCTGAATTTCGGTTCCCCTTCTCCGATTGATGTTCAGGTTAAGGGGATGGATATATACGCAAACTACGAATTCGCGCGCAAATTGCAAAACAAGCTTCGTAAAATCCCAGGTTCTTCCGATGTGGTGATCCAGCAAACCATGCGCACGCCCACCCTGTTGGTTGAAGGCCAAAGGACGTATGGACTCGATGTTGACAGGAACGAATCGGATATTGCCCTGAATATGCTGATAACGACTAACGGAACCCAGCAGATCGACCAGAAATACTGGCTGGATCTGAAGACCGGCATGTCATACCAGATCAACATCTATAATCCTCAACATCAAGTCGCAAGTATTAATGACTTGAACACCATTCCTGTCAAGACGGTGGGGGAGGCGGGCCTGGATGAGGATTATCAACTCCTGGGCAATCTGACGAAGAAATCGCCGGTAGGCACGCCCGGTCTGGTCACCCACAGGGGTGTCATGCCGTTGATTGAAGTGTATGCATCTGCCGAAGGGCGGGCGCTTGGCGGCGTGCTGGAGGACGTCAAGAAAATTGTCGACGAGATGAAGGATGAGCTTCCCCGCGGCTCCACTGTTAAAATCAGCGGCCAGGCCGAGACTATGGTCAGCACCTATGGCGAACTGCTTATCGGCCTCGTAGCGGCTGTTGTGCTGATCTATCTCATGCTTGTCATCAATTTTCAATCATGGCTGATTCCCTTCATCATCATTACAGCCCTGCCCGGCGCTTTGGCAGGCATTGCCTGGGCCCTGTTCCTGACCCAAACGAATATTTCCGTTCCGGCCCTGACAGGCGCCATCATGGCCATGGGAACGGCCACGGCAAATTCCATACTGGTCGTGTCCTATGCGCTGGAGCGCATCGAAGCGCATGGCGACCCGCTGCTAGCCGCCATTGAGGCCGGCAAAGCCCGGATTCGTCCTGTTCTCATGACTGCGGCAGCCATGATCATGGGCATGCTTCCGATGGCTTTGGGAGGATCCACCAATGCGCCGCTGGGCCGTGCGGTTATTGGCGGCTTGACGTTTGCAACGGGATATACGCTATTTTTTGTCCCCTGTATGTATGCCATTATGTATAACGCACGAAGCGTTCCTCAACATGGGAAGAGTTCCTCAACATGGAAAGCGTTCTGCCGACAAGGAAAGCGTTCCCGGCGACAAGGAAATCGTTCCTCAACTCGGAAATTCCTGATATGAAAAAATCAACTAAACTACCACCTACTGAAAGTAGGTGGGTTAGCGCAGCTTGGAAGCCAGCGGAGATGCAGCACCAGTTTCATTCATGAAATTTTCATATCGGTGTCTTCACGAACCAGGATTAGCCATGAGTGCCTGAAAACCATGACGGCCAGTGGTAGCCCACCTAGCTACGCGGCTGGTAAGAGATAAAACCCCGGTGGGCCAGCCCTCGGGGTTTTCCTCTTTTTCGGGGAAACGTCAGAAGTGACCCGCCTGTGGTTTCGAATTGTCCGGTTTTCGGGGAAACGTCATACAATAGGGCATGACCGACGACCACATGACCGACAAAAGGAGAGAAGATGGAAACGCCATTTAGGTTGGTGCCTGACAGGATTTCTAATGACACGGTAGAGATGCCAAAATGAGGTATTTGGCAGCAATGTTAATGGCAATTTTTTCCACAAGCTCTAGTGCGGAATGGGTACAGTTTGCACTTGGCACCACCGGACCTGCTTATTACGATAAGAGCAGGATAAGGGACTTGGGAAACGGTGTTATTTCTGTATGGGAAAAATTTGTGGTAACAGATGATGTTTTAAAAAAATCAATTGAAATGGACCCATCTTTTAAGGACTACCGCTACACCGTAACCAGGGGAAATATAAATTGTAATGAACATAAGTTTGCCAGGACGGCTATGTATGCCTATAGTACAAACAGAGCTCCTTTCTTTTCATATTCTTATACAGAAAAAGATATTGAATACATAGATATAGTACCGCAGAGCATGTCGGAAGAATTAATGACACTTTTATGTCCCAAGAAATAAAAGGCGCAGGTAGTTGATCGCTCACTTAATAGATCAGTGTTATGATTAATAACAATATTTCTTATTACTTGACTCTCACCTTTTGGGTGAGGCCACTACGGGGTGAACTGCACAGTTTTTGCTGCACAGGGCTGCGTTGCAACTCCTTGGAATGGAATGACCATTCCGCGTCATTTCGCCTTGCCCCGCACCCCAAAAACCGCACACTTCACCCCGTCCAACTACCGGATTTAGGATTATAAGGCGATCAAACTTCGCATCCCGCCTCATTCCAGCCTTTTTTAAGGATGAAGCTAGGGCCTGTTAACACTTATTTCGAACTCGCGTTGCTACACAAAAACGCGGATGCCGCGTTTTTGTGCGCAACCCGAAGGGACAGGACGGATTGCATCCAGCCCTTCGTTACTCGCCGCTTACGGAGGCCTGCTCCGCCGCATGGCTCATGCCTCGTGCTGGATGAAATCCGTCACCGTCGCGGGTGCAAAATAAGTGTTAACAGGCCCTAGACACCATGAACATTCGCGACCCAACTCTATTTCCTGATCTTGAAGGGGCTTTGTCTCAAATTACCGCACTTTTGCCGATCGACGGACGGTGATGAACAACTGGGGACAATCTGACCCCATAGATCAATAGATATAGGTCAACGCCTCTGTCGTCATCAAGCCCAATACCGTTTGGCTACAAACGCGCTCGCCAAGGCACCCCGATTATGCGGCGGCCGACCCCACACCGCACCAGGCCGATTCGACGAATTCTTCGATCCGCACCCATTCCAGCGTATGAATCACCTTCTCCAGCTTTGGTGTCAGCGAACTCACTTCCAATTTCAATTCAGGTATCAACTCATGCTGAACCACTCGCCACCGTTGTATGATTCCGTTTCGTTGCTTAGTATTCATGTGGGCGTATAGATGAAGTATTCAGAAACTCCATCTTGCCAGCAATGGCCGCCCATCTCTACTCCATTCGCCAGTTAATCACGCTCAAGCGGGGGGTTTTGCAAGAAACTCGGATGTAAATCAAAACGAGGAGAAACAATTGACTCTGAAAACCCTTCTTTGGATCTTGTTGATATTTGCGCTTGTGGCAATAATTCGGACTTCGAGTCGTAACGCCAAGTGGGGTTATGGTCCGAGTATAGGGATCGGATTGGTGATGTTAATCGTGCTGATTCTGGTTCTGTTGGGATACATATAGTGGCGTAAGAGAACAGATTGCGGTCAATGGACATTCGATCGAGATCGCGAAACAGCAGAATCAACAAGGTCAGACTCATAGATTTTGCGTCGATGTCCCTTTAGATTGTTGTTCAACTAATCGCAGCATGCGTGCGCCCATGAACGGGTGCTCCAGGTGCAATTGGTCAATGCGGCGCATGAGCTTCTGGACAGAAAAGTTTACCGGTCTGGGCAGATAGTACACGCTGCCCCGGCTGATGCCGGCCAATTGAGCCTGACGACTGATCGAAAGCACGTGGTTGCCGTCTATCATCGCTTTGCGCTCAGCAATCCCACCTTGTTGAGCGCGCCTTCTAAAAAATCATTCTCCAGCGTCAGCTGACCAATCTTGGCATGTAATACCTTCAGATCAACCGGCGGCTCAGTCACAGTGGTCCCACCAAATACGTCGGCCGCTCGCTCGCTAAGTTGCCGTTTCCACTCCGCAATCTGGTTGGGATGCACTTCAAACCGCTGTGCCAGCTCGGCCAGCGTCTTATCCACCAGCCATAGCCGCCAGCGCCACCTTGGCTTTGAACACTGCCGAGTGCGTTCGTCTTACTCTTTTTGTCATTTTCTACTTCATATCAAAGCCCAGCAGATTCTCCACTTATACGTTTGTTCAAATTCCCGGGGGCCAGCTCTTTGTTCTTTTTAAGGTTGCGGAAGGCTCCTAGTACTTTGGTCCATGTCGAAGGAGTTTGCATATTTTTAGATGTGCATACAGATAATTTAATTAAGCATTTGAATATATGCACCTTCTATTGTGGCATGTTCTTTGCTTATAGGCATATGAAGCAAACCATATCGAGTTGCCGTTGTATACGTAGCAACATTCAAATAAATAGACGGGAGATTCAAGATGTTAAATAAAGCGATCAGGTTCTATGCGGGAGTAGTGGCTTTTGCCTTTGGCGCTGCTATGGCGTCGTCTGCCAGCATGGCGGCCGCGACGCTTAGCGCTTCGGTGGGTGGCGTGCCTGTTGGTGCAGGCGTATATGAGAGTTTTGATAGTCTCGCAACCACAGGCGGTCTCAGCGCCAGAGGCATCGCGGTAACGTTCAGTGGCACGGGCGCCGGCACGGCCACCCTTCCGTATGTTCCGGGGCGGTATGTGGCACCCTTCATTTCGAGTGGCAATGGCGCATCATTTGGCAATCCTCAGGCTAATGGCCTGGACCAAACCCAATATCTGACTACCGGCATCGGACAGGTCACCCTGCAGTTGGATAAATATCACCAGTATTTTGGCCTGCTGTGGGGCTCGGTTGACGATTACAACACGCTGTCTTTCTATGATGGCACTACCCTGCTTTTTAAATTCACCGGTCTTGATGTTGATGGCATGGCCAATGGCAATCAGGGGGCTACTGGCACACACTATGTAAACATCAATTCCGACACCCCCTTTAATAGAGTGGTTGCCTCAAGCACAAGGTACGGATTCGAGTTCGATAATGTGGCGCTGGCCGTAAATCCTCCTGATCTGATGAGTATCTCGCCAGTTCCGGAACCGGAAACTTATGCCATGTTGTTGGCCGGACTTGCCATGGTAGGTGGAATGGCTCGTCGCAGGGCTACATAATTAAGACGATCTTACAGACTGAAGGCAGGCTGCTCTCGGATCTTGTCCAGGAACTCCAGTCCATTCCGTTTGCTGGAAAGGCTTGTCGCTCAGAACTCTTCACGGGATGTTCTTACCTTTTACTTTCCTCTCTAGCGCCGGCGTTTTTTTCTTATTGTACGTAAGTTTGAAGTGATAAACCTTCATAAGAAGTAAGCGTAATGACTGACCTATCAACGTTTGAACGTTACTATAAACTGGCTGATGACTTGATTGAGCGCTCTACAAAAGAGCAGCTTGCCGAATGCACCCGATTACTTGCCTTGAATCTTGCTCATCATCAGGCATTGTACGGAGAAATACCGCAGGATCAAATGTTAACTATTCTTGAGGGCGCCGAGCCTAGTGAAGCGCAACTCAAACTATTAATTGACGGAATGAAGAATCTTATCGGCGTATTAGCCAATAATATTAACGGATTGGATGAGCAGAAGCATTAAACCTGAATCCGGCGGTTGACCGCTCATGTATCAGGTTAGCCCTAGGACTAATGACAAATGTTTTATGCTGTTTGACTCTTGCCTTTCAGTTGAGCCTGCTACAGGGCGAATTGCACGGTTGTTACGGCGCATGGCAGCGTTGCTCGCAACACCTTACTCCTGTACCTCCGCCCCGTCCGACTGCCGGATTCGAGTTTTGATTAGTGTCGATACTGGATTTACCCAGAGATTCCCGAGGTCTGCTCGACAATAAATGCCTTGACCGCATCCGCATCGGCATTCATCACCACGTACCGTTGCGGCAGGTTTTCCAGGTTTTCATATCCCGCCGGGCGCGCTGGTTCATGCCCAATTGCCTCGATAATGCTCTCGGAAAACTTGACCGGCAGCGCGGTTTCCAGGCAAATCAGCGGCACACCCTCTTCGCGATGTTCCAACCCCACTTTCAAACCGTCAGCCGTATGAGGATCCACCAGTACGCCGTATCGCTCCTGGATTTTGCGTATCGTGGCGATGCGTGCTGCATGATTACTGGTTCCCGATACAAAGCCAAAGTCCTTTACTTTTTCCCATAAGAGTGTACCAGCGAGGTCGAAAGCACCCCCTTTATCCACCGAACGCCAGAGTTCTTTCACCTTGGCCGTATCCCGCCCGGTCAGGTCAAAAATGAAACGCTCGAAATTGGAAGCCTTGGAAATATCCATCGAGGGGCTGCTGGTATGCATCGTTTCCGCCGTGGCACGCGGACGGTAGCAGCCGGTCCGAAAAAATTCATCCAGTACCTCATTTTCATTGGTGGCAAGTATCAATTTCCTGATCGGCAACCCCATCATGCGCGCCACATGGCCCGCACAAATATTGCCAAAATTACCTGATGGCACCGCAAACGATACCTGTTCCGTGTTTGAACGGGTGGCGGCAAAATAACCCTTGAAGTAATACACGATCTGCGCTGCAATCCGCGCCCAGTTTATCGAGTTGACCGTGCCGATATGGTATTTTTGCTTGAACGCATAGTCATTGCTGACTGCCTTGACAATATCCTGGCAATCGTCGAATACGCCACGAATGGCGATATTGAAAATATTTGGATCTTGCAAGGAAAACATTTGCGCAGTCTGAAAATGACTCATCTTCCCTTGCGGCGACAGCATGAATACACGGATGCCGCGTTTGCCGCGCATGGCGTATTCCGCGCTGGGCCCGGTGTCGCCGGAAGTGGCGCCAAGGATGTTGAGATCTTCACCTGTTTTAGCCAGCGCATCCTCGAACAGATTGCCCAGCAATTGCATGGCGATATCCTTGAATGCCAGCGTAGGCCCATTGGACAACCCCAGAATGTGCAATCCCGGCTCCAGCGTTTTAAGCGGAGTAATTTCCTCACTCTGGAATAACTCAGCGGTATAGGCACGCGCAATGATGCTGCGCAAGTCAGAGGCGGGAATATCATCCGCGAAACGGGAAATTATCTCAAACGCAAGCTCCTGATAACTCAAGCCGCGCAATTCTTCCAATCCGGCCGGGCTGATTTCCGGATAGGTTTCGGGCATCGCCAGCCCTCCGTCGGGCGCCAGGCCGGCCAGGAGAATTTTGGAAAATTTTTTTGGCGGCATGCCGCCGCGAGTTGAAATGTAACGCATTTTTCACCACAAAAAGAAAAGAACAAAGAATGTTTTCCGCGCTAATATTCTTTGTTCATGCTTGGAAGCAAATTCCGGAGGTATCCGTATATTATTTACTATTCAACTCTTCGAGCCGGATGCGTGTCACTTTACCGGTCATCAATGGAAGTTTCTGGATTTTGGCGATTGCAGCATTTATATTTTTTTCTATCGCCAAATGGGTAAGCATAATGATATCCACCTGATCTTCTCCCTCGCTGGGCTCCTTCTGCACCATTGCGTCAATGGAAATGCCCAGATCGGCAAGGACGCGGGTGATATCGGCCAATGCCCCCGGTTTATCCATCACTCGCAATCGAAGATAGTATGAGGTTTCCACTTCCTCCATCGCCAGGATAGGTGTGTCCGACAGCAGGTCGGGCTGAAAAGCGAGATGAGGAACGCGGTGTTTTGGATCGGCGGTGTGCATGCGGGTAACATCCACCAGGTCCGCCACGACGGAGCTGGCGGTGGGTTCGGCACCCGCCCCCGCGCCATAATACAAGGTAGCGCCCACCGCATCGCCTTTCACCACAACAGCATTCATTACACCTTCCACATTGGCAATCAACCGCCGCGCGGGTATCAGTGTGGGATGGACGCGCAACTCGATGCCTTTGGCCGTACGCCGGGTAATGCCCAATAGCTTGATGCGGTAGCCCAATTCCTCCGCATACCGGATATCCTCACGGGTTAATCTTGTGATGCCCTCGGTATAAGCCTTGTTGAATTGCATGGGAATGCCGAAAGCGATTGCGGCCATGATAGTGAGTTTGTGCGCAGCATCGATCCCTTCGACGTCAAAAGTTGGATCAGCTTCGGCATAACCCAGTTTTTGCGCCTGCTTCAGCACAGTGTCGAACGTCAGCCCTTTATCGCGCATTTCCGACAGGATGAAATTGCTTGTGCCATTAATGATTCCGGCAATCCATTCAATGCGGTTGGCGGTCAAGCCCTCGCGCAGCGCCTTGATGATGGGGATGCCGCCCGCCACCGCCGCCTCGAACGCAACCATTACGCCCTTTTTCTGCGCGGCGGCAAAAATTTCCGTACCGTGCGAAGCCAGCAATGCCTTATTGGCGGTAATGACATGTTTGCCATTTTCGATGGCCTTCAGCGTCAGTTCCTTTGCGATGGTATAACCGCCGATCAACTCAACCACGATGTCGATGTCCGGGTTTGTTACGACTTCGTTCGCATCGGCGGTAATGATGACATCGTCACCCGCGATCCTGCGCGCTTTCTCCACATCACGATCGGCAACCATCCGGATGACGATGCCTCGCCCGGCGCGGCGGGTAATTTCTTCCTGATTACGTTTGAGTACCGTGAAAGTACCACCGCCGACCGTGCCGATACCTAATAGACCTACATTGATGGGTTTCATAATGAATGGATTAAATGAGCGGATGGGTTGATAAGCGGGTATGCGGCGGGACATCTTGTCTTCTCCCACCATGTTTCTGTCTATTTTCAGGCTTACTCACGCCCGGCACGCTTGCGATATCGCCCAAGAAAATTTGCGATGCGGCCTATCGCCTCGCTAAGATCGTCACTATTCGGCAAAAATACCACGCGAAAGTGATCCGGATATGGCCAGTTGAAACCGCTGCCCTGCACTAGCAGCACCTTCTCTTCTATCAGCAAATCCAGCACAAACTGCTGATCGTTTTCGATTGGGTACATCTCCGGGTCCAGACGCGGAAACAGATACATCGCGGCCTTCGGCTTGAAACACGTAACGCCGGGAATATCAGTCAGCAATTTCCAGGCCAGATCACGCTGGCGCATAAGCCGCCCGGTCGGCATAACCAGGTCATTAATGCTCTGATAGCCACCGAGCGCAGTCTGAATTCCGAACTGCGAGGGCACGTTCGCGCACAGGCGCATCGAGGCCAGCATGGTCAGCCCCGCAATATAATCACGGGCAAACTGTTTTTTTCCTGAAACCACTGCCCAACCGGAACGAAATCCCGCTGCCCGATAGTTCTTCGACAACCCGTTTAAGGTGATGAAAAGAACGTCATCGGCCAATGAAGCAATCGAAGTATGCGTCGCGTCGTCGTACAGTACTTTATCGTAAATTTCATCCGCGTAGATGATAAGGTGGTGCTGGCGGGCAATCTCAATGATCTCACGCAACAAATCGTCCGGATAAAGCGCACCGGTAGGATTATTGGGATTAATAATGACAATGGCGCGGGTGTTCGGCGTAATCTTGGCGCGAATATCGTCCAGATCCGGCAACCAGCCGGCTTGCTCATCGCATACATAATGCCGCGCTGTGCCGCCCGCCAAAACAACCGCCGCTGTCCATAGCGGATAGTCAGGTGATGGAATCAGCACTTCATCGCCGCTGTTCAGCAATGCCTGCATGGCCATCACGATCAACTCGGAAACGCCATTGCCGATGTAGATGTCCTCCATCCGCACATCGTGAATATGCTTCTCCTGCGTGTAATGCATAATCGCCTTGCGTGCGGCGAACAAGCCTTTGGAATCGCAATAGCCCGAAGCGGCAGACAGATTGTAGATGACATCCTGCAGAATTTCCGCAGGCGCATCAAAACCAAATAACGCCGGATTGCCGATATTGAGCTTGATTATGTGATGCCCTTCCTCCTCCATTTGCTTGGCGTGGTCGAGCACCGGACCGCGTATGTCGTAACACACATTCGCCAGTTTGCTGGATTTCAGTATAGGTTGCATGATTTGAGAAGGCTGATCCGCAAAATGGTTCACGAACTGATCCGCGAAATAGTCCTATAAAGCACCGGTAAAGATCGTCGCGATAACAGGGTTTCAGCGCCAGGTTTGCTATCTTTTATTCAGTCTCTTACGGCATCATTCCAGGAAGTCTTGAAAAATTCCCGAGTCCCGTCTAATGTTTCCGCTTTATTGCAATACAAAAAACATGTAATGTTACCCGACACGTCAATCCGTCGCAAATGGAGCCTTGCTTGAAGCTGCATCTTTCGGGATTTTCCGAACAAAATATGTTCACCGGTTATGGAACCGGATATGTCATGGTCAATCAGACGCGCTACGAGCGCAGTCTGATCATTTTGCCCGACCGTATCCTTGAAAACTGGGAAGCTGCAACCTTTGAGCAGCTTACAGCGGAGCACTTCGAACTTCTGCTCCCATTGCAGCCTGAAATGGTATTGTTCGGGACAGGAGCCACCTTGCGCTTTCCCCACCCTTCCCTGACAAAAACGCTGATCGCATCAAAAATCGGCGTGGAAGTCATGGATACCAACGCAGTCTGCCGCACTTACAACATACTGACGGCAGAAGGACGGCGTGTAGCGGCAGCGCTGCTTATTTAGCCATTCCTGAATAAGAAGCTCATCCTGGACACGCTGCCGGCGACTCAGGTATCCTCTTCAGGATTTACCGGATTTCAGGTTTATTCCTGGACAGCAGGAACGGACAACTCGTTTCGCACCCGCTCCCGCCAGCTCTCGATCCAGGCGGGCAGATCTGTGGCCAGCATGGGTCGCGACATAAAAGTCCCTTGAGCGAGATCGCATCCCGTACGGTACAGAAGATCCCAATCGTTCCGGTCTTCAACGCCTTCGGCCACGACTTCCATACCCAGTTGTCTCGCCAAGGACAAGCTCGCATCATACATTGCCCGCAATGTTTCGTCGGCCCAGGCGCGATGCACAAAACCCTGGTCGATCTTGAGTTCATCGAAGGGAATATCGCGCAACTGAGCCAAAGAAGAGTGCCCGGTGCCGAAATCATCGATTGAGAGACGGAAACGCTTCAAGCGCAATCGGGTCAGTATCTCGAGCGGAGCCCGTGTATCCAGCATCAACCGGCTTTCCGTCACTTCCAGCACCATATCCTGGGGCGCCACGCCGACCTTGGCCGTAAGTTCGGCAACGAAATTCAGAAAACTCAGCGATGCCAGATTATCCATTGATACGTTGACCGCTACCCGCAATGCCAGCCCCGCTTGCTGCCAGGCTTTGGCCTGGGTCACTGCTCCGGTGAATACCACTTGCGTCAGCTCGTCGATCAGGCCAGAGGCTTCGGCCACCCCGATGAATTGATCGGGGAATACGATGCCGTCGACAGCATGACGCCACCGGACCAGCGTCTCCACGCCCACCACTTCACCGCTCGCTACCGCCACCTTGGGCTGGTAGTAATTGACAAGCTCCCCATTGTCGATGGCGGCTCGCAACTCGTCTGGCCCGTAAGCTTTCTTCGTTATTCCGGGTCCATCCGTGGACGGAGGCGTCCATTTCTCGAGTAGCGCAGCTAACGTATCCGGCTTGACGGGCTTGTGCAGGTGACCCAGTATCTGAATTTTATGCGCCTGTACCAGTTTTTCAGCGGTCTGCAATATGCGTTCGTCCTCACCGCTCACCAGGATGAGGCTACCGGTATAGTGCCGCCCAACCAGATGCCGCACGAACTCTATTCCATCCATCTCCGGCATGTTGAGATCCAGCAATATCAGATTGGGGTGCGAATCCGTATCTCCTATTCGCTCCAGGGCGGCTCGCCCGCTATCGCAAAGCGTGACCGAAGTAAACCCCAGATTGGACAGAATACGGCTCAGCAGCTTGAGCATGAAGGATTCATCGTCAAGCACCAGAATCCTGACTGCGGATCTTTCAATCATAGTATTTTTTCCTTCGGATCGTTATTCGGAAAAATATCCGCGTAACCTTGCCGTATGGCTCAGCTTGCCTGTAATGCCGGGAGCGCACCGCGATAAGCGTGGTAAGCACCTGATTTTACCAGCAATCCGGCTGGGATGGTGTTTTGTGGATAGCCTGCATTGTCAGTTCATAGCGCAGGGAATCCGCCATTCGCATCCTCGCCTTTCTCGCCATCCCCGAGACCACCGGCCGCCGTGGCACCCTGCTTGCAATATTCCGGAAGCTCACTTAGAGGTTCCGTGCGACGAATCAATATACCTATTCACGACGGCCAATTCCGATTCGAAGCGGGGTAACAGCGCCTTCACTGCTTCAATGTCACCCGCCTTCCCCGCTTTTTCCATCTCGGCACACAGGTCGCCCAGCACCAGTGCGCCGACCGAACGAGCCGATGACTTAAGTTTGTGGGCTGCCGCGCCGGCCGTTGCCGCTTCTCCCGCCTGCGAAGCAGCACGCAAATCCGCCGCTATTCGGGCGGAACTGGCACGAAAGTCCCGCAGGAATTCGTCAATCACCGCTGGGTCGTTCCCCACAAGCGCTTCGAGAACGCTCACATCCATTGATCTATCCGCAGCCGCTGGCGTGACAGGGGCAGTGGCCACCACAGGCGCCTGGGCACCTGATTTTGGAACCGGCAACCATTTATGCAATACCGCTTTCAAGTGGGCAAGCTGCACAGGCTTGCTCAGGTAATCATCCATGCCAACGGCGCGGCAGTGCTCGGCCTCCCCCTTGAGAGCATTGGCGGTGAACGCGATGATAGGAATTCGAGTCTTGTCTTGCTCGGCGTGACGAATGGCTGCAGTCAATTGGTAGCCATCCATTTCCGGCATATGCAGATCGGTAAGCAGCAGCGCATAGTTGCCGCTCTCCCAGCGCTTCAACGCTTCCTGGCCGTCTCCGGCGATATCCGCTGCATAACCAAGCAGCGAGAGCTGCTGACGAATCACTTTCTGGTTGATTTCGTTGTCCTCAGCCACCAGGATCAACGTGCCTTCGCGCATGGCCTTCTCGCGCGATGGCGCAACCACCGCCTCGACCTTGTCAGCCTGCTGTGCTTCCGCTTCCTCATGGACCCGCCCTGCCGCGATCGCCACGGCCCGCAGAAAAGCGTCGCGATGCATGACGTCGCCATCCAGCGTAACGGTATCCACCGCTTCGGAGCGCTCATGACGGCGGCGTCCACGCCTGATTACAACGAAACGGGGCTCGATGTCGGGTTGATGATGTCCATGCTCAAGGACCACGAAGTGCGGATCGAGATCGGGCCGGGAACGGCAGGCGGCACGCAATTCCTCGACGGGTGGCACATCATGTCCGGCGTCGATGACAAGCAACCATAAACCGGATGGCAGCGTATCGATTCGTTTCCGGGCCGCCGCCAGATCCGTTACGCGCTCAACGGTTGCGCCACTGTGTTTCAGATATACCGCCAGATCGTCGCTCAATCCCTTCTCGTCGCCCAGTACCAGACAGGAAACCCCGGCCAGATCCACAACTTTGGCACTGATGGGTTTGGCTGGCAGTGGCACGAAGGATAAACGCACGGTGAAAATGGAGCCCTTGCCCAGTGCACTTTGCACTGTAATTTCTCCCCCCATCAATTGCACCAGATGATGAGAAATCGCCAATCCCAGTCCGGTGCCGCCAAACCGGCGCGTCGTGGAGGCATCCCCCTGAGTGAAAGAGGTGAAGAGCCGCCCCTGGGTCTCCTCGTTCATGCCAATGCCGTTGTCGGATATCTGAAACTCCACCGTTACCTGATCCAGGCTATGACCCGCCAATAACGCGCGTACCGACACCCGGCCCGCTTCATGCTGCCCACTGGAAAATTTAATGGCGTTGTTGGCGAGGTTGACCAGGACTTGACGCAAGCGCAGCGCATCGCCCAGAACTTCATCGGGAATCGCCGGATCAAGGAATAAGGTAAGTTCCACTCCTTTTCTTGAAGCCAGGCTTTCGAGCATGTTGCAAGCCTTCTCCACCACATTCACGACCGACATGGGTGCTTCTTCAATTTCCAGCCGGCCCGCCTCGATCTTGGAAAAATCAAGAATATCGTCAATGATTTCCAGTAGGGCAAAAGCCGATTCACGGATCAGATCGACCATTTCCATCTGATAGCCGCTGAGGCTGGTTTGCTGCAACACATCCGCCATACCGATCACACCGTTCATGGGCGTGCGTATCTCATGGCTCATGGCTGCAAGAAAAATCGATTTAGCCTGGTTGGCCTGTTCAGCATCCAGCCGGGCCTGCTCCAGATCCTTCATGATGCGGACCCTTTCGCTGATATTAACACCTGAAGGTATCAATTTGACCACCCGGCCTTCGGTGTCACGGACCGGCACAAGCATGAAATCGATCGTCATGAGACCGCCGTTGGCAATGCGCACCTCGACATCGCGACGCACTATCTCACCACCCTGCGCCCGATCAATGTCCTCACGAGTTTGTTTCTGCACTTCCGGGTTATACGAGAACCACCATGTTTCATCGAGCCGCTTGCCGATGACGTCCTGGCTCCGCAGACCGCCCACTTCCAGGGCGGTACGATTGATCTCCACAAAAACGCCGTCGGGTGTCGTTTCGCCGACAAGGGCAGCCAGATTATCCACAATGGCCCGCAAACGTTGTTCGCTTCCACGCAAAGCCTGCTCCACCTGCTTGCGCTCATGGATGTCACGCAGAATACCTGTGAAATAGCGCTTCCCCCCGACGAAATATTCGCTGACCGCGACGTATAGATCAATGGGTTCGCCATTCTTGTGCCGGCCTACAACTTCACGGCCCATGCCGATGTTATGCAGTCCCTCGACTTCAAGTGTGAGAATGTGATCGAATTCGCAGCGGCCGCGTCCGGTCCGGAAATACCGTTCGACATAGCCATCATGTGCGCTACGATGGGGTTCGGGCATAATCAGGGAAATATTCTGGCCGATCACTTCATCGCGGGTGTAACCAAAGAGTTTTTCGATAACAGGGTTGACGGAGCGGATGATGCTTTTATCGTCGATAGTAATAATGCAATCCATCATATGTTCGACGATGGAGCGCGTTTCTTCCTCCTTGCTGATCAGGGCTGCATTGGCAAGCTCCAGATCGGCGGTACGCGCCGCGACTCTATTTTCCAGCTCCTGATTGAGTTGTCGAAGATTGTTTTCAGCGCCTTCCCTTTCCCGGTTGCTGGCATTCAGACGTTCCGTCATGGTATTGAAAGTGCTGGCGAGTTGTCCGATCTCGTCCCATCCCACCACCGGCACACGCTGCTGCAGATTACCCGCGGCGATGTGCTGGGCACTATGGCTGAGATTCTTCAGCGTAGTGACAACACGCCGGCTAAACAAGATTGCGCCCAGGATGGTGGCGAAGAGCGTCAGACCGAGAATCAGCAAACTGAGCGTGCGCACCCGTTGCAGGAAAGCAAATACCTCGTCCGCATCCATCTTGACCTCGATGCCCCAGTTCATGCGAGGCAGATACCGCCACGCCGCGACCACCTCCTTGCCGCGATAATCCATTTTCAGGCCGCCTCCACGCTCACCATGCAGACCACTTTGAGTGACCACCGAGAACGGCGCATTATTCAGGGGTATCTTGAGTTCCAGCGCCGCATTGGGTGCATGTTTCAATGGAGCCATCACCAGCGCGGTACGTTCGTTCAAAAGCCGGGTTAGCACGGTTTCACCACTCGCCCCCAGCCCCACATTGTCCTGCACCACCTGAAACACGCGTTCACTGTAGATCTGTAGCGCCAGTACGCCTTCGAGTTTCCCCTCAACCACGATGGGAAATGCCATGAAAGCCGCAATCCTGCCGCGTGACGGCTCATAGTGCTCAAAGTCCGAGACGCCGTTCTGCAGCGTATCCAGCGCTTCGCGCGTCACAACACCCAGGCCGCTGTTTCGATACTTACCAGTGATCAGGCTGGTGGCGAAATCTGATTCATGGGCGTCGGTATAGACGATTAAGCCCTCGGGGGAAATCAGAAACAGATCATAATAATCCGCTTCCTCGACAAAACGTTTGAATTGCTCACGGTATCGAGCATCCAGTTGACGATAGGCCTCGGATTTCACCCCGCCCCGGGCATATACCTGGGTAAATTCGCGCATGGCCGCACGTATGGCGCTATCGGTCTGTATAACCCTGGCATCGAGAAGGCGTTCACGCAGATAGCTGTCGATCTGTTCCGCTTTCATGTCTGCGATGGCCGAAACTTGCTGAATGGCCGTTTTCTGCATCTCGATCTCGAAAGTGCGCAGCAGACTGTAACCAATAATCAGGATAGGCAGCAACGAAAAACCCATGAACCACACCGCGAAACGCTGCGTGAGGGAGGTGAATTTCACGGTTCCCACCCCGAAACAGCGCCAAGCAACTGATTCCACTCTTCGCGCGACCGGTAGGTGGGAAATGGCGCCGGCTCAAGTGGCCGCCCCGATTCCCAGACAACATCGAATTGGCCGTCATCGCGAGCTTTGGCGACGCGCGCTACCTTCCATACATGGTGTGTGATGGGATCGACTGATACCACCCCTTCGGGCGCGGGCAGGCTCTGGCGCAGGAGTGTGCGCTGCACTTGGGCCACGTCCCCGGAACCCGCCTCAAGTGCGGAGTTGATCCATATCTGCATATTGACATAAGAGGCTTCCATGGGCCCGTCGATCACGGCATGCTGACCGAAACGGTCGCGGAACCGGTTCACGAAAGCTTGATTCTTGGGTGACGGAATACTTTGAAAATAACTTCGCGCGGCATAGTGGCCCGTCATCGTCTGAAAATCCTGAGCGGTCCGTCCCACCTCGGTAACACTGAACGACAGGACGGGTATCTCATCGGGAACGATTCCGCTTTTGGCGATCGCCCGAAAGAACCCGGCATTGTCGGTGTCATTGATGGTGGTCAACACCATATCCGGCCGCTGACCCAGGATATCCGCCGCCAGCTCCCCCATATCGGTGTGACCCAAAGGCAGATATCGCTCCCCTACCACTTCCGCACCATGTGCGGCCAGCAGGTCCTTTATGAGAATGTGCACCACGCGCGAAAAGATATAATCCGATCCCACCAGATAGATTCGCTTACCGCGTTTGTTACGGTCGTTCGCCTTGCCGAGATGACTCAGTGCCCAATGCACCGCCGGCATCATCAGCTGGTTGGGCGCAGCGCCGCCATAGAGGATATTGAGCGACTGTCTCATATCCTCACGCGACTGCTCCATTCCTTCATACTGCAGGGCGTAAAAGAGCAGGTGGTCATGTTTTTCCACGACCGATTTCACCGCTTTGCGACAGGCCGATGTCCAGCAGCCAAACAGCGCCTGCACCTGCTCTTTGGTGATCAGGTGCTCCGCCTGCTCGGCGCAATAAACCGGATCGGAGCGGCAATCGACTATCACAGCCTCGATCTTCCGGCCATTGACCCCCCCCACCGCATTGGCCTCCTCAATGGCTAGCTGGAGTGCATCCACCAAGGGTTTCTCACTCGGTGCCAGGATACCCGACAGGGAGTGCAGCACCCCGATCTTGATACTCAGCTCCGCAGCCGAGTGCTGTCGCCATATCATGACGCTGGCAACCAGGAGGATGGCGAGGAAAATAAGGAGAACGCGCGTTTTATAGCTGCCCATCAAGCTTAATCTTCCCTGTACGATAAAACTCGCCCTTCAAACAACCCACAACCCAATAATCAGATAGATAATTTCAATACTACCCCTTTTTATCATAGACACAATGGCCGTCTTACGGAATAAATCCTGAAAGAAATATCTCTCTCGACGATTTCAGGACGGCGATCCGGGTCAGGGTTCGTTCAGAACCTTCAAATGGGCCGCCACACTTCGTCCCAATGCAGGTAACGCATATCCCCCTTCCAGAGCCGATACGATCCGATTGTTGGCATATTCATGCGCAATCTCCCTGATTCTTTCTGTTACCCATGCGTAATCGGCTTCCAACAGATTCAACGAAGCAAGATCATCATCTTGATGCGCGTCAAAGCCGGCGGAAATAAACAACATCTGCGGTTTGAATCTTTTGAGCGCCGGTAACCAGAATTCATTCACTGCCGCACGGAATGCATGGCCGTTGCTACCGGCTGCCAGCGGGATATTGACCATGCGCCCGGAACGGCCCGTAACACCGCCGTAAGGATAAAATGGGTGCTGAAAAATGGAAACCATCATGACTCGCGGATTGTTTCGAAAAATATCCTCGGTACCGTTACCGTGATGCACATCGAAATCCACTACCGCCACGCGTTCCAAAGCATGCGCTCGAATGGCATGGGCGACGCCCGCTGCGATATTGTTAATGAGGCAAAAACCCATTGCCCGGTTACGCTCCGCATGATGACCCGGTGGGCGAACGCAGCAAAAAGCATTCTCCGCATGCTCACCGATCACCAGGTCAGCCGCCAGAATCACCGCCCCCGCGGCACGATAAGCCGCAGCCAGGCTGTACGGATTCATTGCCGTATCCGGATCAAGATACGCGAACCCGGTGGCGGGCGCCGCGGCAGCCAATGAAGCGATATACTTTGGCGTGTGCACGCGTTTCAATTGTTCGAATGTTGCCAACGGCGCAACATGACGCTCCAGCCGATCCATCAGACCGGAAGCGGCCAGTTCATCCTCAATGGCCTTGAGCCGTGCCGGACGTTCAGGATGATAGGGTCCCATATGGTGCAGCAGGCAATCGGGATGGGAAATGAAAGCGGTACGCATACGTAATCGGTAATCTCCTGTTCTAAAAGGGGGTGGCCGCAGCTCAAAATTGAAACTACTGCCCACTCCGTGATAACCTTTGCCTCATATTACCCGGCGTATTGAGACAGAATCCGCTTTAACTTCAACAAATAAAAAAATCAGGCGTTCAATGTCTCTTTTTCGACAACTCTGGCTGGCCGTTATACTGGTTACTCTAACGAGTTTTATCGGCAGCTTTGCTGTAAGCATGCAAAGCACGCGAAGCTATCTTGAACAGCAACTTCATCGAAAAAATATCGATAGCGCCAATTCCCTCGCGCTTTCCATATCTCAACTGAGCAAAGATCCCACTACGATCGGGCTGCAGATTACGGCACTTTTCGATAGCGGCCAGTATGAGACTATTTCGATTACCTCTCCCGATGGCACAGTAGTCGCTGAACGGGCACAAGACCGGGTAGACACCACTGTTCCCGGATGGTTTGTTGATCTCTTTCCCATACAGGCCGAAGCAGGCCGTGCCCAAATTTCGGACAGCTGGATGCAGTTTGGCGTCGTCAAGGTGGTCAGTCACACTCACCTCGCCCACCAGGCGCTTTGGGAGCAAACTGAAGCACTGATAATCTGGTTTCTGATGGCAGGCGCCCTCAGCGGACTCATCGGCATGCTGATATTGCATCGCATCAAGCGGCCACTGGCCGCGATGGTCGGCCAAGCCGAGGCAATTACGGAACGGCGCTTCCTCACCATCTCCGAACCCCGCATACCAGAGCTGCGTAGTATCGCCCGCGCCATAAATGATCTGGTAAGACGCCTGCATAACAGGTTTATCGAGGAGACTTCGCGACTGGAAGCCCTGCACAAGCAAATCCATCATGATCCCGTTACCGGCCTGGCCAACCGTGACTACTTCATGAGCCATCTCCGTAGCATATTGCCTGGCGAAGAGTCCGCCCCAGGCGATGCACAAAGCGGTATCCTTTTGATCATACGCCTCAACAATCTGGCGGAAATTAACCGGAAACTTGGTCACACCGGGACTAACAATCTGCTTTGTCAGATCGGCTCGCTTCTAGGAAACGTTGCCAGCGAGACGTCGGATCGTCTGGCCGCCCGTTTGAACGGGTCGGATTTTGTGCTGATCATTCCAAATATCGATAATGCCGGTCAATTCGCAAGTCAACTGACCCTGGAACTCACTGCACTGTCGCCACAGACTGATGGTGAAATTGCCGACTTCTGCCACATCGGCGCTATCCGTTATCAACATGGCGACAAAACAGATGAGCTTCTTGCTAACGCCGATACTGCGCTGGCCACTGCCGAGAGGCAGGGTATCAATGCCTGGCACGTTATCACCGGGCAATCCGGAAATTCTCTTATGCCTGCCGCCAATATCGGTGACTGGCGCCATATCTTCAATGATGCATTGAATGAAGACCGCTTCAAGCTGGTGTTTCACCCCGTGATTGATCCGGCCGGGGCGCAACTGCATCAGGAAGCCGCTATCCGTCTCCAGGCCCAGCGTGATGGAGACTGGCTGGCCGCAAGCGATTTCATCGCCATCGCCGCTCGCCTCAATCTCACGGGACCCGTCGATCTGAATGTCATTCGCCACGCCCTCGAACCCTTGCAATCCCAAGCCGGTGAACTCGCGGTCAATCTCTCCATTGAAACCATAAGCGATTGGGGTTTCCGCAACAAACTCGCGCAGCTACTGAGCCAATATCCACAACTATGTCGACGGCTTTGGCTTGAGGTACCGGAATACGGCGCTTTCCGCGAGCTTGAAGCTTTCCGTGACTTCTGCCGTACCTTCAAGGAACTCGGCTGCCGTATTGGCATAGAGCACTTTGGCCACCATTTCCGCGAATTCCAGAAACTCACGGATCTCGGCCTCGACTATCTCAAGATCGACGCCAGCTTCGTACGCGGCATCAATCAGAAAAAGAATAATCAGAGGTTCCTGAAAGGTTTATGCGGTCTGGCCCACAGTATTGGTATCATCGTCATTGCCGTTGCCGTACAAAACGAGGCTGAACAGAAGACATTGATAAGGCTGGGCCTGGATGGCGTTACCGGGCCCGGCGTGAAGTAAATTCCTCACGGTTCCAGGCATCACCCGTCCCAATTTATCTTGATATATTTAAATACATAGCTATAACTTTCCTATACTCTACCGTTTCGCACCTCCCATCAACCATAAGGATAGATCATGGCTTCCTCACATACATGGCATTTTTTCCGGGCAGGCGGTTTCGATCAGGTGCAAATTGATAGTGGGGCAGATCTGCTGGCTTTGAAGGAACTGGATCAGAAGCTATGGGTGGCATTGAGTTGTCCGACACGCGGGATAGAGTTCGACAACAAAACGCTCGACTTGATCGACCATGATGCGGATGCACATGTGCATGCGAATGAGATCCTCTCAGCCATCGGCTGGGCAGGCGGTTTGCTGAAAAACGCCGATCTATTGGTCAAAGGTTCGGATTCCGTGGCCCTGGCCGATATAGACGATAGCAGTGAAGAAGGGCAACAGGTAATCGTCTCAGCGCAGTACATTCTCAAATGTCTGGATAAAGCTGATGCGACAGAGATTTCCCTTGCGGACATGGCCGACATCGAGAAATTTGTCGCGGGTCTGGAATTCAACGGCGATGGCGTGATTCATACCGGCCAGATCGCGGATGCGGGATTGCGTAAGACGGTTGAAGACATCATCAAGTATCGCGGCTCGGTTGCCGACTTAAGCGGGAACCCGGGCATTAATCAGGAAATCAGCGATGCCTTCTTTGCCGAAGTTACCGCCTATGCGGATTGGCAGGCGAGTGCGAACGGCGATGCCGATATCCGGTTTCTGGGCGAGAAGACGCAAGCGGCCGCCGACGCTTTTCACGCCATCCGGGACAAGGTCGGCGACTACTTTACGCGCTGCCAACTGGCCGCTTATGATGCGCGCGCAGCGGTACCATTAAGCCGTTCAGCGGAGGATTATCAGAATATCGCTGCGCAAACGTTATCGGCGCAAAACACCGATATAGCAAATTTTCCGCTGGCGACGGTGGAACCCGACAAACCTCTGCCATTAATCTCCGGTGTGAATCCCGCCTGGCAGAAACAGGTGGACGCCCTGTATGAGCAAGCCATTGTTCCATTATTTGGCAGAAAAGACAGCCTTTTCGCGGCAGAGTGGGCGGCGCTTTGCGTCAAGTTTACGGCGTTTGACGCATGGCAAAGTGCTAAACCGGCCTGTTCAGCGGAGGAACTGGGCGGGGAGCGCTTGCGCGAGATTTTCGTCAGCAAGCATAAGCAGGCAATCGATAATTTAATTGGTCAGGACAAGGCGGTGGAAACCGAGGTAAAGGCAATCCGCTCGGTGGAAAAATTGTTGCACTATAACCGTGATTTGTTCAATCTGGTCAATAATTTCGTATCGTTCCGCAGCTTCTACACCGGGCGAGATAAAGCGATATTCCAGCTGGGTACACTGTACCTGGATGGGCGCAGCTGCGACTTATGTATCAGGGTTGAGGATATAGGCAAGCATGCGGAGTTTGCCAATATGAGCGGCCTGTATCTGGCTTATTGCGATTGTGTGCGCAACGGTGGCGCAGAAAAAATGAGTATTGCCGCCGCCTTTACCGCCGGCGATTCTGATTTTCTCATGGCCGGCCGAAATGGCATTTTCTATGACCGGAAAGGCCAGGACTGGGACGCCACCATTGTGCGCATCCTCGACCATCCGATCAGCATCCGGCAGGCATTCTGGTCGCCGTATAAAAAACTGATCAAGTTCATTAGCGAGCAACTCCAAAAACTGGCCTCATCGAGGGCTGCCGCCGCGGATGAGAAGCTGATCAAGGCAGCGGTGGAGACCGGCACGCCGGTAGCAGCCGGCACGCCCCCTCCACCGCCCAAACCCCCTTTCGATGTAGGCAAATTCGCCGGGATTTTTGCCGCGATAGGACTGGCGCTGGGCGCTATCGGCGGCATTCTTGCTTCACTGGTCGGCGGAATACTGGGATTGAAATTCTGGCAGATACCCTTGGCCATATTCGGCCTGATGTTGCTGATTTCGGGACCGGCCATGATTGTAGCCTGGTTCAAGTTAAAGAAACGCAACCTGGGCCCGGTCCTGGATGCGAACGGCTGGGCGATCAACGCGCGGGCACGCATCAATATTCCCTTTGGCACGTCGTTGACCAAGCTCGCTCATTTGCCGCAAGGCGCACGACGCTCACTGACCGATCCATTCGAGGAAAAGAAACCGGTATGGCCTTATTACCTCTTGATCGCGGGTATCATTGGGGCCTTGATCGGCTTATGGTTCATGGGAATCTTTGGGACTGCTCCCATTCAGTAGCAAGGATAGACGGGCATGCACCCACGGCGCACGTTTTTTATTGTCTCTAAAAATGAATTTCACCTTCTTCGGAGAATCGCTCAATGAACGTTGATGAACTCAAGTCAGTAGCTGCTGCCATCGTCGCGCAACAAAAAGGCATTCTTGCAGCAGATGAAAGCAATCCCACCATCAAGAAACGTTTTGACTCGATCAGGCTTGAGTCGACTGAAGAGAATCGCCGGCGATACCGTGAGCTGCTCTTCACCGCCGAGGGTATCGAGCGTTATATCGGTGGCGTTATTCTCTTTGACGAAACCCTGCGTCAGAGTTCCCGCGATGGCACTCCCTTCGCCGAACTGTTGTCAAGCCGGGGAATTATCCCTGGCATCAAGGTGGATAAAGGCGCGAAAGCGCTGGCGATGTATTCCGGCGATCAGGTCACCGAGGGCCTGGACGGCTTGCGTGAGCGGCTTGCGGAGTATAAGCAATTGGGTGCGAAGTTTGCGAAATGGCGCGGGGTTATTCAAATTGACCAACATGATATCCCCTCGGCATACGCCCTGCATGCAAATGCTCACGCACTGGCTCGCTACGCTGCTCTCTGCCAGGAAGCGGGAATAGTACCCATCGTGGAGCCGGAAGTACTCATGGACGGCCCTCATGATATGGATCGCTGTGAAGTGGTCACGTCGCATATGCTCGAGATTTTGTTTGCCGAGCTTGATGCTCACCGCGTGATATTCGAGGGTATTCTGCTCAAGCCAAATATGGTGATCGCAGGGATGAAGTGTACGCACGAGTCCAACGTGCGACAGGTTGCCGATGCTACGACTCGTTGTCTACGACGCTATGTTCCATCGGCGGTTCCCGGGATCGTATTCCTGTCCGGCGGCCAAAGTGCGGAAGATGCCACCGACCACCTGAACGCCATGAATGCGATGGGATCGTATCCCTGGCCACTCAGTTTCTCCTATGGACGGGCGCTTCAGGCACCCGTTCTTGCCGCCTGGCATGGAAAAGAAAGCAATGTGGCAATGGCACAAAAGGTATTCTTCAAGCGTTGCCAATTAAACGGTTTGGCCCGAGAAGGAAAATATAACCGGGCAATGGAAATGGACAAATAACTCATCACTTGCCCGATATCAGATCCATCGGGCCCACAGGCGTGCACCAAGTTCTTTGAGACGCACGCCAATGGAACGCTGGCGCCACTTTTCAAGCCTGACAAGTCTGGAAGATTGGATATCTTTCTCGAACATCGCTTTCATTTGCTCACCAAAATCCTGCCCGAGAATCACCGCATTGATTTCCTGATTATGCTGAAAACTGAGCCAATCAAGATTGGTTGAGCCTATGGTAGACCAAACGCCGTCTATCAGTGCGGTCTTCGCATGTAGTAACGCATCTTCCCGCTCATAGATCTTCACGCCGGCGCTCAGCAGTTCATCGTAGTAGGAATGCGAAGCATAATAAACCAGATTCGAATCCGTTTTATCGGGTAGCATCAAGCGCACGTCGACATTGCGCTGAGCTGCGGCCTTCAATACAGCCAGCAATTGCGGGTCAGGGACAAAATATGCGGTTGTAATATATGCATAGGTCTCGGCGCTGTTAATCGCGGATAACAGCGTAGCATAAATGGAGCTGTAGGACTCATCCGGCGAGCTGCCGATGGCACGCACCACCTCATTACCCCTGCTGCCTATCTGCGGGAAAAAGGATTTCGACACCAGCGGCTCACCTTGCTGCTTGGCCCAGGTCGCGAGAAATAATTTCTGGAAATCGCTGACAACCGGCCCCTCAATACGTAGATGAGTATCGCGCCACGGTGGAGTATCCGTTGTGCGCGGTTTGGATCGGGTGAAGGACCCACTGGAATACACACTGCTAATATTGACGCCGCCGACAAAGGCAATCTGGCCGTCAACCACCAGCAGCTTGCGATGATCGCGGCCCACCTCCCATTTCTTGCGCAGCATCAACGGATTAATGGGGTTGAATTCCAGTACGTTGATGCCGCTGTCCATCATTGATTTGAAGAATTCTTTAGGTGTATCACCCGATCCGACGCTGTCGTATATAAAATTCACCTGTACGCCCTTCTTTTGCCTTTCCATCAATGCAGCCGCGAACCGGTGACCAATCTCATCATCCTCGATACTGTAGGTTTCCATGTTGATATGATTCTTCGCACCCTGTATCGCGGAAAACATCGATTTGTAGGTAGCAGGGCCATCAAGCAGCAGCGTTACCTTGTTGCCCGTCATCAACGGGCTTCCCATGAGTTCCTCGACTTGAGCAAGGTGCCTGTCAAAGATGTTCGTTTTGGGGCTACCGTTCTTCAGTCCTGCCAGGACTGTTTCACTCTTCCGGGCGGAAAGCGGACCCTGCGCACCATTTACATTTACCGCATGGGTTGTATGTGCCATTCTATCCGGCAATGACAGGGAACCACAGCCTGCCAGCAGTACCAGGCACAGTACCCCCGCACACTTCTGAATCATCATGAATTCCATTTCCTCGAGTTTTGATATTGCCGGTTACATTGCAGGACGCTTCACCAATTCACACTCCCTGTTTGAGAATTAATATCCATGTTTCATTTATGGAATTAAATCTGAAGATTCAGAGTAGAAAAAGCAAGAATCGTTCCAAAACAGATCAGTCAACTAGTTACCGACATGAACCTCGTGAAGTGTGAAGTTTCTCGACATACTTGGAGGCCTGCCGCAAAAAGCAAAATGGGCTGACGGGGAACGGGCTATGGATGTCCCCCACGGATCGCCGGAAGGACGGGTAATTACCTGAAGTATTTAGTCGAGCGTGGGGAAGATGGGAAATTGCTATGCGTCACGTCCGGGAGCTTCATGAGTTCTCTATGAAGCATGTTACTGTCGTGGTCGGGATAACAACCGGACTCGCGATCGTACCCGCGATACTTTGAGGTACCGAATGAGTGATTAGCGCTTCTGATATAACCCGATCAACTCGGAATGGGCGATGACATGCCCTTGCATCGCTTGTTCCAGCTTTGCCTTGGTGGGCTGATTCAAATCCGGCAATACAGTATCCAACGCATAGAGCTTATGAAAATAGCGATGGCTGCCTATCGGCGGACATGGTCCACCGTAGCCGGTGCGCTGCCAGTCATTAAGTCCTTCCAGGGTTCCTGTTGGAAGATCCCTTGCCGCAATGGCCTCGGGTAAACCGCTGGTATTGACCGGGATGTTGTAGAGCACCCAATGCACCCAGGTTCTTTTAGGTGCGGCCGGATCGGGCGCGTCCGGATCATCCATGATTAAAACCAGACTCTTCGTCCCCTCGGGTATTTCTGTCCAGAAAAGTTCGGGTGAAGTATCATGGCCCTCGCAAGTATGGCGAGTGGGAATGACTCCCAGAGGAGGAAAAGATGATGAGGTAATGGTCATGGTCATGATGGTTTTCTCCTTCTTGATGATGGGCGATCCTGTTTCAGCCGCTCCCGCCACGATACAAATGAAGGCAATCCCCAGCGAGACGGCAACAATGCCAACGCGCGACCGCCGGATGAAATAAGTCCCCGCTTCCATTCGTTACGATATGGGAATGGTTCTTCCCTTCTCGCCGCCCAGTTTCGGCAACCTGACGGTCAGGACACCATTCTTATAGCTTGCTTGCGCGTCGTTCGTATCCACATTGCGCGGCAACGGAATAGCACGTTGGAATGCCCCATAGGCACGCTCCATGACATGGTAGGTACTGTCCTGGGTAGTACGCTCGAAACGCTTCTCGCCGCGCAGATAGAGCATGCCGCCGTCAATGGTGATGTGACAGTCTTCTTTCTCCATACCGGGTAGCTCCACCCGCACCACAATCTCCTTGTCCGTTTCCTCCATTTCGCCCGCCAGTAAGCTCCAGCGCGGGAAAGCGGGACGCATGCCACCAGCGCCATGCTCGTCGGGCTCCTCACTTTTATGCCGGGTAAATTGAGTCAGCGCTTCACTGCTATGGTTGAGGAGTTCGCGCCACCCTTCTGAAATATTCTCCCAAGTACGGCTCAAGTCACGACCGATATTTTTTCCCGCCTGTTTCAAAGAATCCAGCATGGCTTACTCCGCTTGTTTTCAATTTGACATCATGATTCACAATATTTTTTACGCCACCGGGCGGCCATTTTCTTGATGGGTTCGCTACGGGGCGGATTCATAAACATGGAAGAAAAATATTTCCGGGTTTCATGACACGCCCTCATGACCTGCTTATTGACGACGCCTGGTTTCCTTTTGTCGCTGGTATTTGACCAGCTTGGCAATTGCGAGCAGCTCTTCCGACAGTAGTTCCAACAAATCATCGAGCGTAAGAATACCCACCAACCCACCGTTCTTATCTACGATCGGCAATCGCCTTACAGCCTTGCTGCGCATGTATTGAATCGCTTCGAATACCCCGATGTTTTCATTCACCGTCACCAGTTCCCGCACCATGATATCGCCTACGGTAATAACTTTCTGGTCGAGATCCGGGGCCATGATTTCCACCACGAGATCACGGTCGGTAACAATCCCGACCGGAACCTGAACGCCACCACGCTCTTCGACAACCAGGACATCACCGACATGATGCTGCCGCATGAGCTTGGCGGCCTCCAGAATGGTATCGTCACGTTTCAGGATAACAACATCGCGGTTACAGATTTCACCGACAGGCATGATGCCCTCCAATATAGTTAAATATTTCATACCGGATGGCATGACGCCTGTTCCGGTAAGCCAGCCGGAAATATGGCAATCCATCGATCCCGGTCTGGTCAGCCTGTTACCACCCTGTTTAGCGCGCCCACCTTACGCGCAGCAGATACTCTTGCGGGCTATAGTGAAACTCCAGATCGCCCTGATAAGCGTGATGTAACGCTTCACCAATGCCGCGGGCAAGATGGATGTCAGTCGTTGTTACCAGTGTCGCGTTATCTTCTTCTTCGACTGCCATGATCCGCTTAAGCGGATGTTCGGCTCGTTCGCGTTTTTCAACATTGTGTACAAGATGCATGATTTCCTCGCGATGAGCGAAAAAAAACACCCCTTGCAAGGTTAAAAACCCGGCAGGAAAATGATCATGCGTGCGATGGCAGGCGGGGCAGGTTTCCCGGTGTGCATCGGCGTTGGCGCTGCCCCATTGCCAGCGTCCTTCATGAAATACGGCCCCGCATTGAGGGCAGATGGTAGGCTCCGGCAGCTTGCGTCTTGCTTTATAGGTGTCATGCACACGCTCTTGAAAGAGGCCGTCATCACGGGAAATTTGATGGAAGCCGGGTAACTTGCCTGCGGTGCTCATTGCAATACTCCCAGAATGAAAAATATTACGTTCTACACACGGCAATCGATCATTCCAGCGCCATAACCGGAATCACAGACAGGCGTTGCTTCATCTACCGAAACACGAAAACGAATACTCGAAATCAAGTCCGCAAGCCCAAGGAATGACAAATTCATATCAGTCGCTTTATCATCCCTCCTATATAAAATCCGCTTTACTTAACTTCGATCCGTTTGGCCGTTTTCCCACTCTTCTTCGGGAGCGTCAGTACCAGCGTACCGTTCTCATACTTGGCCTCGGCTTTGGTTTCATCCACTTCGCTGCTCAGGGTAAAGCTCCGGTAAGCCGATCCCTGATGGCATTCGCGGCAAATAACTCTTTCTCCTTCCTTTTCCTCTTTTTCTCCCTTGGTCTCGGCACTGATGGAAACCAGGTTGCCGTCTATTTGTACCTTGACATCCTCTTTCTTGACCCCTGGTATTTCCGCGCGGACGGTATAAGCCGTATCGTTCTCAGTCAAATCCATCTTGATTGTGGGAGCGTTTTCCATTTCCATGGAAAATGGGCGCATTCCAAAATTCTTGAACCAGTCCTCAATATTGTAAAACGGATCGGAGCGGGTGATATCGCTGAAAAGAGGGGAACGCCGCATGATATTTGCCATGATATTTCTCCTTTATAGTAAAGTTATTCAACCGTCCCATGCTGCCCCGGTCACGCCAGGATTAGCGGTCAGAGTCTCCCACGTTATAGGGTGTGCCATCCATCCCGGGCAAGCCTTCCACTTCCGTTTTCGCCGCCAGCCAGTCTTGCGCATGAGCGCCACGGCGTTCAGTTCGATAATAAGAGGCGGTCGAAATCATCTGATAACCATTTCTTCGCTCCCTTACTTTATGCTCGCCGGATCGACGAGTTTTCGCCGCCATTGACTCAGCGGGTATCAATTTTTTTGAGGGTTCAACAAATTCGCTTTCATTTTTTTTTCTCTTCGTGCTTCCCGCATCGGGATTGCTCAATGGTTTACTTGACAAAATATGACCTCTAAAAATGAATTGAAAAACTATGCGAAGAATATGTCACCATTTAATCGCGCAACCTGATCTAACGATGAGACTCTTAATTATTAACAGCTCCTTGTGACAATCTCTGTACGCTTGCGAACATTGAGCATAGATCATTTGGAACTAGGGCCTTTATTTCTCACCCGCGTTGCTACACAAAAAACGCGGAGGCAAGGTGTGAAGCGCAGGCCCTACCTAGTAGGCATACCGGGCACAATTTACATGCTCTTGCAGATTCCTGGACAATCCGCCCCTCCCTGTTTGGGATCGCAATCATCGGTGGGATCATCCACGCAAATTCCGCCAGCGGCACATTGAATCCCCGCAATTCCACCACAGGCTTGCGGTTCAGTCTTCTTGCACTCGCCCTCGTGCTCAACGGACACGCCCGCAGCTGCCGCAGTACACGCGTTCCCGTACGTCTTGCCATCGCAACCGCATACCGGTCTGAATTCCCGGGTACAAATCGTAGGTCTGGTCTTGCATGTGCCTTGCGCATCCGGCATCTTGCATCGGCCGGTACCAAAATCGCAGTACTGTTGCGCGTCAGGACAGGTTTCTCCGGCGATTCCGCCACAAGTCAGGGCCTGCCCACCGGGGCTCGAATCAATCGGTTTGCATTGCGAAGTTAACTCCACATTAAGAAATGTGCCTGCTTTGGGATGAATGGAACGCAACTGTCTGACAAAAGCGTTAAACTTTTTTGACGTTGTGTTGAAGCCCGCCTCCGCGCATGCGAGTAAACCTCCTTCGATCGGAATGGGTCCACCCGCTCTGGGGCTATAAACAGCGAATGTATCGACGGTATTAGCGGTAATTGCCTGCCCTACAAACTTACGCACTGATCGCAAGGCGGCGTTATCGAGACCGCGCCCATCATTGGTTAAAGTAATATTAACGGCACGTTCCGCGGGATCCACAGGGGGCTGAGCAATGACCGGTGTGATGCTGAAAAGCGCTGCACCCACCAGGCAAATGTAAATTAACCTTTTCATTTTCTCTTCTCCTATCTGTAAATCGTTGGCAAATCTGCGAAGGCTAACGGCATACCTATGAAATGCCCCCTGATACCCAGGTAATATCCACTCACAACGAAAGCATCACATTCTTTTTGTAGTAAAGAAAATTCAAAAGTAAAGACGGATTTGTGGTTGGTGAAACGAGTCCAGCGACTGGCTGCATCATCCCGGCGGAAAAAACACATTGAAATAGGCGGCCAGAAACCGGTCCATGCATGATGCCTGGCCCGGTTTTATGGCGCGAATCTGCTCGTGGTTGCTACTGGATCACCATTACATTCACGGAAGTGGGCGTAGCATTGCCTGCTGCATCCTTCGTTACGACCTCGATTGTATGCGCCCCGGCCGCGACTTTACGGATATTCCAGTTGTAACCCAGCGTGCTCCCGCTTCCGGTTGCCTTCAGCACCCCATCGATATAGACGGTTTGCGTAATGCCCGCGGCGCCGCTATCGTCGGTGGCATTTATACTGATCGGCACATTGGTACCCGAAACGTTACCTGCTACCGGATTGATGATTTTTACCACCGGCGGCGTGGTATCTTTGGGAACCGTCACGGTTCCGTTGGCCACATTCACCGCTACGGCGGCTGAAGCCTTGGAGTTGCCGGCCGCGTCGAAGGCATAGGCAACCAGATTGGACATGCCGTTGGGGGTGCCGGCCGAATCCCAGGTGAAGCCAAACGGCGCCGAGGTATCAATGGCGACCGTGGTGCTGTTGACCCGCAGTTCGACACGGGTCACGCCCACGTTGTCGGTCGCGATCACATTCACGCCGACCAGCCCCGTCACCGTGGCGCCGCCCAGGGGGGCGGAGATGGAAACCACCGGGGCCTGGGTATCCGGAGCCTCGGCGGTGGCCGCGGCAGCCTGCACAGCCCGTGCGGCATTCACTCGTCCATAGCCATAATAGGCATCGCGGCCGGCAGCACCCAGGTCAACCGCCGTGGAGTAGAGCAGACTTTCGACTTGGGTATTGGGCAGCGTTGACTTGACCGCCATCATGAGCGCGACCACGCCGGCAGTAACCGGACTCGATACTGAAGTGCCGGAAACCGCCCCGTAACCCCCCCCCTTGCTCGTCGTCCAGATCCCCGTGCCAGGTGCAGCCAAGGCCACATACGTACCATAGCTCGACCAGCTGGCTTTCACGTCATTGCCATCGGTGGCCGATACCGGAATCATCGCCGTGGTGGGAGTGAAATTCTCATTGATGCCGTTGTTGCCGGCGGCCACTATCACCAGCCCTCCCTTGTCCTTCATGTATTGCGCAGCACTGACTACGGCCGGCCGGCTGGGCTGATTTGCAAAGCTGATGCTGGCAACGCGGATGCCGCGGTCGGCTGCATAGATCAAGCCATTGGCGATCATGCTGCTATAACCGCCGCCGCTGACGTCGGTAACGCGAATCGGCATGATCTTCGATTGACCCGCCACCGAGGTCACTCCTATGCCATTGTTGCCGGCCGCGGCGGCCGCGCCTGCGACTTTGGTGCCGTGGCCATAAACGTCCGAGGTATTGGAATTATTGTCGTAGAAATTCCAGCCCGGCACCAGCCGGTTGGCAAGATCGGGATGGGCGCTATCGACACCTGAATCCAGGATGGCAATCGTCACACCCGCGCCCTGAGAACTATCCCAGGCCGCGGGCGCACCGATTTTTGGCAGATGCCACGCGCTGCCATAGTAAGGATCATTCGGCACCAGTTCGGGCGAATCACGATAATCGGGTTCCGCCAACTTGAGATGCGGGTGGCGAGCCAGCCTTGCGGCGATCGCCTTTTCCGAGGCATTGCCCGGCAAGTCCACGATGTACAAGTCGCTCTGTCCGATCTTCCTGCCCTTGCCGCCATGGGCGTCGAGTATCTTTGCCAGCTCCTTTTCCGGCAGCCCGGCGCGCGGCATCACCAGAATCCGTCCTTTTGCCCATGTTTCGGAACCAGCCGATCGCGACCCCTTGTCTTCCGGAGGTGCGGCGTTGGAAACTACTGAGGCTGTCATGCAACTGCTCAATACGAACGCCGCGACACCATGCCGCGCAAGGATGCAACGCCGTGAGCCAAAAAAGCCAGAAAGAGTTAGTGTTGCGGCCCCCGCAGCCGGACCCTCTACCCCGGCAGCAGGTAATGCATGTTTGTTAATATTCACCCGTAGTTCCTCCTCGTGATAGGGAGGCGGAACCGCCTGGATAGGCCTGGAGAGAAAAACGCTCAGTAACCGGTTATGAAAATCCGAATCCGAACGTATTACTTGATTCCCGTCAATTCACAACATTGACAAAGGAAATGGCGTTATCTGGCAGTCCTGCCGTCCTGGGGCGTATGCCCGGTAGACCGTCGACTTTGCGCCCCCCGCTTTCGCGAGGTTTGCCCTTTACAGATCAAGAATTCTGGCGTTATCTTACATGAACCACGCACGTTGCCTATTAGACTGAAGTACAACTTGGGTGCAAACGAATGGGTAACAAAAAAATGGAAAGAAAATTATCAGCGAGTAAGGTGTCTCACATTGCTGCTAATTGAATTACTGAGGATTATCAAATGCGCAAGCACAAGAAACGATATTGCCTGAGGGGCAATACATAATTGCCGTTGAAGCCAACGTACGCTGCAGGAGGATCGCTCTTGATAGCCAGCAAACAACAAACCCGCCGAAGCGGGTCTGTATGTTGAAACTGGGAAAGTTAACTATTTTTTCTGTCTACGGGCTGCACCGAGTCCCAATAGACCCAAGCCAAGAAGCGTGAGTGTCGCTGGCTCAGGAATAAGGACGGGGGGGTCGCGAGGATCGCCGGGAACATTGAGTTCCGTCAGACTTGTTCCATACTGAAAGCTGACGTTCGAAATGTCAGCTATTGACAAGCCATTTACGCCAGTCAGGACAAAAACAACCGTATCTTGGATGAGAGGGTCCTTGGACAACCCACCGTTTGGATTAAAACCCGATGCGGCCGAAATAATCCCGAAATTTATGCCATCGAGTGATGCAGGCTTATCCAGATCAGTGCCGGCAAGGCCATTATTGAAATTGCCGATGTTGCCCGATAAGCCGCTGGTCAGATAGCCCGAGCTTGAGATTCCCCTGTCAGCACCACCGATAAGCGAGGCCGCCTGGTATCCAAATTCGCCGCCAACGTTCGTGAGACCAGTGCAATTGACTAAATCACAGGCACCCAGAATAGATGACCCAGCGCCCACCGTCGCAGAAACCGGCGTCAGAAGAGGATTTCCCGTGAAATTCCAAAATAGACCGGTAAGAGTACTGCCCGGCGCATCTTGCCCGCTGTTCGAGGGTGAAGTATTTTGTAAAGTGACCGTTAAATTATTGCCGACAATATCGAAAATAGCTGATGCGGTGACAGGAACACCGCCTGGACCTGTCCCCGCCCCCGTAAAGGTAATAGGGACCGCCATAGCGTCCAACGACGCAGCCGATGCTACAAGCATCCCCGCAAAGGCTACGGATAATTTTGAGTATTTCATTTTTTTTTATGACTCCTGGTAGTAAGTTACAAATAGGTTTGACCCTAATCGCATAGTAAGCAATTTACGTGCCAGATCTTTTAATTACCACAACTCATTCATTTTAATTAAATTTAATCTCTTCCTATATTGATAATTCACACTTCGGTAAAAATACTCGACAAAAAAGATCCTCAAAAAGCCTGCGTCGCTTCTTTACGCCTAAAATTGAACTACTTTGTAAACTGTTAAAAAACCGCTTTGATATTAAGGTGGGGCGCCTGCTCAAGCAGCAGCCCAAAGACAGTCACAAGCTCTACAGCCTGCATGCACCGGAAGCGGAGTGCATCGCCAAAGGCAAACACACCAGGAAGGGCTAGTGGTTGGCATGTGCAGCCTGCCGGGCAATCCCTACGATTGGCATACCTTGCACGCTGCGCTGCAGCAGATGGAAATCCTGACACAGCGCCAGCCGAAGGAAGTGTTCGTGGACCTGGGCTACCGAGGAGCCACCCCCAGCTGGTGTCAAGATCTACCACCGCAAACTCAAACGCCGCATCAGTACGCAGCTTAAGCGGGACATTCGGCGACACAGCGCCATTGAACCAGCAATCGGGCACATGAAAAATGATGGCCGGCTGCGCAGGAACTGATTGAAAGGCACAGAAGGCGACACCTTCCATGCCTTGCTCTGTGGCTGCTGCACAACCTGCGCATGATCTTGAGGAAGCTGCGGCTTCTTCTCGTCTGATTCTCGTTCGACTGCAGTGGCAAGCAGCGACTGATAACGCAGCACCCGCCGTCCTACAGTCGCCTACTCTTGAAAATCGAATTGTTCAGAGGCGACTAACCAAGGGTTATCAACGTGCAAGCACAAGAAGCGATATTGCCTGAGGGCCAATACATAATTGCCATTGCAAGCCAACGTACGCTGCAGGAGGATCGCTCCTTGATAGTCAGCAAACAACAAACCCGCCGAAGCGGGTCTGTATGGTGAAACTGGGAAATTTAATTATTTCTTCTGCCTGCGGGCTACACCGAGTCCCAATAAACCCAGGCCAAGAAGCGCGAGTGTCGCTGGTTCGGGAATAGTGACTGGGCGATCGCTGTATTCGCCAAAGGCGAAACCACTATCGGAACAGTTGGTTGAGCTTCCACAGTTCCCCGCCGTGGTGAGACTTTGCAGGTGGGCGCCCAATTGGCCGGACCCCGCATCGTTGGACTGGGCTACCGGGGCATTGGTAAACAATGCCGTGGTGAAATTACCCACATTGTTGGTCATGGTGAAGGTCAGGTTCTGACTGTTGGTGACGTCAGCTGCGTTGGGCGGACCCGCTGGATCCAGCGTTTCAAACATAAAGGTGGTCCCCCCCGCCCCCTGTACAGTTGCCGGCGAATTTACAGTCCAGCCTGTAGGATCAAAACCACTGAAGCTGTAGTCGCTTGCAAGCCCACTCATATTAAAATAGAACTCATCCAGCTTGACATCCGGGTGAGCGGGCGAATTGATGTCAATCGTCCAGAAGGCCTGGTTGGAAGTGGTATCCCCCGTAATGGTGACGTTCATAAACAGATTATCTGGGCTATCCGGCCGGATATCCCCTGTAAGCACGCCATCAATGGTGAACGGAATGGAGTGAGCCAAGGGTGCAGACAGTCCCAGGGCTAAAGCGAGTACAGAGGCGGATATATATGAAGATTTAGAAAAATGAGACTTTTTCATCGCAGACCCCCAAGTAAAAGGCTATATTAGGTATTGGTTTTCCCAACTAAATATAAGCAATTCACGTGCCAGATACGTAATCAGTTTCAAGTAATTAATTTTAATAGATTTTTTAATTTCACCTCAATTGATATTTGCATTACTGTAAAGATATCCGACAAGAAACGCAGGAAGCCTCCTTGCAGCCTAATTTGAACTACTAAGTTTTTTATTAGCGGTATTGTCTGCGTCACTAACTATCGCCAAAAATAGTTGGATTGCATTTTACTGACTTCCGAGGTCTTGGCTATCGGACTGAAGTACATCTTGTCGATTCAAGGAACGTTAATGCGAGGGCTGCTCGTGAGCTGGCAACCAGTCATTCGCGACACTCTGTAACGCTTTGTATGCCCGGGTGCCTGAACTCGCAATAATTGTACGTCAGGTATTGATTTTCCGGTTGAACAGGCTTGTCATATAGGATGGATTCGGTATCGGAATGTAAACAATTCCGACAAAAGCAGGATCGCAAATATGGGACCCTTATCCATTTTCAAGCGCCAGGGCAGCTCGGGCAGACCCAACAAAAACCGGCCCATGTGATGCCTGGGCCGGTTTTATAGCGCGAATCCGCTCGCGGTTGCTACTTGATTACCATTACATTTACGGAAGCAGACGAGGCATTGCCCGCTTTATCCTTCGCCACTGCCCGGATGGTATGCGTTCCAGCTGTGACACTATTCGTGCGGATATTCCAGTTGTAACCCAGCGTGCTCCCGCTTCCGGTTGCTTTCAGCACCCCATCGATATAGACGGTTTGCGTAATGCCCGCGGCGCCGCTATTGTCGGTGGCGTTTAAGCTGATAGCGACGTTACTGGAGATATTACCCGCCACCGGATTGATGATTTTTACCACTGGTGCTGTGGTATCTTTGGGAACCGTCACGGTTCCATTGGCCACATTCACCGCGACGGCGGCCGAAGCCTTGGAGTTGCCGGCCGCGTCGAAGGCATAGGCAACCAGATTGGACATGCCGTTGGGGGTGCCGGCCGAATTCCAGGTGAAGCCAAACGGCGCCGAGGTATCAATCGCAACCGTGGTGCTGTTGACCCGCAGTTCGACGCGGGTCACGCCCACGTTGTCGGTCGCGATCACATTCACGCCGACCAGCCCCGTCACCGTGGCGCCGCCCAGGGGGGCGGAAATGGAAACCGCCGGAACCTGGGTGTCTGCCGTTTGGGTAGCACCCACGGCGGCCTTTATCGCCCGTGCGGCATCCACTCGTCCATAGCCATAATAGGCATCGCGGCCGGCAGCACCCAGGTCAATCGCCGTGGAGTACAGCAGACTCTCGACCTGGGTATTGGGCAGCGTTGGCTTGGCCGCCATCATGAGCGCAACCACGCCGGCAGTAACCGGACTCGATACTGAAGTGCCGGAGACCGCCCCGTAACCCCCCCCCTTGCTCGTCGTCCAGATCCCCGTGCCAGGTGCAGCCAAGGCCACAAAAGTACCATAGCTCGACCAGCTGGCTCTCACGTCATTACCATCGGTGGCCGATACCGGAATCATCGCCGTGGTGGGAGTGAAATTCTCATTGATGCCGTTGTTGCCGGCGGCCACTATCACCAGTCCCCCCTTGCTCTTCATGTATTGCGCAGCACTGACTACGGTCGCCCGGCTGGGCTGATTTGCAAAGCTGATGCTGGCAACGCGGATGCCGCGGTCGGCTGCATAGATCAAGCCATTGGCGATCATGCTGGTATAACCGCTGCCGCTAACGTCGGTAACGCGAATCGGCATGATCTTCGATTGACCCGCCACCGAGGTCACTCCTATACCATTGTTGCCGGCCGCGGCGGCCGCGCCTGCGACTTTGGTGCCGTGGCCATAAACGTCCGAGGTATTGGAATTATTGTCGTAGAAATTCCAGCCCGGCACCAGCCGGTTGGCAAGATCGGGATGGGCGCTATCGACACCTGAATCCAGGATGGCAATCGTCACACCCGTGCCCTGAGAACTATCCCAGGCTGCGGGCGCACCGATTTTTGGCAGATGCCACGCGCTGCCATAGTAAGGATCATTCGGCACCAGTTCGGGCGAATCACGATAATCGGGTTCCGCCAACTTGAGATGCGGGTGGCGAGCCAGCCTTGCAGCGATCGCCTTTTCCGAGGCATTGCCCGGCAAGTCCACGATGTACAAGTCGCTCTGCCCGATCTTCCTGCCCTTGCCGCCATGGGCGTCGAGTATCTTTGCCAGCTCCTTTTCCGGCAGCCCGGCGCGCGGCATCACCAGAATCCGTCCTTTTGCCCATGTTTCGGAACCAGCCGATCGCGACCCCTTGTCTTCCGGGGGTGCGGCGTTGGAAACCATCGAGGCTGTCATGCAACTGCTCAACACGAATGCCGCGACACCGTTCCGCCCAAGGATGCAACGCCGTGAGCCAAAAAAGCCAGAAAGAGTTAGTGTTGCGGCCCCCGCAGCCGGGCCCTCTATCCCGGCAGCAGGTAATGCACGTTTGTTAATATTCATCTCTGATTCCCTCTTCTCATTATTTCTGATTTTGAAAAATTCCACATGGGAATACCCTATGGAAGCACAACCGGCATAAAGCCCATTTCTTCTCGCCGCTTTTTTTGCCGTCTGTAATGACGATGTGAAAGCCGGTTGAATCCACTCGCCCCCTGATCCATTAGTCGATGGATGCAATGGAGCCCTGCTCGAAGACGGATAAACAGGCGGCTGACCCAGGGGATCGCTTCCTTGGTCAGCCGAGGCCCTACGCGCAACCTTTAACTATGACTGGACAGAATGGCCCTGAATGGACTTTTATGATGTCTTGATACTGATCCGGATCAAAAAATTCGGATCAGTCAAAGAACAGCTTGAATGTCGTGCACTCCCAGGAAACTATCTTGTATCGTCATCTTTTGAATCCTTCTTTTTTACTTTTGTTTTGTTACGGTTTCTGTATTTCTTATCTGTGATCGCTCCTTTGCACTTTAGCAAATGATCGGGCAATGCGATTGAAGCATTTATCATGCCAGAATTTATAATTCATATGGAACAATAAGTTAACACAAATCCTGGGGGAGAATAGAAAAAATTATGTAGCCTTCCAGCAACACAATATTGATGAGTTAATATAACCGATTGAAAAAATTGAATATGGCATGTCGTCAAATTGCGACAAACAGATATGCCATGACAGGTCCGTGAATACCGCCTTCCGCCGGAGTGATGCTATTAATATTTGTTCCGGGGTGGCTTACTGCGGAGTGATGCGAATGAATGTCCCTGTCACACTCGCCATGCCCGGTTCGGGCAGGGCTTCGATCCGTCCGCCATCGAAACGGACTTGCTGCGATTGCATTGCCGCCACCCAGTTAAGCCAGTCGGCGAACGGCACGGCGCTGAACCCTACCTGAACCTGATTCGCGTCCGTCGCGTCGAGGCTGACCAGTGCATGGGATAACCCCGCGGCATTAATCCGGGTTTGCATCAGCGTGCGCAAATCATCGGGTGATGCTGCCAGGGGTGGGGCTGCGCGCAGGCTTTCATGCTCGGACGCCTGTTGTTCGAGGCGGACTGACTGTGCCCGAAGCACCGGAACACTCGCACGCAGTTGGGTACGCGCCCGGTCCGCCTCCACTACCAGCCATAGATACAGGGTTATACTCAGAAAAATGGCCAGCAAAGCAATGGACATACGCTCACGCGGCGCACGCGATTCCCAGAGTTTAAGAATCCTTGCTCTCATGATGCCCTTAGATTGATGACAACGACTCCGGTCCCCGCTTCAGCGGGAACCGGGGGAACATCCACGCTCAGGCCATTTTCCCGCAAGCGTGCAACAATATGGCGCATTGCCGCTTCGTCGATGGCAGCGAGTTCCAGCGTCATCCGCGCATCCTCATAGGTAATGGCGCGCAAGCTGCCCGGAGCCGATTCCTTCAAACTCACCGCGGCCATTTCGATCATCGGCAGAAAATCGCCACTATCGGGTACGCCGGAAGCATGACGGGCCTCAGCGAGTTTACGGCGCATTTGCAGGACCGGGTCCACTACCGCGACCGCGTCGGGAAAGGTAGCACGAAACCGCGACTCCATTTGCTGACGCAATGCCCGCTGCTCACTGGCAAGCAATGTCCAGTCGGCGGCAAGCGCAATGGCATGGAGTGCCAGCGCACTCCCCACGATCCAGGCCGCCGGCCGCAGGCGCGCCGTCAATCCCGAAAAAATGCGCCCACGCTTGCGCTCCTGCAACAGGTTGACGCTGGCATCCGTGAGCCCCTTCCGCCAGTCCCAGTCTCCCCCGAGGCGGATGGTAACGCCGAGTTCACGCTGCCAGGCATCGATATCCGGCGCTAACATGCGTTCTCCAGCCGATTCGTCCGCTGGTGCCATTGTGTAAAGTACGATGGATACCGGTCTGGCCCTACGCTTCTCCGCGTCTTCCAGCATAAGCCGTAAAAATAGCGGAGGCAACGCCTGGCTACCGCAATCGGTCGCCGCACCTTCGAACTCGCCGGTGCGCACAAATCCTTCGCGGCCATCCCAGGCAAGACTCCATTCACCGGCTATCCACGGCAACAACAGTGTTTCACAGTACATCCCATCAACCCGCACACCCGCCGCGTCAAGCGCATCGAGCCAGTATTGCAGCTGTTTCCGGTCGACAACCGCAAGTACGTCGTCATCTCCCGTGAAACCGATCCAGCTTACCTGGTTGGCATCCGGCTCGCGCAGGGTTTCCTCTTCAACTGCAAAAGCCAGTATGGCGCTTGCGCGGCGCTTGGCCGCAGGGGGTAAACGGGCACGCGTAAGCAAAACCTGGGCGGCGGGTATGATCAACTGCACGCGCCCAGTGCGCCCATGCCTGGCGCATTGCAGCAGATCGGCAAGCTGTCCTTCGAGCGGACCCGCACCGGTGATGAGCGCGCGATCCTCATCCATACAGACCCAATCACATCTCAGCGATTCATCCGGAAGCCGGCAATAAATTCTAAGCAGGTTCATAGGTACTTGCGCCAGATGATGATGGGCCATCCAGCATCCACACGGGCAAGCAATACCATGCCTTGCGCCTGCGCCTCACCTCTCGTTACGCGCAGCGTCGCCATGAAATAATCGCTGCTTATGCTGACGTCGCTATCCTCCGCCACGGCACCCTCGGGGAGCCGGTTAAGAAAATCGGCATCATCGCGAAAATAGGCACGCTGGCGCTGCTCGACCAGCGTGCGCGCACCGTTGATCCCGAGGCCTTCTATCACAGCGGCCAGAACCTCCGGTGGCGCGGTATTCACGTTGATAGGGGTAAAGCGCGGCAGTGCCGTCACAAACGGGCGCAGGCGTGCGCGTACCGCGCTGTCAAAACCACGGACCAGCGCAAGCTCGGTCACGTCGGTTAGCGGCCGGTTGGAAGCAAGGTAAGGCGGATTCAACCCGAGATAGTATTCATCTTCCGTGCCCCCTTGCGGCTGGGGCGCGCTGTCGGCATCCATCCAGTCGACAAGCGCATCGGCGAGCGCCGCCGGCAGACTTAAAAACGCCAGCAGGCGCTTGAAGCGGACGAGATGTGTGGCGCTAATTTTCCCATCCTGCACCAGGTTATTGAGATTGAACATGCCCTGCTGGTCATCAATATGGCCAGCAAGCTCGCCTTTTTCGATGGGCATCACCGGCATTCGCAGAGCCCATGCTTCCCCCAGATGGTCGACATTGCTTAAGCGGCGATCATCGCTCAGTACGGCGCGCACCCAATCCACGCCGGCTTGCACCATGACCTGTGCCTGAACGTGCTCGTTCGTGAGCTGATTCTGCCGCATCCAGATACTCTGTGGGATGATAATCGCGGTTGCCGCCATGGTGGCAAGCGCAACAACACTCATGGCCAGCACGACCGCGACACCACGTTGCGCCGCTCTCATGGCATCAGTGGAAAATACGTTCGATTTCCTCGCCCGAGGCGAGCACGATACGCACACGCACGGCTTGGGGAATCGAAGAAATTGCGGCAATCGGCGAACCCGCCATCATGTCTGGCCAGATATTCATCCATAGTCGATCTGCATTGAGATATTGTAATTCGAGTGTGGCGACTCCGGCTAATACGGGATAGCGTTCCGGTTGCACGCCGGGCGCGGCATCGAGACCGGGCCATAGCCAAAGCTCGATTTCCTGTTTTTCGTTAAGCATGTAGCCGATCCGCCGCGCAGTATCCATGCCGTCGGTCGAGGCAAAGCGGCTGAATTCCAGATGCGGGGATGATACGCCTTCAGGCGTTGCCAGAAGCCTTCCATTCCACGCTGGTGCGGCTCCGGATGCAACCCGTACCGGACGTGGTGCCGCAAGTTGCATGTCACGCTCGAAGCGCATGAAGAAAGATGTGACACGCCGCCACTTCTCGGTCTCCTGCTGGACATATTCCCGCGCATCAAGTACCGCACCCAGTCCTCGATAGGACATTAGCGCCAGCAGGGAGAGGATAATCAAGGCGGTCAGCAGTTCGATCAATGTAAATCCATGGGACATCGAACCGGAAACGGATTTCATCCTAAATCCGGCAGTTGGACAGGGTGGACCAAGACGGTGAAGATCAGGTTTGGAAAATAATCTTTGTGGGTCATGACGTTAGATTAACGAATGAGCCGTCAACTGCCGGATTTAGGTTCATTGAACTATCCCCGGCGGCTGCGCCAGAAATCCCGTAAGCTGCGCAAGCAGGTAGGATTCCTGGGGGACCGCGAATACGAAAATATTGACCCTGCGAAAGGCCGGGTTGGACGTCTCACTGACTTCCTCACGCCAGATGAAATGAGTATTCCCCTGGCGTGCCGTACCCTGGTATGTGCCCGACGGCAGCCAATCCCCTCGCGCACGTTGCTCCGCCAGCAGATTTTCCGCAACCCAACTGGCGAACAGGCGGGAACGCAATTCGCCGACATTGCTGGTACCCTGTCCCGTGGCACGCAACGCCGCCATGAGCGCGACCGCGATAATCGCCAATGCGGCTAGGACTTCGATCAGCGTGAACCCGGTCTCGTTATTGCGGCGCATTTTTGCTATTTGCTTTGTCTGGTCCCGGCAACACACGCACCTCTCCGACCGGAGAACCGGCAACAGTACAATACTCCGCGCCAAGCGCCAGTTTTATGACGTAAGCCATGGTTGAACCCTGGGGACTGAATTCCAGCCGCATGGCGTCGTGTGCGCGCATGGTCTCGATTAGCAGGCTGGCAATCGTCATACCTTGTGGCAGTGTTCGCGCACGCAACAACTCATCGCCGCGAATTTCCAGCCATCCGGCATTCTCGCGATACCGCCAGAACCGATAACCCGAACCATCAGCGGTCCATGCAATGGGTTTGCCCGAGATGCGTGCCTCGATTCCGGCGAGATCAAGAAGCTGTGCCAGCCGCTCCGCCTCGACGCGAAGTAGCGCGCGTTCGTCCGGCCGTACGATGACGGTGACCAGACCGGCAAAAAGACCCATGATCACCAGCGCGACAAGCACCTCGATAAGCGTGAAACCCCGGCTTCCCTTTGCTGTGATCGTGGTGATCACGATTCTCGCCCACCCTGGAAATCTGGGAATCTTTGAATGAATCCCCCTTGCCTCCCTCGCTTTTTGGGAATCCCGTGGCGCAAAACTACCCTCCCCCAGCGGACAAACTCGTTGACTTATTCAGCGATTCCCTAAAGATTCCAGGAGCCGATATCAGCGTCATTGCCTTCTCCACCCGCAACGCCATCCGCACCAAAACTGAAAACATCAATCTCTCCATGTACACCGGGGTTCAGATACTGGTAGGGACTGCCCCACGGATCTTTGGGAAGACGCTCCACATAACCTCCCGCCTTCCAGTTGGGTGGTATCGGCGGAACGGCCGGTTTTGTCACCAGCGCCTGCAACCCCTGCTCGGTCTTGGGGTAGCGTTGATTGTCGAGACGGTAAAGCTTGAGCATCTGCATCAGGCTGGCAACGTCCTGTTTCGCAGCGATTATGCGCGCTTCATCAGGCCGGCTGATGATTTTTGGCACCACCATGACGGCGAGAATTCCGAGAATAACCACTACCACCATCACTTCGAGCAACGTAAAACCACGTTGCTTTTTAATCACGGTCTGCATCGACAGATTACCTTTACCAATTAAACGGAAAAAACAACATTCTGCATTATTTTTTCGTGTGCAGGGAACGGAATACCACCATAAAACGGGACTAGGAAACCCCTTTTTGTCGATTCCGGGTTGCCATGATGAATGCCTCGCAATTTTTGCGATCTGTTAAATTCAGTTGTTTCATGGCAATGGTCCGGCATCGATAATGCTCATATTCTACAGGTGTGAAGACTGTTCAGGGTTTCCTTAAGACAGATCTTAAAGAGCTTTAGTCTGGTCCCGGCATGCATCGGCCAAGGAATCTGGAGTAACCCCAAGCGGGCGTCCACGGAGGACTTATTCAGAGGTTCCCAAGTAATACACAGCCGAGTTTCTTTGTATCCTTCGCATCCTGATTCGTCTAGCTACCAGATAGCAGTACAGAGGCAAGGCTTTGCAGTGACTTTACAGGTGAAACTCCTCACATGTGGTGGTTCCATTTTTAATTTTAGAAGGAAACAATCCATTATGTTATTACCATCATTAACAGGTAAGCGCCTCATCAGGCATCTACTTATTGCAACCATAGCAGCCGTCGCTTCACCGGGAATCAGTCTGGCCGGTGGCAACGAAGTAAATTTTTCACTGACGGACAATCCCGGACGCTGGTTTGATACCGGCAATACGATTGCCGGCACGCGCTCGCTCGTGGTGGCGGCGCCCGGCGTGGAAGTAAAATTTTCAGGGGATTCGAATACGGTGCATACCAGGACCAGTGTGATTTTCCCGACCGGGGCCGTGGGTATGCCATTTAACACTTCGCCAAGAAAGGGTGGAGACAGTGTGATCTTGAAAACCCCCGGTTTGTATGTCTTTACGTGCAGTATCCACCCTTATATGTTTGGTGCCGTCATTGTCGATGATCCAAAGACAACCGGGCTGGATCTGGGAAACTCGATCAGTCTGATCAACGGCATTACGGTTCCCAGCAGCAGTGACTTGGCCACGCGTCTTCTGCGGACATTCTTTATTGCGACCAATCCGGGAAACTGGCAGAACTATGCGTCCAGTGCTCGCTGGCACGTAACCTACCCGAACGTCGATGTGCGTGTGGACAGTGGTGTAGTTAATCTCCCGACTGTGCTCAATGCCCGCTATGGGAATGACGTAACACTGGAGCCCCTTGGAAATCCAGGGGTGCCGGCAGTCGGTGAGATATGGGTGGCAACCCAGTTTGAAATGACTTCCGGAAAATCAAAACCAGGAACCATTTCCGCTTTGGACGGCACTAGCTGGCAAGTCACACGGAAGGTGGCGCTGCCGTCGATCAATATGAATAATGCGCACAACATGTGGGCCGACCGGGATCAAAATATCATTTACGCGACCCAGTGGTTCGACAGCAAAATGGCAGTATACAATCGCAAAACAGGCGCGTTAATTCGCAATGTGTCAGTGGGCGAAGCACCGGCGCATGTCATGACCCGTACGGATACCGATCAGCTCCATGTCACCAACAACGGCGATACCCGGACGGATTCGGTCATGGAGCTTGCACCCCTTGCGACCGGTGTGGAGCGGCGTATCGATATCGGACGAGGAAATGCTCATGCGCACTGGATGAGCCATGACGGGAAAAACATGGTTACCCCGAACGTGTTCACGGGCGATACGACTCAGTATAGCTTCAGTTCCAACTCGATCGAATCCATTCTGCCGGCAAGTACCCCCTTTGGTCATCCCATAGCCACGGGCATGATGCCGGATGCCAGCAAATACTATGTAGCCAATCTACTCGACAGCACCATGACAGTGATCAACATGAATACGCATGCCGTGATCAAGCGTATCAACCTGATCGCCAACTATAACCCCGTGACGGGCGCGATTTCCGGTCCCGCAGGAGCGCTGCCGATTCAAACACCAGTCTCTCCGAATGGGAAAAACATGGTTACCGCCAATATGCTCACCGGAACCATTACGGTGATCGATACACGGCCCGGCTTGACAACGACCGATACGGTGGTTGCAATGCTGGCGTGTGATCCGGGTTGCCACGGCGTGCAATATGGCGCCAAGCAAGGGGGCGGATACTACGCCTATGTTACGAGCAAATTCTCCAACAGGTTGCTTGTTGTTGACCCCGATCCAAATGGAGATGGCAATCCGTCCGATGCATCGATCGCAGGAAAAGTGGGGCTCTTCGCTTCCGCTGGCACCCAGAGCGATGCCACTGTTAGCGGTAACCGGGGGATGGGGGGTCAGGGTATCCTGCCTATTCCGATAGTCTACAATGGCTGGGTTCAGAACTTGCCCGCCTCCTGGAAAAGCCAGTTAACGGCGGCTCAGCAAAACCCTGCCCAGTAGCGAATTGGCAGCGGTACGAGGCATCATTTTACAGCCTGTTGCTCCGGGGAAGGAATACTACTAATTTCGTCATGCCGGGCCTGAGCCGGAATCCAGCCCACATCAGCAAGGACGCGCTTTGAACGACACTGGATACCGGCTTCCACCGGCATGACGACTGTAATGTTTACTCGCCGGTAAATGGCCGGTCAGCCGCCAGGTTCAGGTTTATTTCGTCAAGCCGGAAAGGCGTGAACAAGGTACAATTACCCCCGCTGATACAGCGCCGGGAATTGGCCCTCTTAAAGGTGCCTTATTCAATGTTTGCATTCTCCGCGATGGTTTATAATTTCCTTGTCGTGGAGAAATATGAAAGTCATTTCCCAACCAGACTCTCAGCCAAAGCCATTCGGCTTTACGTACAAGTCTTATAAATCATCAATTCAGATTTATCCGCTAGAAAATTGGATGACTCACCGAATACAAACACTTTCGGTGTTCCAATAGCAATCCGGAACAATATTAGGATGCGGGCAGTTCCCATCGATCGATCAGGCTTCGCACAGACAGTTATTGTGTCTTTGGCGACGCTTGCCGCATTGGCAATACTTGGGTTGGTTTTTGCATACTGGATCTGGGCGTGGTTCGCAACGCGCCCCGTCCCGGTAACTCCGATATCTTCCGAAACGGGGGGCAACATAGCGGTTGCCAATGACCTGTTCGGTGTTGCGCAGCGTGAACAGAATTTCGCCGCCCCATCCGGGATCTCGGTAAAACTACTTGGCGTTGTCGCTGCCTCTGCCGGTAGGCGTGGATATGCGATCGTGCAGCTTGATTCAAAAGAGATTCTCGCGGTGTTGGAAGGCGAGGACTTCGTCCCCGGTGTCCGGCTCACGGAGGTTCATCCGAATCAAATTATCCTGGAACGCAATGGATTGCTCGAAACCCTCGCATGGCCGGGAAAAAGCTCATCCACGGATTCCCCTATGTCATCAGAAATCACTTCCCCTGCAGAATCTCTCACTCCATAAATTAACGAATGATACACGGCATGATCGACGCGGCCGCAAAGGGTAAAAACATGAAGTATCGCGGGTTAAGCGCAGCGTTCTTATGGACAGTCATATCGGTTTCAATCGGTCAGGCCTGGTCTGCCGACACAGCAATCACCGAGCCGCTACGGGGGAGGGGGACAGAACCTGATCGAGTCATGAACCCCGGGGCTGCTATTCCGGAAACGAATGCCTTACGCACTAACAAGTTTGCGGCTCCCCCAGACCCGGATGTCGTTACGCTCAACTTCGTCAACGCCGAGATTGAAGGCGTGGTGAAAGCGGTGAGCGAGATAAGCCGGAAGAACTTCATGCTTGATCCGCGCGTCAAGGGCACAATCAATATTGTTTCAGCAAAGCCGATGCCCAGATCGCTGGTATACGATGTATTCCTGTCCGCATTGCGGCTGCATGGTTATGCGGCGATTGAGGATTATGGCGTCATCAAAATTGTTCCCGAGAGCGATGCCAAGCTTTACCAGACCCCCACTCTAGGTCCGAACGATAAGCGCCCTGCCGCCGGCGACCGGATCCAGACACAGGTATTCACGCTGGAGCACGAATCGGCGATACAAATGGTTCCGGTACTGCGCCCACTGATCGCCCCCAACAACAGCATTACCGCCAACCAGAACAGCAATACGCTGATTATCACCGATTACGCAAGCAACCTTCAGCGCCTGGAAAAAATCATCCACGCGGTCGATCAGCCTAGCGGGACCGATCCGATTTCCATATCGCTTCAGCATGCTTCGGCCATTGATGTCGCGCAAACGGTTAATCGCCTGTTTGCGGAAGCAGCGCAAACGCAAATCTCGGCAGAGTCTGGAGGGGGGCAAATCCAACGCTTTATGGTTGTCGCGGATGCACGGTCGAACACGCTGCTGGCACGTTCGGGAGATCCGGCGGCACTTAACCGGCTGCGTCAATTGGTGGCAATACTGGATCAACCCACCAGCGCGGGCGGCAATATACATGTCGTTTTTCTGAAAAATGCCGACGCGGTGAAACTTGCCGAAACCTTGCGGGCGATCTATCACCACACCACGCCATCGCCATCAGCCTCACCATCCGGGGGTACGGGCCAAACAACCGGCACGGCTTTTGGAACGTCTTCTCTTGGCGGTTCCACCGGCACCACTAATCCCTCTTCCGGTTTCTCCGGGGGAACAGTTTCCGCCGTTTCGACGATGACGCCAGCCCCGATGCAAACACAAACCACCGGCTCTTCCATGATGCAAAGCATCATTCAGGCGGATGCGGCCACCAACTCGATCATTATTACCGCGCCCGACGCGATTTATAACAATTTGCGCGCGGTAATAGAAAAGCTCGATGTGCGCCGTGTGCAAGTATATATCGAAGCGCTGATTGCCGAGATTACCGCCGACCGAGCCGCGGAATTCGGGATTCAGTGGCAGAATATAATCGACAGCAGCCAGAGCGGCACGCAGGTGGTTGGCGGCACCAGTTTTAATGCGGGAGTCGGCAGTGGCGGGAATATTCTCAATATTGCTCAGAATCCGCTTTCCGCGGGGCCTGGGCTGACCATCGGGATTATGAAAGGTCTTGTTACCGCCATCCCCGGCATCGGGCCCGTAATCAACCTGCATGCGCTTATCCGCGCACTGGAAACGGATGTCAACGCCAATATTCTCTCCACCCCGACATTGCTCACGCTGAATAACGAAGAAGCCAGGATTGTCATCGGTCAAAACGTACCGATTCTCACTGGTCAGTTTATTCCGCCCGTGGGCGGCGCTGCAACATCGCCGTTTCAGACCGTCACTCGCCAGGACGTCGGGTTATCACTGAGAATCAAGCCGCTCATCTCCGAAGGCGGTACTGTTCGCGTGCAGATTTTTCAGGAGGTATCCAGCGTCGTTCCCGGCACGATCAATGCAACCAATGGACTGATTACGAACAAACGCTCTATCGAGTCGACAGTGCTGGTCGACGATGGTCAGATTATCGTGCTCGGCGGTTTGATACAGGAAACCGTTAACGACGCGGTTGAAAGACTTCCGCTGGTTGGAGAAATTCCATGGGTCGGCCATCTATTCAGCTACAACAAGCGCTCGCGCAATAAAACCAATCTGATGGTATTCCTGCGTCCGACACTGATTCGCGATAGCGAGAACGCCGAGTTGCCTACTAATACGCAATATGACCGTGTCCTGAGCGATCAGAACAAGGCCAAACCGAAATTTCATCCTATCCTTCCGGACCTGGAATCACCTAGTCTGCCGCCGCGTCCGCCGCAAGCCCCCGCAGACCTGGAATCACCCAGCCTGCCGCCGCATCCACCGAAAGCTTCCGCGATCCCTGATGAGATCGACATCCCTGACGGCACCGGACCCGGTGTAAAACGATGAATACTTCACCCCATGACTTTCTCGGATAGAGTCCCCTATGCGTTTGTCAAGACCAGCGGCGTCGTCGTGACTTCCATCGATAATGGTCTGGCGGAAGTAGCTGTCCGCAGCGGCGCACAAATCAGCGCATTGGCGGAATTGCGCCGTGTTCTTGGCGTCCCCTTGCATGCGCGTCGTATTGGTACCGTAGAGTTTGACGAGCTTGTTTCCACCCTCTATAACGGTGCGGCAGCTGGTACCGCCGCGCTTGCCGGTGATCTGGCGCAGGATATAGACCTCTCCAGGTTATTGCAGGAATTGCCAAAAGTCGAAGATCTGCTCGAAAGCCAGGATGATGCACCGGTTATCCGTCTCATTAATGCGCTGTTTACGCAGGCGCTACGCAATACCGCCTCGGATATTCACATTGAACCCTATGAAACCCGTTCGGTGGTGCGATTACGCATCGACGGTACGCTCCGGGATCTGATCGAACCGGCGCGCGCGCTGCACGCTGCCCTCGTCTCACGCATCAAGATCATGGCGCACCTTGATATTGCGGAGAAGCGCCTGCCGCAAGACGGGCGGATTACGTTACGAATGGCCGGCAGACCGATTGACGTACGCGTATCCACGATTCCCACCGTCCATGGCGAACGCGTGGTGCTGCGTTTGCTTGATAAGCAAGCCGGACGGCTTGACCTGTCGCGGCTCGGCATGGATGATGCCACACTGGCGCATATGGACAGGCTTATCCAGGAGCCCCACGGTATTATCCTGGTGACCGGCCCCACCGGCTCAGGCAAGACAACCACGCTTTATGCCGCGCTCTCACGGCTTGATTCGGCCACACTCAATATCATGACTGTTGAGGATCCCATCGAGTATGATCTTGATGGCATCAGTCAAACGCAGATAAATACCCGCATTGAAATGAGTTTTGCGCGGGCTTTACGCACCATTTTGCGCCAGGACCCCGATGTCATCATGATCGGAGAAATCCGGGATCTTGAAACCGCGCAGATCGCGGTGCAGGCCAGCCTTACCGGTCATCTGGTATTCGCTACCCTGCACACCAACGATGCGGTAAGCGCGGTCACCCGGCTCGTGGATATGGGTGTAGAACCCTTTCTGCTCGCGTCCAGCCTGATTGGAGTGGGTGCCCAGCGTCTGGTACGCCGGCTTTGCCTGGAATGCCGCGAACCCTTCGCCGGCGATGTGGCGCAGCTGCAATCCCTCGGATTCGATTCGGCAACCAACATTTTTTATAAAGCACAAGGATGTACTGCCTGCAATCACTCCGGCTATCGGGGTCGTACGGGTATTTATGAGTTACTGACGGTTGACAACGACCTGCGCCGCCACATTCATGACCGAGCGTCCGAGCAAGACCTGCGAGAGTATGTGATTTCCCGCGGCATGCGGTCACTGCGGGATGATGGCATGCGCCTGGTTGCACAAGGCGTAACCAGTCTGGAAGAAGTCGTGCGCGTGACGCGCGAATAGGGCCTCCTTAATCCTAAATCCAGTAGTTGGACGGTGTGAAGTGTACGGTTTTTGGGGTACGGGGCAAGGCGCAACAACGCGGAATGGTTGTTCCATTCCAAGGAGTTGCAACGCAGTCATGTGCCGCAAAAACTGTGCAATTCACCCCGTAGTGGCCTCACCCGGAAGACGAGCGTCAAACAATACAAAATATTTTTATTAATCATAATACTAATCTATTAAATGAGCGGTCAACTACCGGATTTAGGTTAATGGAAGCATACCGCTATGAAGCGCTTGACGCAGCGGGCCGTACGGTATCCGGCGTGGTGCAGGCCGATACGCCGCGTCAGGCGCGTGCGCAATTGCGTGCCCAGGGTTTGTTGCCTTCGGTGGTCGATCAGGTGCGGGCCCGGGAGCAGGCGCAGCTGCTCTGGACGCGGGGCATTTCTTCGGCTGAACTGAGTCTCTTGACAAGACAGCTGGCGACGTTGCTGTCGGCCGGGTTGACTGTGGAGCAGTCGCTAACGGCGCTGATCGAGGAGTCCACCGAACCCGCGACACGAGAATTGCTGGGCGGCATTAAAACCGAGGTAACGGGAGGGCTCTCCCTCGCCGGTGCTCTGGGCAGCTACGGCAAGAGCTTCCCCGATTTCTACCGCGCACTGGTGCATGGGGGGGAGGAATCCGGCGCATTGCCTCTAATCTTGCAGCATCTGGCAGATTATCTCGATGCACGGCAGGCCATGAAGCAAAAAACCAGCCTTGCCCTTCTCTATCCGATTCTGGTTACAGTGGTAGCAATTCTGATTGTTACCGGTCTACTGGTTTATGTCGTGCCGCAAGTGGTACAGGTATTCCAGCATTCACGCCAGAGCCTGCCTTTTCTAACACGTGCGCTGATTGGATTGAGCGATTTTCTCGGCATGGCATGGCCCTATCTTCTCACGGCTACCACTGGCGGTCTGATCGGCGCCCGCATGATGCTGCGTCACGCCAGGGCAAAGTACCGGTGGCACGCCCTGCTGCTGCGAATGCCCTGGCTGGGATCGCTCATTCGCGGTGAAAACACCTCCCGTTTCGCCAGCACTCTCTCGATTCTGGTCGGGGGCGGCGTGCCGCTTCTTACCGCGCTCAGTTCCGGTGCGCGCGTAATGAGTAACGTAGTAATGCGCAAGGCCATCGAAGACACCATCGCGCGGGTACGCGAAGGGGCGGGCCTCGCCCGGGCGCTGCGTGAAACACGCGTATTTCCACCCTTGCTTGTCCATCTGGTGGCAAGCGGGGAAATGAGCGGCAAACTGGCGCAAATGCTCGAACGCGCCGCACAACTTGAAACGCGGGCGCTCGAACGGCGCCTGGCAGTATTTCTGACGCTGCTTGAGCCCGTAATGATCCTGGTAATGGGGGGAATTGTGCTACTTATCGTTCTCGCTATACTGCTTCCCATTATCGAGATTAACCAGCTGGTGCATTAAGGAATTTCTGAATTGGTTACCCGTAGAACACGCTATGATGCGTTTAATCCCTTTGCCAGATCTGCCTTGATATCCTTGACCGCTTCGAGCCCCACTGCGATTCTCAGGAGACCGTCGGTGATACCCGCCGCATCCCGGTTTTCCTGACTGATACGCGCGTGGGTGGTCGTGGCTGGATGTGTAAGCGTACTCTTGGTATCGCCCAGGTTGGCGGTGATCGAAATCAGCCGGACAGAGTCCACCACTCGCCACGCCGCCTCTTTTCCATCCTTCAATTCAAATGAAACAATACCACCGCCGGCTTTCTGCTGGCGTTTGGCAAGCGCATGCTGTGGATGCGACGGCAGGCCAGGGTAATGAACTCTTGCCACGCCGGGCTGCGCTTCCAGCCAGCGGGCAATTTGCAGGGCATTTGCGCAATGAGTCTCCATACGAACCTTCAGGGTTTCCATTCCTTTCAGAATTACCCAGGCGTTAAATGGGCTCAGGGTCGGTCCGGCGGTACGCAAGAAGCCGAATACCCCTTGTTCCATCACCAGATCCCGCCTTCCCAGTACCGCACCCCCCAGCACTCTGCCCTGACCCTCAAGGTACTTGGTAGCGGAATGAATCACCAGATCTGCGCCCAGATCCAGTGGCCGTTGCAGTGCCGGTGAACAAAAGCAATTGTCGACTGCAAGCCATGCGCCGGCTTTTTTTGCCACCGCCGCAAGCGCGGCGATATCCGAAATTTCGGTGAGCGGATTTGAGGGTGTTTCTATGAACAATAATTTTGTATTAGGTTTTACCGCCGCCTCCCAGGCCGCAATATCGGTGGCGGAAACAAAAGTTGTCTCGATATTGAAGCGCTTGAGGATATTATTGAACAGGTTCACCGTGGCCCCGAACAAGCTGCGCGATGCAATCACGTGATCCCCGGCGGAAAGCAGCCCCATGACGCAGGCAAGTATTGCCGACATGCCTGAAGAAGTCGCTACGCAGGCTTCCGCCCCTTCCAGGGCCGCAAGCCGCTCTTCGAAAGCCGTCACCGTGGGATTGGTAAAGCGCGAGTATATATTTCCCGGTTCCGCGCCGGAGAAGCGCGCCGCGGCTTGGGCGGCGCTGTCAAATACAAAGCTTGAAGTCAGATATAAAGCTTCAGAGTGTTCATTGAATTGGCTGCGGTGAATACCCGTATGCAGTGCCAATGTTTCCAGTTCAAAATCATCAGACATGCGAATCCCCCAAATAAAAAACCCGCTCAGCATTTGCCAAAACGGGTTCCCCGCTTTAGCCGAATTTATAACGCGCCCGCAAGCTGAACATCAAATCGGCGCACATCATTAAACTACGCTCGGTAACTGTTTTTGTCAAATACTCATCAATGAAATTCCGGATAGGTTTCCAGTTTCCCAGCCTTAATCCGCCGCCGCCAGATTCAGATCCAGCTGCGTGCTGGACCCGGTTCGCGACAATGGAGCACCGCCGTTGCGTTGCGCCTCCAGAACGGCCAGATACTCCTCGGTGACATCACCGGTAATGTAACGACCATCGAAGCAGGATGTTTCATAATGCGTAATGGATGGATTGACCCGGGATACGTCTTTTATGAGGGAGTCGAGTTCCTGGAAAACGAGGTGATCGGCACCGATCTCGCGACAGATTTCGTCATCATCCCGGCCAGTCGCGATGAGTTCTTCGCGTGTCGGCATATCAATCCCATAGACGTTGGGAAACCTGACCGGTGGGGCGGCGGAAGCGAAATATACCTTATGTGCCCCTGCCCCTTGCGCCATTTGCACGATCTCCCGGCTGGTCGTCCCGCGCACGATTGAATCGTCTACCAGCAGCACGTTCTTGCCGCTAAATTCCACGCGCATGGCATTAAGCTTTTGGCGCACCGATTTACGCCGCTGCTGCTGTCCTGGCATGATGAAGGTCCGGCCAATATAGCGGTTCTTGACGAAACCCTCACGGAAACTCACTCCCAGGCGATTTGCCAGTTGCAAGGCACTGGGGCGGCCAGAATCAGGAATGGGAATGACCACGTCGATATCTAAATGACGCATGGTTTTGGTAATTTTGTCGGCCAGGCTCTCACCCATGTTCAGCCGCGTTTCATATACTGAAATACCGTCCATCACCGAATCAGGGCGCGCCATATAGACATACTCGAAGATACATGGATTAAGCACGGGATGAGCGGCACATTGTTTATTGTAGAAATTCCCGTCTCCATCGATAAAAATCGCTTCTCCCGGCGCGATATCCCGCACCAATTTGAACCCCAACGTATCGAGCGCCACGCTCTCGGAGGCCACCAGATACTCCATCCCTTGTTCGGTATCGGCACAACCGAACACCAGCGGGCGTATGCCATAAGGATCGCGAAAAGCCAGTAACCCATAACCGGCGATCATTGCCACGACCGCATATGCGCCCCGGCAACGCCGGTGGACCCCCGACACCGCGGCAAAAATGGCGGCGGGGTCAAGATGATAGTTTTTCGTGCTTTGCTGCAACTCATGAGCCAGCACATTAAGGAGTACTTCCGAATCGGAATTCGTATTGACGTGACGCAGGTCCTCACGAAACAATTCCTGATTGAGTTGTGCCGCATTGGTGAGGTTGCCGTTATGCCCGAGTACGATGCCAAACGGCGAGTTGACATAAAATGGCTGCGCCTCGGCCGAAGATTCGGAGGAACCCGCGGTGGGATATCTCACATGCGCGATACCCATATTGCCAGTCAGCGCACGCATGTTCCGGGTGCGAAATACATCCCGTACCATCCCGTTGCCCTTGTGCATATGAAACGTGTTGTCCTGGGCGGTAACGATGCCGGCCGCATCCTGTCCACGATGCTGAAGTACCAGCAGCCCATCGTATAGCAATTGGTTAGCGGGAGCTTGTGCGACCAGACCCAGAATTCCACACATCATTGCACTCCGTAAAAGTAACTTGGATAACGCTGTACAGGAAAGCGCAAAGAAATTTCTCTCATAACGTACCGGCAAATACGCAGGACGTTATAAGTATCTATTATATTTGCAAATGCTCATTGTTCACTCTTCAGTTTCACGTAACTGATGCGCCCGGACAAATCCTTTGGCAACCACGGTATCGCCATCATCGCCGCTGTCTCCAATGGCTTGCTCAGTAAAGCCTTCTGCCAGAACGGCTCTTGTGGCAACGCGGTCAGCCCCGCTGCCAATACCATCAATAGCACGACCAGCAACCCGCGCATAAACCCGAATAACGAACCAAAAAACCTGTCGGCGAATCCCAGTCCCACGGTCTTTACCAGAGCCGATATCAACATGGTAATCAACGCCATCGCCAGCAACGTCGACAAGAACACCGCAGCAAATGCCAGCAACATACGCAGCGATTCGCCGGTAATGCTGGATGGCAGCATGGACACAAATCCCGCCGCGAACGAATTCGCCACCATGAATGCGACTACCCAGCCCGCCAGCGAAAACAATTCGCGTACGACCCCACGCATCACGCTCAGTAGAATCGATACAACAAGTATGGCAAGAACAGCGTAATCAAAAATAGTCATTCGTAGCGAGAGCAAAATTACACAAGCGCGATTTGCCTATGCGGCAACGGATTCCATAAATTCATCGGCGCTATTTATCTGTGACTACGCCATCCAGCCCCAGCTTCTTCAATTTCTCGCGGGCAACCTCCGCTTCCTCGCGGCTGGCAAAAGGGCCGGCGCGCACGCGCGTTATTTCCCCTTTGTCGGTCTTGAGCGTCTCCGTATAAACCTTGGTGCCCTTGGATGCCAGACTTTGCTGCTGTTGCCGGGCTTTGGCCGGATCAGAGAACGCGCCCAATTGCACTACAAACATAGCCGTGGCGTCGGTGGCTTTGGCAACTCCTGATTCAACCTTGGTACTTGTACTCTTCCCATCCACAGCCGGCTTCTCCACCGGCTCATTCGAGGATTGAGCGGACTTTACGGGTGGTCCGGGTTCTTTTTGCGTTTCCTGCTGTACGCCAGTTACGGTTTTTTCGGGAGCAGGTGTTTTCATACCGGGGGCGCTTCCAGGAATGAATTCCTCCGCGGCCTCTTCCGATGGAATACGGATGTCAATCTCCTGACTTCGCGGCTCCGGTTTACTATCCAGCACCATCGGCAAAATCACAACCGCTGCGATCACTAACGTAATTGCACCAACCAGGCGCCTTCTCGCACGCTTTCTAAGTTGAATCTCTTCTTCGCTGACAGCTTTTGCCATTTGAATCTAAATCCGGTAGTTGATCGCTATCCGTGCTCAACCGTGTTCCGGTACCGTAATACTTCGGCTACGGTATGGAACGAGCCAAATACGCAAATTCTATCATTTTCAGCCGCTCGCTCACAGGCATACGCATAAGCCATGGCGGGATCAGTAAAAGTATGAATAGCCTCCTCAGCGCTATCCACACCCGCCGCTTCCAGCGCCTGCCGCACTTCATTTGCCGAGGCACCACGTGGCACATCAATGCCAGCGGTCAGCCATATATCCACCTTTCCCGCAAGCGCTCGCGCCACACCGGCGATATCCTTATCCTTGAGCATTGCGAATACGGCATAAGTTTTCCGGAAGCGTCCCATCCCGCCCAGGTTGATGGCCAGCGCATGCGCGGCACCAGGATTATGCGCCACATCAAGCACCGTCGCCGGCCGGCCGGGTAGTACCTGAAACCTCCCTGGCAATGCGACGTTCAGCAAACCTTGGCGTACGTCGCTCATGGTAACCGGCAAACGATCCCGGACAACGTCAAGCGCCGCCAGGCAGGCACTGGCGTTGTGCAACTGATAGGCGCCGCGCAGGGCGGGATAGGGCAGCGAATGACGTTTTCCGCCAGGCCCCCAGTAACCCCATAGTGTAGTATCGGCTGCGTTGGCTGAATGGCCGAAGTGTTCACCGATGTGCATCAAATTCGCACCGATGGTATGTGCATGATGCCGGACACTCGCGGGAATATTTGGCTCCGCACAGACTGCAGCCCGCCCGCTTCTGAAAATTCCCGCCTTCTCGAATCCGATTTTTTCGAGAGTATTGCCGAGATAGTCCATATGATCGAAGTCGATGCTGGTGAGCACCGCGCAATCAGCATCAAAAATATTGACCGCATCCAGCCGCCCACCCAGCCCCACCTCCAGAATCGCAACATCCACGCCGGCTTGACTGAATAATTGCATCGCCGCCAGCGTACCGAACTCGAAATAAGTCAGGGAAACACCGCTGCCGCTGCGGGCTGATTCCACAACATCAAAAGCACTGCACAATTCTCCGTCACTGGCCTCTTGCCGGCTTATCCGCACCCGCTCGTTATAACGCAGCAGGTGTGGCGACGTGTAACAACCCACGCGGTACCCGGCACAGCTCAGAATTGTCTCCATCATGGCGCACGTTGACCCTTTGCCATTGGTCCCGCCAACTATGATGATGGGAAAAGGTAACGCGAGGCCCAGTTCGCTCCAGACGCGAGTTACACGCTCCAGCCCCATTTCGATAGCCTCGGGATGGAGACGCTCAAGATAGCTCAGCCAGCCGGAAAGCGTTCTGGATTTTGAGTCCAAATCCATCATCGGCGCCTCATGGCCTTTCATACATGTAGCATAAAGCCGGGATACGATCAGACTGAAGCGCAGTCAGCAATTACGAGACCGGCGCGGATGTATGCATCAGTAACGTGCACAGGTTGGCAAGTTTGTCGCGCATGCGTCTGCGGTCTACGATCATGTCTATCGCGCCATGTTCCAGCAGGAATTCGGCTCGTTGAAAGCCTTCCGGCAGGGTTTGCCGTACCGTCTGCTCGATCACGCGTGGTCCCGCAAAACCAATCAGCGCCCCTGGCTCAGCGATTACCACGTCACCTATGAAAGCAAAACTGGCCGATACGCCACCCATGGTGGGATCAGTCAGCACCGAGATAAAAGGAAGCTGATGCTGACTCAACTGAGTCAGCGCCGCCGATGTCTTGGCCATCTGCATGAGCGACAACAACCCTTCCTGCATGCGCGCCCCACCGCTGGCGGCGAAACACACGAAGGGCAGACGCTGTTCCACGCAGACCCTCACCCCGCGCGTGAAGCGCTCGCCCACCACCGATCCCATTGAACCGCCCATGAAACCGAATTCAAAAGCTGCTACGACCAGGGGAACTGTTTTTACACTTCCCTGCATCACCACCAGGGCATCGTCTTCGTCTGTATCCCTTTTCGCATCCGATAACCGGTCAATATAGCGCTTGCTATCCTTGAATTTAAGCGGATCGAGCGAGAGTATTTCCGCGCCGATCTCATAGCGTCCCTCGGCGTCCAGTAACAAATCAAGGCGCACTCTGGCCGAGATACGGTTGTGATGGTTGCACTTGGGGCAGACGTTGAGATTATTTCCCAGATCAGAGTAATACAGCACGGCTTCGCAAGAGGCACATTTGCTCCACAGTCCCTCAGGGACGGCTTTTTTTTCGCCGCTTTCCTTGCGCTTGATTTTTGGTGGGAGAAGTTTCTGAAACCAGCTCATGGGTTTGCGTGATCAATAGCCACTTCGTTGATTGCGCTTCGCAGGCTTCTTACCAAACGACTCACATTCGTCAGCATCTTTCCTTTGGGCGAATTCTCTATCTCCTCGATGATGCGGCTTCCCACCACCACTGCGTCGGCAAGCTCCGCCACCGCCTTGGCTGTTGCGCTGTCGCGTATACCGAACCCGACGCCAATGGGAATGGAAATGAAGGAACGCAATTGGGTCAGCTTGTTGGATACATCGCTCAGATCCAGGTTTAGCGCGCCAGTCACTCCTTTTAGCGAAACGTAATATACATATCCCTTGGCCATTTCCGCCACATGTTCGATGCGTGCCCGCGGGGTCGTGGGAGACAGCAGGAAGATTGCGTCGATCTGCTGGCGTTCAAGATATTTCACCCATTCCCCGGACTCTTCCGGCGGGTAATCTACCGTCAGTACCCCGTCTACGCCACATGCTTTTGCTCTGACCGTGAATTTCTCATACCCCATCGCTTCTATCGGATTAGCGTAGCCCATTAACACCACCGGCGTGGAAATGTCGTTTTCCCTGAATTTCTCGACCATGGTCAGAACATCGTTCAAGCCAACATTGTGCTTTAAAGCCCGCTCGGAGGATCGCTGTATGGTCGGCCCATCGGCCATGGGATCGGAGAAAGGTACGCCCAGCTCAATGATATCGGCGCCCGCCTTCACCAGTTCATGCATCAGCGGCACCATCATCGCAGGTTCGGGATCACCGGCGGTAATAAAAGGAATTAACGCTTTTTTTCCCTGCTGACGCAGTTCGTCAAAGGTAGTTGCAATGCGTGACATGAAAATAGGAAGTTGAATTAGAAAGTAATATCGGAAGCGCGCACCACGGTGGCCATATCCTTATCCCCGCGGCCGGAGAGATTCACCAGCAGCAGCTTGTCCCGGCTGAGTGTGGGGGCGAGCTGGGCAGCATACGCCAGTGCATGGCTGGATTCCAGCGCAGGCATAATGCCCTCGTAGTGACATAGGTCATGGAAGGCCGTCAATGCCTCATCATCGGTTATGCCCACATATTCGGCACGATGGCTGTCCTTGAGCCATGCGTGTTCCGGGCCGACACCCGGATAATCCAGGCCAGCCGAGATGGAATGTGTCTCGATGATCTGCCCATTTTCATCCTGGATCAGATACGTGCGATTACCATGCAGCACACCCGGCGTTCCCTGCGTCAGGGTAGCGGCATGCCGGCCGCTTTCAATGCCGAGCCCCGCCGCTTCCACGCCGATCATGCGGATGTTACTGTCCAGATAAGGATGAAACAGGCCAATTGCGTTGGACCCCCCCCCCACGCACGCGATTAATATATCCGGCTGGCGCCCGTACTCTTCCTGCATTTGCACAATCGCTTCCCGTCCAATAATCGCCTGGAAATCACGCACCATCATCGGATAGGGATGCGGTCCGGCCACCGTGCCGATGATGTAGAACGTATCTTCAATGTTGGTCACCCAATCGCGCATGGCCTCATTGAGCGCATCTTTCAGTGTTCGGGAACCTGATTCGACCGGCACCACCGTTGCGCCCAACAGTTTCATCCGGTAAACATTGGCGGCCTGGCGTTCCACATCCACCGAGCCCATGTATACCACACATTCCATCCCATAACGCGCAGCTACCGTGGCACTGGCCACGCCATGCTGACCAGCACCTGTTTCGGCAATGACGCGTGATTTGCCCATGCGCCTGGCAAGGAGAGCCTGTCCAATGGCATTGTTGATTTTGTGCGCGCCGGTATGATTCAGGTCTTCTCGCTTCAGCAGAATCTGCGCCCCCCCCAGATGCGCCGACCATCTTTTTGCATGATAGATGGGGCTGGGCCGTCCCACATAGTGCTTCAACTCATAGGCAAACTCGGCCTGGAAGTCGGCATCACCACGATAGTGCTCATATTGAACGCGCAGTTCCTCCAGCGCCGTCATCAGCGTCTCGGCAACGAACACGCCACCATACGGACCGAAGTGGCCGTGACTGTCAGGAAGATCATAAACTTTCACTATTTCGCACTCCTTGCATGAAAGCGGCAATTTTCTCCGCGTCCTTGATGCCTTTGGCAGCTTCCACACCGCTCGATACGTCCACCGCCCAAGGCCGGGCCTGCCTGATTGCGCCAGTAATGTTGGCGGCATGCAGCCCGCCCGAAAGTATCAACGGCAATGGCAAATCCCGTGGGATCAGATTCCAGTCAAACACATGTCCGGTGCCACCCGGCTCGCCTTTAACATAAGTATCGAGCAACAATCCCCTGGCACCGGTATAACGGGTTGCGTATTGTAGCAAATCTACACCCGTCCTGACGCGCACCGCCTTGATATAAGGCAGTGCAAATTTTTGACAAAATTCCGGAGACTCATCACCATGAAACTGAAGCAGATTCAGGCCCGCGATGGAGGAAGTTTCCTTTACCCATTCCGTATCCGGATCAACATACACACCCACCGCGCTAATGAATGGCGGTAGCGCGGCAATAATTTCCCGGGCTTTAGCGGGCGCGACATAACGCGCACTCTGTCTCCAGAATACAAGGCCAATGGCGCTCGCTCCAAAACTCACTGCCGTCAGCGCATCTTCAATACGCGTAATACCGCAAATTTTAACCCGGATGGCCATGCCTTCAGTTTGCTTTATCGGAATTTGGATTCTGCCGGTTTCAGGTTCAAGCCAGCCTGCCTATTCTCGGCAACACCAAAGCAAGCGGCGGTTCGACAAAACCGGGGAGCTTCCATTTGGCATCATAGGCGACCCCCGCCAAGTATAACCCCGCGGCAGGAAAAGTAGGGGCTGCGTGACGACGATCACGGCCTGCCAGCAATGTCTTTATCCATTCAGGAGGATATTTGCCCTTGCCCACATAAATCAGGCATCCGACGATATTGCGCACCATGTGATGCAAAAACGCGTTGGCACGCAGTTCGAATACAATAAGGTCTCCCTGTCGCGTAATCTCGAGTTTTGTCAAATTACGCACAGGAGATCTAGCCTGGCATTCGGCGGCACGAAAGGCGCTGAAGTCGTGCTCACCCAGCAGCATTTGTGCGGCTGTCTGCATTTTTTCCGCATCAAGAGTCTGATGAAACCAGCCTATCTTGCCGTGACAAAGCCCCGGGCGCACGGCATGATTCGATAGCAGATAAAGATAGCAGCGCTCTCTGGCGCAATAGCGGGCGTGAAAATCATCGGGGATTTGTGATGCCCATAATACCGCGATGCTGACGGGTAACAAGGCATTGACCCCGCGCACCCAGGCATTCATTGGCCGTTGCGCCTGAGTGTCAAAATGCAGCACCTGATATGCGGCATGAACTCCCGAATCGGTGCGTCCCGCGGTAACCACCCGAACGTCATCACATGCGATTTTCGACAATGCGGCTTCCAGTGCATCCTGCACGGAACCACCTGATAGCTGGCTTTGCCAGCCACAGTAAGCACTGCCGTCGTATTCCAGTATCAGCGCGATTCTCACACAATAGGCGCCGTCATGACTATCCTAAAATCTCGCAACTGGACAAGGTAGAAGGGGGCGATCCGCTCATTGCCCTCACTAAGCGTGCTCTTGCTATGCTGCGCTTCTCTCATCGCATGGATTGGATCCTGCACGCCGCCTACCTCCATCCCATCCCATCGCTGTTTCTTCCGTTCACACGCTTCCCGACGATGCCCTTTTCACCCATGCCGTTCCCGCCTGGGCCCGTCACGCCCATATTGTTGCCGGCGTTCCATGATCCCTCGCCTTGAAAAAGCTTTGGAACTGAAGGCCCTCCGATTTCCGCATCGGCGGCGGATTCTATCTTCCCCGTATCAGTTTGTTTTGGTTCTTTGGCCACTTCTATTACCCCTGATGGCCTCTGCCGGTTCCAATCCACTGTCTGATTTTTTACCTCTTTGTCAGCCTCTTCTGCGGTTATTGCACCGATTTCGCTATTGTCCGGTATCCGCAAAATTGGCCCTGCCTTAAGCTGATGCATATTACTGCCGAAGAAAGCATCCCGGTTTGCGCGATGAACGGCAACCAGCATCTGATTAAAGCTTACGCCGGAAGGGGGAACAATATTTCTCACTATTCCAGTTAAAGTGTCGCCGTGCTTTACGGGGCCATAGACAGTATGAGCCTTGCTAACCGGCGCAGATTCCGGCGCGAGCGTGTTTTCAACGATAATGGGGCTCTTGAGGGGTAGACCTGATCTCTCAGCCGTAGCGGATTCCGCTTTCACGGAAGCGGGAAGATGGATTTGACTTACCGGTATTATAGGTGGATGCGCATCAATTTCCGGGGGAGCCAGCACAACGGTGTACTCCCGCAACACTCGCGCTGACAGCCCACTCAATTCGATCAAGATATGCAGAAGCGGCTCGGAGACAGGTTGCGGAGAAACTATCCTGATGTAGGGGCTTCCGTTGGAGTGGTTCTCAATACTCGCTTTAAAGGTGGAAAGAAGAGGTACATAATCAACATTGACCTGACGAAAAATTTCCTGTGGTGCGAGCCGCACCGTTAAGGAAGCCTTCTCCTCTTTTTCTACCGCAATCAGATTGATCTCTGCGTCGAATGGTTGACCCAGAGTGGAATTGACAGTCACTCTGCCCAAATTCGCCGCATGAGCCAGCGCCGGGAACAGAAATGCCACTAAGAGCAAACAAGCTTTGGAAACAGGTTTAGGCACTGCACGCTCTTTGGGAAGAACACTCGCAAGGTTAGGCTTCTACTAGAATTCTCAGCATTCTGCGCAACGGTTCCGCCGCGCCCCACAATAATTGATCGCCCACTGTAAACGCCGAAAGATATTCTCCCCCCATGGCAAGCTTGCGCAGCCGTCCTACCGGTATGGCTAGCGTTCCGGTAACCATGGCGGGAGTCAGCTCTTTCATCGTGCTCTCGCGGTCGTTGGGAACCACCCGCACCCAGTTGTTGGAAGCTGAAAGAATATCTTCAATCTCGTCCAGCGGAACGTCCTTCTTCAACTTGATAGTCAGCGCCTGACTGTGGCAACGCATGGCGCCGACACGAACGCAGATACCATCAACCGGAACGGCATGATCACTTCGCCCCAGAATCTTGTTCGTCTCGGACTGTCCTTTCCATTCTTCCCGTGTCTGACCATTCCCGAGGTCTTTGTCTATCCAGGGAATAAGGCTACCCGCCAGCGGCACGCCGAAATTCTGAGTTGGAAAATTCCCGTTGCGCAACGTTCCCGCCACTTCCCGATCGATATCAAGGATGCCCGAGGCAGGATCATCCAATAAATCTTTTGCCACTCGATGGGCTTCGCCCATTTGCAGCAGCAACTCCCGCATATTCTGTGCGCCGGCACCGGAAGCCGCCTGATAGGTCATGGCACTCATCCATTCCACCATATCTTCTTCGAACAAGCCACCCACCGCCATCAGCATTAAACTGACCGTACAATTGCCGCCGATATAATTTTTTACATCATCGTGCAGGGCCTGCTTGATAACCGGCATGTTAACCGGATCAAGAATAATGACTGCGTCCCCCCCCATGCGCAGCGTTGAAGCTGCATCGACCCAGTATCCCTGCCAGCCAGCCTGCCGCAGCTTGGGGAAGATCGCACTGGTATAATCCCCTCCCTGGCAGGAAATAAGGATATCCATTGCCTTCAGCTCATCTATATTGTAGGCATCTTTGAGCGGCGATATTTCCCGGCCGATATCCGGACTTCTTCCTCCTTGCTGCGAGGTAGTGAAAAACACCGGCTCTACCAGTGCAAAATCATTTTCTTCCCGCATTCGCTGCATCAGTACTGAACCCACCATACCGCGCCAGCCAATAAATCCCACTCGTTTCATTGATCGCTCTCTATCTGTCTATATGTTTGCCAGAATGGCGTCGCCCATTCCTTTGGTTCCCACCTTCTTCATCCCTGGTTCGTAAATGTCCTCGGTACGATAACCTTGCGCAAGAACCTTTTTCACCGCGCTCTCAATGCGCACCGCCACCGCCTCCTGGTCAAATGTGTAGCGCAACATCATCGCCACCGACAATATGGTTGCCAGGGGGTTTGCCATATCCTTACCGGCGATGTCCGGAGCCGAGCCGTGGATCGGCTCATATAATCCCTTATTCTTATCATCCAGCGACGCCGATGGCAACATGCCGATGGAGCCAGTCAGCATGGACGCCTCATCCGACAGGATATCGCCAAACATGTTACCCGTCACCATCACGTCAAACTGCCTGGGATTGCGCACCAACTGCATCGCGGCATTATCCACCAGCATGTGTGAAAGTTCCACGTCCGGATATTCCTTGTTCGTCTCCGTCACCACATCGCGCCATAATTGCGTACATTCCAGTACGTTCATTTTATCTACCGAACACAGTCGGCGATTGCGTTTACGCGCTGCCTGGAATGCCACCCGGGCAATTCTGCGTATCTCCGCTTCGCTATAAATCATGGTATTGAAACCAACACGTTGACCGTCGCGTTGTTCAATACCACGCGGTTCACCGAAATAGATGTCTCCTGTCAACTCCCGTACGATGAGAATATCCAGGCCCGCCACGACTTCAGATTTCAGCGTTGAAGCATTTGCAAGTTCTGAATAAAGTACCGCCGGCCGCAGATTGGCGAATAAACCCAGCATCTTGCGTATACCGAGCAAACCCTGCTCGGGTCTTAGCTGACGCGGCAACATATCGTACCGCGGACCGCCTACGGCACCCAGGATCGCGGCATCCGCATCGGTCACAAGTCTGCGTGTCGTCTCTGGAAACGGCTCACCGGCCGCGTCGACAGCGCACCCCCCCAATAGACCCGGTTCCAGTTCAAATTTTAGTCCGTCACTCTTCAGCGCTTCCAGTACTCGCACCGCTTGAGCGACAATTTCCGGACCGATACCGTCACCGGCCAGGATTGCAATTTTCATAAAGACCTCAATGAATCCTAATCTCGTTCTGATACGACATGACTTGGAAGATGTTACCGCTTACATGTTAAATATGTGTGGCGAACCAAAGTTTCTTTTGCGCCGCTGCGCGGATTGTCTATTTACGCATCGAGGCATCCTGAAATCCTTTTTTCAAACAAATCTTTTCATGCAAACAACCATGGCCGCGCTGCCCGATGCCACGCCTCGAATGCCTTGATCTTGTCCGCGTGTTGCAATGTCAGGCCAATTTCATCCAGGCCATTCAACAAACTATGTTTGCGGAAAGGATCGATATCGAAGAAGAAAGATTCGCCGCTGGGCGTAGTCACTGACTGATCTTCCAAATTGACAACCAGACGATAACCCCCGGTCGCAAATACTTCGTGGAATAGCTGATCCACATTGTCTGCATCGAGCACAATGGGCAGCAAACCAATCTTGTAGCAATTGTTGAAAAAGATATCGGCGAAACTAGGCGCGATGATCACCCGGAATCCATAATCCTGAAGCGCCCAGGGCGCATGCTCCCGGCTCGAACCACAGCCGAAATTTGCGCGCGCAAGCAATATTTGCGCACCCCGGTAACGCGGCAGGTTAAGTATGAATTCCGGGTTGAGTTTACGCTGTGCGCTATCCATCCCCGGCTCGCCGTGATCCAGGTAACGCCACTCATCAAACAGATTCGGCCCGAAACCGGAACGCTTGATGGACTTCAGAAACTGCTTGGGAATGATGGCGTCGGTATCGACATTGGCGCGATCCAGCGGCGCCACCAGCCCCTCACAGGAATGAAATTTTTCCACTCGTTACTTTGTCGATCTCTCAATCGCCTCGCCACCTTTCTGGATATCCTTCCCTACTCCACCAATGGTGTTACATGCGGACAAACCAAAAGCAGCGATCAAGGTAATTATTATGGACAATGTTTTCATTACAACCCCCTTTTATAAAAAAAATCTTTCTTCCAAATTAAACCCGCCGCAAGCAGCGGAGTATTAGCTGCGTTCTTACAATCCGCTGGCTTTCAGCCAGCCTTCGCCCCATGGAGCGAGGAATTAAACCCGCAGGGATTAAATACTAATCAATATTAGTATATTTCCCGCACATCCACAAAGTGCCCCGCCACTGCCGCCGCCGCGGCCATCGCCGGACTTACCAGGTGCGTGCGCCCGCCCGGCCCCTGCCTGCCTTCAAAATTGCGATTGGATGTGGAGGCGCAGCGCTCCCCCGGGGAGAGCCGGTCGTCATTCATGGCAAGGCACATGGAACACCCCGGTTCACGCCATTCGAATCCCGCTTCACGAAATACCTTGTCCAGTCCTTCCTGTTCCGCCTGATGCTTGACCAGGCCGGAACCCGGTACGACCAGGGCAAGCTTGATATTCGCGGCAATATGCTTGCCTTTTACCACGTCCGCTGCCGCGCGCAAGTCCTCGATACGCGAGTTGGTACAGGAACCAATGAATATCTTGTCCGGGTGGATATCGGTGATCGGCGTATTGGGAGCAAGACCCATATACTTCAGGGCATGCTCCATATCATGACGCTTCACCTCATCGGTAATCTGGGACGGATCAGGCACCTTGCCGTCAACCGTTGTGACCATTTCAGGCGAGGTGCCCCAGGTCACCTGCGGCTTGATCTGGCCCGCATCCAGCGTCACCACGCGATCGAAGGCCGCATCGGGATCGCTTTTCAGCGTGAGCCAGTAAGCCGCCGCTTTTTCCCATAAATCACCTTTAGGTGCGAAAGGCCGTCCCTTGATATACTCAATGGTGGTATTGTCCGCCGCGATCATCCCGGCACGCGCGCCTGCCTCAATAGCCATATTGCAGAGCGTCATGCGCCCTTCCATGGAAAGCGCGCGTATGGCGCTGCCGGCAAACTCGATGGCGTAGCCGGTGCCACCCGCCGTACCGATCCTACCGATAATGGCGAGCGCTATATCCTTGGCGGTAATGCCGTGACCCAGCTCGCCTTCGACTGCGACCTGCATGGATTTCGCTTTTTTCATCAGCAGGCACTGCGTTGCAAGCACGTGCTCCACCTCCGAGGTACCGATACCAAACGCAAGGCACGCGAATGCGCCATGCGTGCTGGTATGCGAATCGCCGCATACCACTGTCATGCCGGGCAGCGTGGCGCCCTGCTCCGGTCCGATCACGTGCACAATTCCCTGACGCAGGTCGTTCATTTTGAATTCGGTGATATCCAATTCCTCGCAATTCTGGTCGAGCGTTTCCACCTGCAGACGCGATATCGGGTCGCTGATACCGTTGCTGCGGCCAGTGGTGGGAACATTGTGATCGGCCACGGCAAGAATCGAATCCCGCCGCCAAGGCTTGCGGCCGGCCAGCTTCAATCCTTCAAACGCCTGCGGACTGGTGACTTCATGCACCAGGTGGCGATCGATGTAGATCAGCGCCATCCCATCCGGTTTATCGGACTCCTGGTGCACCACATGGCTTTGCCAGAGTTTATCGTATAAGGTTTGCATCTTGCGGAAATCCAAAGGTAAGTTGTAATTATCCCATAAGACCAGGCTTTTAACTTCAGCCTTTTTTTACATTACCGGCTAATGTTCATTTTCCAGACCACCAGTCCCAATCCGAGCAAAACGGCAGCGGCACTCAGGGTAAATGTAAGACTCGCCCCCAGCAACTCCCAGACATAGCCGCTGAATACTCCTCCGAATGCACCACCGAGACCGAATGTAAGACTGGTATAAAGAGCTTGTCCCTTGGCCTGATGGCGTCCGCGAAAGAAGTGATGCACCAGCATCATCGCGGTAGCGTGATGGGCGCCGTATGTCGCGGCGTGCAGGATTTGCGCCAGCACCACCACGGTCAGCCACTCCACTCCCCAGCCTATCATCAAAAAACGTGCTATCGCGCAACTGAAACTGAAAATCATAATCTGCTTCAGGCCAAACCGGCGCATGAGTTGCGGCATCAGAAAGAATACGCCGATTTCGCATATCACGCCTATCGCCCATAACCAGCCGACTAGGCCCTTGTTATAACCGTGCTCCACCAGATAAATCGAATAAAAAGTGTAATAAGGTCCATGAGCAAGCGCCATCAGCAAACACGCCGCAAAAAACGCCAATACTTCAGGGCGTTTGAATATCTGTCGCACGGAAAGATTGTCTGCGGGCTGAAGCGCTATTTCGGCATCGGGAATCTGCCGGGAAAAAATTATGATGCCCAGCTTGAAGCCCAACACCGCCCATAATAACGAGCCGATATCCATGGCATCCAGCAAATAGCCGACGCTTATCACGGCGAAAATAAACCCCAGCGAACCCCAGGCGCGAATACGTCCATACTTTGCCGTGCTTTCGCCGAGGTAAGAAAGCGTGGTTGCCTCGATCAGCGGCAACGATGCGCTCCAGAAGAAGCTCATCAACGCCATCGTTGCCGCCATCCAGGCAAATGATTCGCCAAAAAAAACACCACAATAACTTATCGACCCCATTATTGCGGCCAATTGCACGATCAGCAACCGTTTACCGGTGTGATCGGCAAGCCAGCCCCAGGCGGCGGGGGCAAAAACACGCGTTACATGCAACAGTGACATCAATATGCCAATCTGAAAGGCATTGAAGGAAAGGGATTTAAGATACAGGCTCCAGTAGGGAGCAAATGCGCCGATAAAAGCGAAATGAAAGAAATAGAAACCGGAAAGGGACCAGTAGGGAATGGGGCGCATCCGGCCGATTTTAACAGGCCGCAAGGAACAAACAGATAAACACTCAATGCACCGAACTGCAAAGGAATATTATCCTGAATCCGGTGATTGGCCACTTTCATGAAGCCCGGTTTCATCAACAATTCTTTTTTGCATCCAAATACCTAAAACAAAGGAGGCAAGATGACTTGCCTCCTTTGTTTGCGTAACCCTTGAAGCTACGGGCGACGGTTTCTACTTGTGAAAGTGACGGGGCGCTTCGGTCTCTCCTTTGGCACCATCAGTACCTCTTGTCTTTTGCGCTATCCGAAATCCTCTCGTCCTTTCTGGGAGCGGATGCCGCATAGTCGACGGAAGACTTGGTGTCCGTGTATGATTTTGTCCCATAATAGGAATGGATCGTATTTTGCCAGGTCGGGTCCGCCATATCCGGCCAATCATCCTTATCAAAGCCCGGTGCGGATTCGAGACGTTCCTTATCTACTTTGAGCAGGAAACGTTTGTTCACGGTATCCAGTTTCAACGCACTCCACGGCACTGCGAAAAGCTTGTTGGCGATACCGAGAAATCCTCCGAAAGACAATACCGCATAAGCGATTCTGCCATTGTCTACATCCAGCATGATTTCCTTGATATCGCCCAGATCTTCATCTTTATGATTATATACATCGTCTCCAATGAGGGTGTCAGCACCCATCAATCGAGGCCCTGGACCCTTCTCGTCGTAGCTTTTGTACATGCCGTAGGTATCGCGATCTTCATAACTCATGTTTATCTCCTGTCAATATGATATTTGAGAAATCCTCGTTATTGCCATATGCCCGGCGAAGAAATCTAATCGGGTAAAAGCGTTTCAGGCGAGTACAGGATGCGGGAATCATCCAATGAGGTCGGTACGGTGTTTAACAAAAAGATGTTTTCCAAGGCGATGCGCTAAACCTTTATGACAATATCTGGCACAAGATAAACAGGAATGGGAGAATAGCGGCGTCAAAAAAGAATCGACTGAGAATGGGAGAAGCGGATGTTCGAGTGGCTGGCTAGCCCGGAAGCGTGGGTGGCATTGGTGACGCTAACCGCGTTGGAAATCGTATTGGGGATCGATAATATTATCTTTATCTCCATTCTCGTGGGCCGCCTTCCCGAAGCCCAGCGCAATTTTGCGAGAAGAATGGGCCTCGGCCTGGCCATGCTTACTCGCCTCGGGCTGCTGTTCTCCATTTCATGGGTAATGAGCTTAACCGAACCATGGTTTGAGGTACTCAGCAACCAGATTTCAGGGCGCGATGTCGTTCTGATTGGAGGGGGCCTGTTTCTACTGGTCAAAGCCACTCATGAAATACACAACAGCGTCGAAGGATTGGATGATGAGGGCCACAAGGTTGTCGCCAACAGCATGGGAATGGTACTCCTGCAGATTGCGATCCTGGACATCGTTTTTTCGCTTGACTCAGTCATAACAGCCGTCGGTCTGGTCGATCATGTTTCATTGATGGCGATTGCGATTGTTCTGGCGGTGCTGGTTATGTTGATGGCAGCCAAGGCAATAGGGGATTTTGTAGATACTCACCCAACCATCAAAATTCTTGCGCTCTCGTTTCTGATACTGGTTGGAGTGACCCTTATCGTGGAAGGTTTCGATGTGCATGTTCCAAAAGGTTATATCTATTTCGCGATGGCATTTTCGGTCGGCGTGGAGTTTCTCAACCTTCGAATGCGTCGAAAGAAGGCAATCAGATTACACAAGCAGATTAATGAAATTGACTGACTGCAAGACCAATACGCGCAAATTAGGTTAGTGAACTCACCTGCTGGGCTCTTCTACGTATGATTGATTGGCGAAATGGCCAACCCTTTTCCTCCTTTTTCGGTGATATCTATTTCTCAAGGGATTCCGGGCTGGAGGAAAAACGTCATGTTTTCCTGCAAGGCAATCATCTCTCCGAACGTTTTGCGTCTTTGGCAACAGGTGAAGGTGATGCATTTGCCATTGGTGAGACAGGATTCGGCACCGGGCTGAGTTTCCTGTGCGCATGGCAATTATTCCATGAGATCGCCCCATCCAGGGGCAGTCTGGATTTTTTTAGCGTCGAGAAATATCCACTTGATGAGCGGGAGCTGGCCGATGCCCTGGCGTTGTGGCCAGCATTGCAGCAATATGCTGATGATCTTGTTGCACGTTGGCCGCGCCGCGTGCCGGGCTGGAATCGATGGAGTTTTGCCGATGGACGAGTACGGCTCACGCTGGCGATAGGCGACGTGGCCGAGACGCTGCCTGAAATCCATAACGGCATCGACGCATGGTTTCTCGATGGCTTTTCACCAGCGCGCAATCCGGAAATGTGGACGCAACCGGTATTCGAACACGTCGTACACGCATCCCGCCCCGGCGCTACATTTGCCACCTATACCTGCGCCGGCTGGGTACGGCATGGACTGGAGCAAGCTGGATTTCAGGTAAGCAAGCAGCCGGGTTTCGGCCGCAAACGCGAAATGCTGCGAGGTTGCCTTCCCGGTTCACCGCTTATGCAACCCTCCAGTCCTGCAACGGCCATCGTGATCGGCGGGGGAGTGGCGGGCTGTGCCGTTGCATCAGCGCTGGCCATGCGCGGGGTCTCCGTTGCCCTCATCGAACGTGCGCCAGCCCTGGCTGCGGCGGCGTCAGGCAATCCACGCGGCATACTGCACGCTCGCTTGAGCGCGAGCATGAATCTGCTGCAACGCTTCGTGCTGGCCTCCTATGGGCATGCGCTTGCCTTGCTGGATGAAAAGCTGCCCATAGACGGCATCGCCCGCGCGCAATGCGGAGAGCTGCAATTGGCCTTTTCCGCGGAAGAGGTGCAACGCATCAACAAGCTGGTGGCGCTCGATTGGCCACCGCACATATTGCGGTACGTCAATGCGGCTGAGGCATCCGCACTCGCTGGCATCGAGTTGTCGCATGGGGGTTTGTGGTTTCCCGCAGGCGGCTGGCTGGTTCCACCACGATTCTGCGCAGAATTGGCAGCGGGCCCGGGCATTGTGCGCCACACCGGCCATCGTGTGGAATCCCTGATGGCGATGGATGCTGGCTGGCGCGTGGAGGGGAAGGATCAGCAGGGGCAGACATGGTCCCATGAGGCTCAAATAGCCGTGATTTGCACCGGATATCAGGTGAAATCATTTGCGCCGATGGCAAATTTTCCACTGACTCCAGTACGGGGACAGATCACTATGGTACCCGCCACACCCTATAGCGAGAATTTGCGGACGGTCGTGTGTACCAGCGGTTATCTGGCGCCATCAACCGAGGGACTGCACATGATGGGAGCGACGCATGGTTTTAACGATGAAGCGATTAATTTGCGCGCATCCGATCATGCCGCCAATTTGGCTAGGCTAGTGGAAATATCCCCCATGCTGGCAAAAGCGATAAATATCGATTCTTTGGATGTTGAGGGACTGGCTGGACGCGCCGCGGTGAGGGCATCCATGCCCGGAGCCTTACCGCTGGTGGGCGAACTATTGCCCGGGCTTTATACCAGTCTGGGCCATGGCACGCGCGGCCTGATAACCGCCGGTCTCTCAGGTGAATTGATCGCAGCGGCTGCGTGCGGACAATTGTCCCCCTTGCCAGCGTCTGTGCTAAGCGCATTGTCCCCTGCGAGAAGGCTTATGGGGCTTATTTGCCGCGCAAGCAGGACAGGAACATAAAACGAACGTTACAGTATGGAATGAGTAAAGCGATTAAGCGCAACGGGACAGGATGCAGGAAATAGGGCTCTACGCGACGCCCCCGTATGTCGTTAAAACGAGGTGCGCACCGTATAACAGTTTCTGATCAATCTTTTGATCTCATTCGAATATTTGCCTGTGCCTCTGCTTTATTAATGGCCGAAATCTGGCGTCCGAATGCATCGCGTGTCTTTCTATCAGCCTGGGCGCTCTTGATGCTGCGTTCACACCGCCAGCGTTTGCCCGTCTTTGTAACGACCAGACGCATTTCATCGCGCGAATGTTGAACGTGGCAATGGTAGCAATAAATAGTGGCAGACATGGCTAATTATGAGAAGTTGTGCGTTTTTCCAGCTTCTTCCAGGATGACCGGATGCTGGCTGGGGGAAAACAAGGGGCCAGACTTTCGCCTAGCCCTCTGTTCACGTGGCGCGCCCGGCAGGATTCGAACCCACGACCCCTTGGTTCGTAGCCAAGTACTCTATCCAACTGAGCTACGGGCGCTAAAGCTGGTCAATTTTACTCGCGTCATTCAAAATTGCTGGCCACGATTATACCAGACTGGTGGCTCATCAAGTCAAAGTGAACTTCATTCAGTTAAAATTTTTCGTAAGATTCTAATTATTACGACATTACTGAGAACTTTCCATTGTTTCTTTATTTGGCTGACACCGCCGGGTTTAGGATAATCAGGGGACGATGACTTGACCAACCGATCCTATGGAACAGACGATCTGGCCTTGAATGGTTAACAACCGGGAATCAATACCGCCGCTCCTGTGAATTTTCCTTCTCGTAGCCTCATCAGCGCAATATCAGCCTGGCTTAGCGGCAGAGATTCGGTTGTCACTCGAACAGGCACTTTCGGTGCCAACGTCAGAAATTCTTCAGCATCCTGGCGGGTCAGGTTGGCAACCGAGACCAGATGTTTTTCGCGCCATAGAATGTCGTAGGGAAAAGCGGGAATGTCGCTCATGTGGATGCCGCCACAAATCACTATCCCACCGGGACGGATGGCGCGCAGGGCGGCGGGCACCAAAGCGCCGGTAGGGGCAAAAATAATGGCGGCATCAAGTTCTTCAGGCGGCATCGTATCCGAATCACCTACCCACGCCGCACCCATCTTGCTGGCAAAATCCTGTGCAATAACATCACCGGGGCGTGTAAACGCGAATAATTTACGCCCTTGATAGCGCAGTATTTGCGCCACGATATGAGCCGCGGCGCCGAAGCCATAAATTCCAATCCGATCTGCATTCCGGGCCATTTTGAGCGCACGATAACCAATCAGGCCGGCACATAACAAGGGTGCCGCTTCGACATCATCATAAATCTCGGGTATGCGAAAACAATAACGCGCATCCGCGACTGTATATTCCGCATAGCCGCCATCGATTTGATATCCGGTGAACTTGGCTTCCGTGCACAAATTCTCATGGCCATTACGGCAGTACCGGCAATGACCACACGTCCAGCCCAGCCAGGGAATCCCAATCCGCTCCCCAATCGCAAAATTATGGACATTTATCCCGCAAGACACCACGCGCCCCACGATTTCATGACCGGGAATAATGGGCAATTTTGGATTGGGCAATTCGCCGTCAACAATATGCAAATCCGTGCGGCAAACGGCGCAGGCTGCAATCTTGATCAACAACTGATCCGGGGCTGGCTGGGGACGAAGCACGGAACGCATGTGCACTGTTTGCCCCGGCTTATCCAGTACCATCGCTTGCATGGAATTGTTTGGCTTGGACATGTCACTATTGGCGGTCGATTACTGCCCCAGCGGAAACTACTATCGGTTCTGGTACCGGCTCAGGTCGAACACACCGGCATAGATCGGGTCATCGTGACGATACTTTGCCTGGAACCAGTCCGCGCTCTGCCAGAACTGCGGGTTGCTGCGGCGAACGCCATACTTTTCGATCAACGCGTCATAACGCTCATAGCCGTCGATCGCACTATACTGATCCACGAACGCCTGCAGATCCGATAAGTGCAGCTCCATGAAAAAATTGGGATAGGCGCCGATGAAACCTCTAACTACATCGACCGTGTCCTCGCTCTTGACGCGACTTCTTTCCATGGGTACTAAAGCCGTGGTGTTGAAGTACGACTTGTTGCGCACCAGCGTGTAGACCAGATCATTTTGCACCGACCCGTCGACAATGACTCGCATGAAAGTCACGTTGGGGAAGACATCCGTGATCTCGCCTTTTATGTCGCTCAGACGCCGGAATGCTTTCTCAACCGCGTCGGCTCGTGGATCCAGTTTCAATGCCGCGCATTGCACCGGGAACTCCCGGCACCAGTTGATGGTGTCCAGCGATGATCGTGCGCCGCCCAGATGCTGGTAGGCCTTAACAAAAAATTCCTTCTTGCCGTCCGCCGATTCATAGCGTATCGCGGCCTCCCGCGTGCCGTATTTTCTGACATTCCCGGCAATCAGGCGTTCCAGCTTCTCCGGCTTGTTGGTCCCTCGGTACCAGTGGCGATACAGCGGGAACCGCTGGTCGCGCGGTAGAAAGAGCAAGAAATTGAACTCTGCCTCCATGCGCAGGAAATCCATGTAGGTACGAGTGGCCAGCTGATGACCCGCAGTACCATAGACGTTGAAGCCCGCCACCAGCAGATAATGGATACGCTCAAGCAGTGGATAATCCAGCACCCAGCCAGTCTTTGGAATCTCGCCAACAAAACCATGCACCACGGTGGCGCTATCATAGTGGCGGTATACCGTGAGCGCAGCGCTGCGATTGACCTTGCCGCCATCCCAAATCTGCGGCAGCCCGTAACCCTGACCGCGGGGATAGGCACTCTGCAAGTACTCAATCTTATTCAGGAAATAGCGGTGCGCAACATCATAGTAGGCGTCCCAGGCCTTCAGCAACCCGATGCTCTCCTCGCGTTCGGAGGGAATGCGCAGATCATCGCTGATTTTTTCAAGGAATTTGGCATCGTGACCCAGAGGATCGCCGTCCGGATCGGTGAATAGGACCCAGAAATGATCATCGATCACGCTCAACGCGATTGAGCCGCGGCACACCGGCCCCTTGATGAACCCGGCGATAATGAAATGCGCGTCATCCAGCAAGAATTGGTACCGGCTGCGAGGGGGGATGGCAACAAAAGTCTTGAACGGATTCGCGGAAAGGTGTGACTCATAGCCAGGCAAGATATTCACCTCATAGTCCGGCTCGAGAAACAGCTCCTTAAAACGCGCCAGGCGCTGGTTGTTGAGGGCATAGGGTAGATGGGTCTTGTCGACAATGGTGCGGTCATGACGCTGCAGCCGATAGTAAAATGGGCCTGCACCAGGGTCGTCATAGGGGCGGACCGAAGGAATTATGTCAATGGGCTGCCCGGGTGCCGTACGCGACCGCACCAGCATGAAATACGTGCCGGGATCAATCTGATCGAAAAAAAGATGTCCGAGGAAAAGATGCTCATACAGATATCGCGCCATGAGTCGTTCCTTGTTCGACGCGCTGTTGAAGAACATCTCCCATTTGGCGATTTCCTGTTGCATAGGCTGCGGAAGCGCCACCGCGGGCTCCACCGGCGCGCCCTGCGCCAGCCAGGTTTCGATGGTCTTGAACTCATCCTTGCTAAGTGCCGGAAAACCGAACGGCATGCCCCACTGCGGGTGCTGGCGCGCGAAATGGTCGTAGCGCTCTATGTCCGGGCACTGGCTGGGTTGGGTAAGCGAATCCTTATCGGTGCGTAACTCGGAACCGACGGCATATGCGTCCGGCAACCGGCCCGAGGTTGGAAATTTATCACTACGCTTGAGCAGCAGGGTTTTGTACAACAGTGAGTTGTTGAGATGGGCCGCGCGCGTACCGACGCCTTCATTCAGTACCGGGTAGAAACCCATCTCGCGCCATGCGGGGGTGTTTTGGGCATCGATTCCGAGGCGAACCGGATTGCTGGTCGTAAATCGGGCGCCATTGTATACCGGCACAGCGTTCGCGCCGCGATCAAGCCCTTCGTAGGAGGTCAAATCCAGCCCACAGGGTGCGTCGTAACAGCTGTGACATACGATACAGCGTTGATTCAGGATCGGCTGCACCTGCTTATCGAAGGAGACATAATTGCCAGCGGCGGCAGTGTCCGAAGAAATGAGCCGATCTTTGGGGGCTGACGGGCCGTAGAGTGTCTCGTAATTGGTTGCCAGCGCGACACAACCCGCCAGCAGGGCCGTCAATAGAAACAGGTAATTGCTCATAGGCGCTTCCTGCAAAACTTCCCATCTAAGCGGAATCAGCCGCGGAATTTGATAGAGATGGGCATCTCTATTGCTGGCAAGATGGAAATTCTGAATATATCATCCATGCGCCTGATATGGATACTACGCAATGAATCAGAATCATGCAACGGGATTTAGGATCACGGAGTCAGGATGTGACGGAGTGCGATCATGGCGTGGCAAGCGAGTGGAACGGGGATCAACTGGAGGTGGTCAAAGCACTACAGAAGAACACCAGGACAAGGAAACACTCAGGGCGGCCCAAGCTGATCCGGTGGCAAAAGATGGAAATCAATTAGCTGAAGATATGTGAGCCCTGTTTTTTCCGCCCTGTTCGCCTGCACTCAGCCCGCGAGAGCCTGTATGCGATGAATTGCGTGGGAAGCTCCTTCAAGACCATGCATTCGACAACCGGATGCACCGGAGAAGGAAGAAATTAAACTGCCAGATACTACTGAGTTCAACTACTCCGGACTGGGTGGCGGAGAGAGAGGGATTCGAACCCTCGATAAGCTTTTTGAGCCTATACTCCCTTAGCAGGGGAGCGCCTTCGACCACTCGGCCATCTCTCCATAAAAGAGGCGTTAGGATAGCGGTTTACTACCCTTCGGTCAAACAATGAGTCTTATCGCGGCGGCTGTTCTCACAGAATCTCACGATACCTGATCCAGTTCAAAAATCTTGTGTAACACCCGCACCGCAAGTTCCATATATTTTTCGTCCACCACCACGGAAATTTTTATTTCGGAGGTGGAAATCATCTGGATATTAATGCCTTCTTCCGCCAGGGCACGGAACATTCTGCTGGCAATGCCGACGTGCGAACGCATCCCCACTCCTACCACCGATACCTTGGCTATTCTGTCGCCGCCGATTACACCGCGTGCGCCGATATGGGGTTGCACCTGATTCTCAAGAATATCCATGGTTCTGGCGAACTCATTCCGATTTATGGTAAATGAGAAATCTGTCATACCATCGTGACCAACATTCTGGATAATCATATCCACATCGATGTTGGCATCGGCAACCGGACCGAGGATTTGATAAGCAATGCCCGGACGATCCGGTACACCCAGCACGGTAATTTTCGCCTCATCACGGTTGAATGCAATACCTGAAATAATTGCGCGTTCCATGTTCTCGCCTTCCTCGAAAGTAATCAGGGTGCCCTCGCCTTCTTCATCGAAACTGGACAGCACCCGCAACCTGACCTTATATTTACCGGCAAATTCCACCGAACGAATTTGCAACACCTTCGAACCCAGGCTCGCCAGCTCGAGCATTTCCTCAAAGGTGATGGTCTTGAGCTTCCTGGCTTCGGGGACGATGCGCGGGTCGGTCGTGTAAATACCATCCACGTCGGTATAAATCTGGCATTCTTCGGCTTTGAGCGCCACCGCCAATGCTACACCGGTTGTATCAGACCCGCCGCGGCCCAGCGTCGTGATGTTGCCGGTATCATCCACCCCCTGAAATCCGGCTACCGCTACAACATATCCGGCATCGAGATCAGTACGGATTTTATCCTCATCAATTTTCAGTATGCGTGCTTTAGTATAGGCATTATCAGTCAGTATTCGCACTTGCGCGCCAGTATAACTCTTTGCTTTGACGCCTAGATCCATCAGCGCCATCGACAGCAAGGCAACGGAAATCTGCTCACCGGTCGATACCATGACATCCAATTCACGCGGGTCGGGATTGGCCTGAAATTCCCTGGCCATGGCAATGAGGCGATTGGTTTCTCCGCTCATGGCGGAAACCACCACCACCACCTGATGGCCCCGGGATCGAAATTTTGCTATCCGGCGGGCAACATTCTTGATGCGCTCAGTACTGCCAACCGAGGTGCCGCCGTATTTTTGAATAATCAGTGTCACGTTACCGGATTTTCTATATTAATAAAGGGAACTCTGCCGCAAACAAAAGGGTCGTATATGTTGAATCAATGACGCATCGAGCGGTAAAAAATTTGATTTCATAAAAATGGGAATTTTACCCGATTACCGGAAATAAAACTAAATATATGCAATAATGATAACCAGGCGACCATGAACAATGTCAAGCAGCATGCACTTAAGACTTGCATTGAATAGGAAAACAAATTAAATTTATGAATCCGCAATAATCTTCCAACATAACCCATACCATTACCTTATGGAGAGCTGCCCCTATGAAACTCTTTGAAGAAATATCCAATCCTCGCGATATTCGGCGTAAGCTTGGCCTGAATCAGCATGATTTCTGGAGTAAAGTCGGCGTCACTCAAAGTGGTGGCTCCCGTTATGAAAGCGGACGAAATATGCCAAGGCCGGTGAGAGAACTCGTACGACTTGTGCATATCGAGCATATCGATCTGGCCAAGATCAGAAAAGATGATCTAGTGGTGGCCGCCTTGCTGAAAAGCCAGGACCCTGATTTATACAAGAGCCTGAAAAAAGCCGCCAAGTCAAAATAACCTGGCAAAACAATCGTCGCGGCCAAACGGCCATTGATTCCATGCGGTCGAATATTATTTGACGGAATCAGAGTGCGACTGCTACGGATTGAGCTTAACGGTGAGTCCAAGCGCCTGGATTCTCGCATAAAACGCATCCATCCACACCTGACTGACTTTTGAAAGCCGCGGTGCTTCTAGCTGCATGGATGGACGCGCGAGGCCATATAGCAGCGTTCCTTTGAGCGGCACACCTTCCCGTAATAGTTCCTCTATGAATTTAAGATAAGCGCCGGATTCCGCGCTGGAGGGTGGTTTGCCATCGGTTTGAAACACGCAGGTTTGCAGCCAGGTAGGGCACAAAGATGCGGCCAGTTGCAGATTCTCGCGCATCCGCTTCAAGCTCATTCGTGTATTGTTGATGCGCTGTCTCCCTTCGCGCGTGACGCTATCCAGCTTGAACCAGACTTCGCCGTTAAGCTCCGCCATCCGGCGCAATCCCGCCTGTACGCTAGGTCGGTCAATCAGGCTGCCATTGGTAATCAGCACCAATTTAAGATCCTTGGGCAAGTCGTAGTCGCCCATCACTCTTCCAATCAACTCGATCACATGTTCAAATTCTCTTGCGCTGGTGGGTTCGCCGTTGCCGGACAAAGCGATGTCATTGATACGCCTTGCAGCCAAAGGTACTTGTGTCTGCATGAAATAACCATGCTGAATTTCGTGCAGAAACATGCGTAACTCACTTTCGAGCCGGACCAAGTCAATCACCGGCGCCGTGCCGCGTTTGAGTTCCGGGACCTGGCAATAAACGCAACGCCAGTTGCAAGCATTGTTGGGATTAAGATTGACGCCCACTGACACGCCTCCAGCTCGGCGCGATATCACTGGATAAATATAGGTCAACCCTGCCCTGTCGCGGCTGTGATCCGCAATATTCAATAGTTTGGAGGCGTGCTCCAATGCTACAATCTCCGTAATGTTAATCACACGCAGGCTGGAATTCGATGCCGGCCACCGCATACCTTCCCACAATAGCAAATGCCGCCACTTGCATGGCCATCGTTACGCTATTGAAATTACCTTGTCAGGTGACATTATCACTGAGGCAGGCATCGCCGAGCAAGGCATGGTGATGGATTATTCAGAAGTAAAACGTATCGCCAGCACTGTACTGGTAGACAAATGGGATCACGCATTCCTAGTCTATTCAGAAGATGTAGCGGTAATGCAATTTCTTCAATCCCTGGACGGGCACAAGACAGTCGTACTGGACGTACCGCCAACGGCGGAAAATCTTGCACTCGCTGCGTTCCGTATCCTTGACACAGCCTACCAGGATAGTTATGGCAACCACCTCAGACTGGAACAGGTGCGCTTGTTCGAAACCCCCAATTGCTGGGCAGACGCGACACGGGGGCAAATATTAAGTAACTCGGTCCTGTAAGATAATTTGCCTGCAATCGACTTCCTGGCACGAAACCGGCTGCAGCTTCATTGACCTTCTGCAAGCATCCCCTCTCTTGGCGTCATGGCCGATTTGCTTTATGCCCTCTTTTTGTTACCATGCAAAATGAGGAAATTTTAAAGTAAATCTTTTTACGAGTCATTCAAAATGAGGCTTTCCCTATGCTAACCCAGCTCATTCCCGATTTTGAGCTTCCTTCTACCGGCAACAAGGTATTCAGGCTATCCAAAGCCTCCGGGAAAAACCTGGTGATTTATTTTTATCCCAAAGATGACACACCCGGCTGTACCACTGAGGGTCAGGAATTCCGTGACGCTTACGGCGAATTCACCAAACTCGACTGTGACATTGTGGGCATCTCGCGCGACAGCATTAAATCGCACGAGAACTTCAAGGCGAAGATGGATTTTCCTTTCGAGCTTTTAAGCGACAGTAATGAAGCTGCCTGCAAATTATTCAACGTCATGAAGATGAAAAATATGTACGGCAAGCAGGTTCGCGGCATAGACCGCAGTACCTTTGTGCTGGACGCAAACGGAACGTTGCAGAGGGAATGGCGCGGAGTCAAGGTTCCCGGCCATGTTCAGGAAGTACTTGAGTTCGTGAAAACCTTGCCCAGAGAGGAGTCATGAGCCCCAGGAAATCGGCTTCTCCCATTACCACGGTCACACGTTTGCGGGCTAACCCCAAGCTATTTGTACTGGATAGCAATGTACTGATGCACGACCCCACCAGTCTGTTCCACTTCGAGGAACACGACATCTATATCCCCATGGTGACGCTCGAAGAACTCGACAACAACAAGAAAGGAATGTCGGAAGTGGCGCGCAACGCCCGTCAGACAAGCCGTTTCCTGGATGAGATCGTGAGCAGCGCGATAGCGGATATTGACGAGGGCATTTCGCTGGAAGCGCATGGCAGCAAGAACGCGACCGGACGGCTGTTCCTCCAGACCCAGGCGATCAGTAGCGTTCTGCCGGTGCGGTTAGCGAGCGGCAGTGCCGACAATCAGATCATCGGCGTAGTGAAATTTTTGCATGAAACCTGCCTCAACCGCAGCGTCGCGCTGGTTTCCAAAGACATCAACATGCGTATCAAGGCGCGTGCGCTTGGGCTGGCGGCGGAGGATTATTTTAACGACAAGGTGCTGGAAGACACCGATCTCCTCTATTCTGGCATTCAGGAACTACCGACGGACTTCTGGGACAAGCATGGCAAGGAAATGGAATCATGGCAACAATCCGGACACACGTTTTATCGTGTAAGCGGCCCGCTTTGCACCCATTTCCTGATCAATCAGTTTGTTTATCTGGAACATGACAAACCATTCTACGCCCTGGTCAAAGAGCGTAGCGGCAAGACTGCGGTTCTGCAAACGCTCAAGGATTACACGCACCAGAAAAATAACATCTGGGGCATCACGGCGCGCAATCGTGAGCAGAATTTTGCGCTCAATCTGCTAATGAACCCGGAAGTGGATTTTGTGACGCTATTAGGACAGGCGGGTACCGGTAAAACTTTGCTGACGCTGGCCGCCGGCTTGATGCAGACGCTTGAGTACAAGGTTTATTCGGAAATCATCATGACCCGAGTCACGGTGCCGGTGGGTGAGGATATCGGCTTTCTACCCGGTACCGAGGAAGAAAAGATGACACCGTGGATGGGTGCGCTGGAAGACAATCTGGATGTGCTCAACAAAACCGACAACGATGCCGGCGAATGGGGGCGCGCCGCCACACGCGACCTGATTCGCTCACGTATCAAGATAAAATCACTCAATTTTATGCGTGGCCGCACTTTCATCAATAAATTCCTGATCATCGACGAGGCGCAAAATCTCACGCCCAAACAAATGAAAACACTCATCACTCGGGCCGGGCCCGCCACCAAGGTGGTCTGTCTGGGTAACATCGCACAAATAGATACGCCTTATTTGTCCGAGGGAAGTTCAGGCTTGACCTACGTGGTCGATCGTTTCAAGGGATGGGATCACAACGGACACGTGACGTTACAGCGTGGCGAGCGTTCCAGATTGGCGGATTATGCGGCGGAAGTATTGTAGCAGGACCGTCATTTTCAGTAATGCCCGGATTTGGCATAGCTCTCAAATCTTGTATATTCGCCGAGGAAGGTGAGATCAACTTTACCTATGGGACCATTACGCTGCTTGCCGATAATGATTTCGGCGATCCCCTTGTCCTGCGTATCCGGGTTGTATACTTCATCACGGTAGATAAACAGTATCAAATCTGCATCCTGCTCGATGGCACCCGACTCGCGCAAATCCGACATGACCGGGCGCTTGTTCGGGCGTTGCTCAAGACTGCGATTCAATTGCGATAACGCCACTACGGGTACTTGAAGTTCTTTTGCCAGTGCTTTCAGGGAACGGGAGATTTCCGAAATCTCAGTGGCACGATTCTCGCCTTGGCCACTGGCGGACATTAGCTGTAAATAATCCACCACAATCAACCCCAGTTCACCGTGCTGACGATAAAGCCGTCGCGCCCGCGCCCTGAGCTCCAGCGCGTTCAAGGCAGCACTTTCATCTATAAACAAGGGAGCATCACTCAACTTGCCCAAAGCATGGGTTAACTTGGACCAGTCTTCGTCCTGCAGGCGGCCGGTACGTACCTTGTGCTGATCCAGCCGTCCTACGGAACCCAGCATCCGCATCGCGAGCTGGGCTCCCCCCATTTCCATACTGAATACCGCTACCGGTTTTTCCAGCTCAAGCGCCACATGTTCAGCGATATTGAGCGAGAATGCGGTTTTACCCATGGATGGCCTGCCAGCGACAATGATCAGGTCACCAGGCTGAAAACCCGAGGTTTTCTGATCGAGATCATGGAAACCGGTCGCAATGCCCGTCACATCACTTGGGTTGTCCTGATTGTAGAGTGTCTCGATGCGCTCCACTACTTGCTTCAGAAGCGGCTGGATATCGACGAAGCCCTGCTTTCCTCGTGCCCCCGCCTCGGCTATTTCAAATACCCTGGCTTCCGCTTCATCCAGCAGGTCCGCAGCGGATCGCCCCGCGGGGTTATAGGATGATTCGGCTATCTCCGATCCGACTTGAGCCAGCTTGCGCATTACCGCCCGCTCCCGCACGATCTCCGCATAGCGGCGAATGTTGGCTGCGGATGGCGTATTCTGAACCATCACGCCAACATAGGCTAATCCGCCCACGTTTTGCAGTTCCGCCGATATTTCAAGCGACTCTGCGACGGTCACTACGTCCGCTGGTTTGCTATGCTCGACCAGCTTGCAAATATGCCGGTAAATAAGTCGATGATCCTGCCGGTAAAAATCATCCTCGGTGATGACGTCAGCCACTTTATCCCAGGCATGATTGTCCAGCATCAATCCACCCAATACGGACTGCTCCGCTTCAACCGAATGCGGTGGCATTTTGTAGGCTTCAAGCGACTGATCGTTGGTGGCTGCGGTGAGGAATTGAACCATGGAACCCGGGTGACGTGACAAAGTATCGGAAAGATTTTACCACCAGGCGCCAGGCGGCATAGAAAAAATAAAAAGGGCTGTCAACAGCCCTTTTTATTTATCCGGATGAAAACCTGCTTATACTCAGGCAGCGGTTTCACCCAGGACTGAGACGACGATATGCGCCAACACGTCACTATGCAATGCAATAGTCAACGGATAATCGCCCACCTGCTTTAATGAACCTTGCGGCATACGTATCATTGACCGTTCAATCTCAAAACCCTGAGCCTTGAGCGCTTCCTCGATATCAGCGTTGGTGACCGAACCGAACAGCTTGCCATCCACCCCGGCTTTCTGGGTAATTTGCACCATCAATCCGTCCAGCTTTGCCGCATGGGCCTGGGCACCGGCCAGAACTTCCGCCTGTGTTTTTTCCAATTCGGCGCGTTTTGCATCGAACTCGGCAATGGCGGCTGGTGTCGCCCGCTTTGCTTTACCTTGCGGGATCAAAAAATTCCGCGCATAACCATTCTTTACTTTAACAACATCACCCAACTGGCCGAGGTTGACAACTTTTTCCATCAGTATGATCTGCATGTTGTCGCTCCTCAGTGCAAATCAGTGTAAGGAAGCAGTGCGAGAAAGCGTGCACGCTCAATGGCAATACCCAACTGGCGCTGATAACGCGATTTAGTGCCGGTAATGCGGGCGGGAATGATTCTGCCATTTTCATTAATGAAATCTTTCAATATCTCGATATCCTTATAGTCCACCGTCTGAATACCTTCCGCGGTGAAACGGCAGAACTTCCTGCGCTTGAACAAGGGGCGATTTGCCTTCTTGTCCTTTTCCTTATCCTTGCTATCTTTACGTCGTGTAGTAAAACGAGCCATAATTCTTTTTCCTGTTTCTCATTAAATGAGATCTATGTTGTTCACATGCAACACCAATTGCAAACTCATCCGGCTTCTTTTTGCCAGAAAACCGGTTGACTTCACCTTGGTACCAAGTGCCATACTGGAAATGGTTTCAGCCATTTGCGCTAATGCAACCGCGGAAATTTCGCATTCTACCTTGCGTGGCATGCCCGCTTCAATTTGACGCGAGACGTGGCCAATTTTGAATTCTGCCACTGCCACACCAGCTGGCGTGTAACGCAGACTACCAATTTCAATAATCCTGCCGCAAATTACGGTCTGGTTACAATTCAATTAGTTTTTCCGGGCCTTACGTCACCAGCGTGGTTTCTCTGAGTTCATCCGCTGCGGGCGTTGCTGACTTTGCTTTCTCTTCGCGCATCATCGGCGAAGCGGCAGTTACCGGTCCATCCATTTTAATGGTTAGATGGCGTAGTATCGCGTCGTTGAACTTGAACGCATGATCGAGTTCGTCACGAGTTTCCTGATCGCACTCAATATTCATCAGGACATAATGCGCCTTGTGAACCTTCTGAATCAAATAGGCAAGCTGACGTCGTCCCCAGTCTTCAAGGCGATGAATCCGGCCGTTTTTTGCGGTTACTATGTTCCGATACCGCTCGATCATTGCGGGCACTTGCTCGCTCTGGTCGGGGTGGACAATGAAAATGATTTCGTAATGTCGCATGCAGTCTCCTTATGGGTAGAGCCCCCCGAGATGCGAACCCGGTGGGGCAAGGTTAAGAGGTCGGTACTATACTGAACCAGGACAAAAATATCAATCAGCAAAGGTATTTAAAGCGGCGGTATTAGAAATGAAAAGAGCCACAAACAGAATTGATCAACGATTTAAATTCCGTCTTTTTTGATATTCTCTCGGCAATGCAGAGAGTCCCTCAGTAGCCCCAAGCAGACGATAGTGTATTTCATGAGACTTTCAGAAAATTTCTTTCCCTATCTAATGTTTTGCCCGCTGCCGGCGTGTCTCAAACAAGCATATGCCAGCACTGACTGAAACATTCAGGCTCTCCACACTACCCAGCATGGGAATGGAAACAAGCTGGTCACAGGTTTCGCGCGTAAGCCGGCGCATGCCTGTTCCTTCTGCACCCAGTACCCAGGCAACAGGTCCGTCCAATGTGACGGAATTAAGATCGCTCTCCGCATCGGCAGCAGCGCCAACCAGGGTTATGCCACGCTGCTTCAATTCTCGTAAGGTACGCGCCAGATTGGTGACAGAAACATATGGCACGGCATCAGCAGCGCCACTCGCCACTTTATGCACCGTCGCCGTGAGTCCAACGGCACGATCTTTTGGCGCAATGACAGCGTGAACACCGAAAGCATCCGCTACTCGCAGGCAAGCCCCCAGATTATGCGGATCGTGGATGCCATCCAGCACTAGAAGTAATGCCGGTTCCGCAAGCGTGTCGAGTACATCTTCGATATCCACATGACTGCGGGATGCATCTATATTTGCCGCCACGCCCTGATGGCGGGCATTGCCTGCCATCGCCGCAAGCCTTGTCTGATCGCAGGAGATCAGGCGAATGTTTTGGACCTCGGCAAATTTTGCCAAATCACGTGCACGCTGGTCGCGCCGGGTAGAATCGAGAAAAATCTCCCTGATGCTGCCGGGATTCTGCCGCAAACGGCTGGTAACGGCATGAAAACCGAATATAAGACGGAAATTAGACATTCTCTAAACACGTATTGTTATGGACCGGTAGGGGTGGGACTGTTTATCCTGCCTGACTCAGGTTGAATCCTTGTCGCTATTTTCAGCCAGCACAAAATCGATTTTGCTCGACTCCAGATCTACCCGCACGAGCCTGATCCTGAGTCGATCGCCAAGACGGTAGCGCTTACCGCTACGTTCACCCAGCAACATGTGCTTGGTAGCGTCGAAATGAAAGTAATCGCTGGGCAACGCGGAAATATGCACCAGTCCTTCTACATAAATGCCATCCAGCGCCACGAACAGGCCGAAACCCGTTACGCCGCTGACGACCCCCTCGAAAGATTCCCCAATTCTATCCTGCATGTAATAACACTTGAGCCATGTCTCCACATCGCGCGTCGCTTCGTCCGCGCGGCGCTCTGTCTGGGAGCAATGCATGCCGAGTTCGTGCCAGCTGCCAGGAGAGTACACGGTGCCACTCAACACCGCCTTGATGGCACGGTGCACCAGCAAATCGGGGTAACGCCGGATGGGTGATGTGAAATGGGTATACGACTCATAGGCAAGCCCAAAATGACCCACGTTATCGGGACTGTAAACCGCCTGACGCAAGGACCGCAGCATTACAGTCTGCAACAACTGCGCGTCGGGCCTATCCTTTATCCTGGTCAGCGTTTTTGCGTAGTCCTTGGCACTGGGCGCATCACCGCCGCTTAGCTGCACACCGAACTCTTTGAGGAAATCACGCAAGGCAGCAAGCTTTTCCGGCGTAGGGCCTTCATGAACACGATAGACGGTGGGTTGTTTATGCTTCTGCAAAAAATCCGATGCACATACATTAGCCGCCAGCATGCATTCTTCGATCAGGCGATGGGCATCATTTCGCTTTATTGGAAGGATACGCTCGATTTTGCCCTGAGCGTTGAATATCATCTGCGTTTCAATCGTTTCGAAATCGATCGCGCCGCGTTTCGTTCTTGCTTTCAGCAGAACCTTGAACAATTTGTAGAGCAACTGGATATGCGGCAAAAGCGCTTGATATTGCTTCGCGTCCTCTCCCTTGGGATTTTCCAGCATCCCCGCCACTTTGGTATAGGTCAACCGGGCGTGGGAATACATTACCGCCGGATAAAACCGGTAGTCACGAAAATCCCCTGCGGCATCCAGCTGCATCTCACACACCATGCATAAACGCTCCACTTGCGGGTTGAGTGAGCACAGACCATTGGAAAGAACTTCCGGTAGCATCGGAATCACGCGTCGCGGAAAATACACCGAGTTGCCGCGATTAAGCGCCTCCCGATCGAGTGCATCGTGCGGACGCACATAGTGACTGACATCGGCGATGGCAACATATAATTTGAAACCCTTCCCATCACGCTCGCAATACACCGCATCGTCAAAGTCTCGCGCGGTTTCGCCGTCTATGGTCACCAGCGGCAGATGACGGATATCCTCTCTTTCCGCCAACTCTTCTGTTAGCACCTTCTCCGGAAATCGAGTGGAAAGCTTTTCCACATCCGGTGGAAACAGGTTAGGCAGGTCATGCTTGCGCAGGGCAATTTCAATTTCCATTCCCGGCGCGGTGTATTCACCCAGAATCTCGACGATACGGCCAATGGGTTGCGCATGCTTGCTCGGCTGCTGGATGATTTCCACCATCACTACCTGGCCAGCCCCGGCATTCATGGATTCTTCGCTGGGTATCAGAATATCCTGGCTGATGCGCCTGTTTTCCGCCTCTACAAACAGTATTCCATGATCGGCGTGCAACCTTCCCACCAGCTGCGTGACGGCACGCTCAAGCACTTCCACAATGGTTCCTTCCCTGCGTCCGCGCCGGTCCACGCCAATTTCGCGTACCATCACACGGTCACCATGCAACGCCTTGTGCATTTCCTTGGCACTCAAAAACAAATCCGGACTGCCATCATCGGGCACCAGGAATCCGAACCCATCCGGGTGGCCCTGTATCCTGCCCTTGATAAGATTGAGCTTCTCCACCACGCAGATATCGCCCTTGCGGTTACGCATGATCTGACCTTCGCGCACCATTGCGGAAACACGGCGGCTAAAAATTTCATTTTCTTCTTCCGTGATTTCAAGCAGCCCTTGCAATGCTTCCTCATTCACGGGCACACCCTGCTCTTCCAGGATTTGCAGCATGAACTCCCGGCTTGGCAGCGCATGGCCGTAACGTTGTTTTTCACGTTCAAGGTGAGGATCCAGACTGCGAAGTTTGCGTTTCTTCTTGATTGACAAAGCAATGATTTCCTATAGAATTGGCGCCTCTATCCCGTACCTTTGTCCCGTATTGAGACAGAAAGCAGGCATCGCCCAGATGGCGGAATTGGTAGACGCACTAGGTTCAGGTCCTAGCGGTGGCAACACTGTGGAGGTTCGAGTCCTCTTCTGGGCACCACGATGTAAACACGTTTCCCATTAAGTCTCAAGCGCGTCATATTTGCGGAAACTGCACGGTTTTTCCGCAGTTCTGGTGAATGCTATACCGTTTGACTTCAAGATTATAGCAGGCGGCACGCGGTATCGAAGAAAAGGTTAGGCAACGTCAAGGCTGTGCCGCTGATAGCAAACGGCAATACCCCATGACTGTGGCGGAATATTTTCGGCCTTGGGCCTTGGGCCTCGTGACGTTTTCCATAATTTCCACAGTTAAAATGGCGCCCTGTTTTCCCTTGAAGTAGCCACAGTTATTGGATGCCGCCGATTCTGGTATTTTCCAGCTGTAAAATCTTACAGCTATCCACAGTCTTCAATCCGTTGTCTCATAACGTTTTGGAGGCAGACCATTACCCCTTTATTCGTCATAACGGTATGGAGATTCACCTCGTATCATGTGTCTTGTAAGAAGGCAAAATACTGCTTTCAATTCGATTTTATGTAAACAGTGCCGTAATAAAGAAGGGGGATTCCTGGCATTGCGGCCCAGCCATACCGCGAGTCCCGATTTCTGTTGACACAACATAATGAGGCACGCCTTTCCACGGAAGCGATGAAAGTGATGTTGAAGCCAGCAGACTACTATTACAACTACTGGAGTTTCTTCCAATGAACGACGTCGTTGCCGCTTTTAATGAATACTTTGAAGTGATTGACGCACACTCTCCGGAATTATTGCATCACGCATTTAAGCTGCGCTACCAGGTGTATTGCATCGAGCAACGTGCCCCAGGGTTCGAAGCATCGAAGTATCCCGCAGAGATGGAAAGTGACGAGTACGACCCTCATTCATCCCATATACTTCTAAGACATCGCCCATCCGGCGAATTTGTCGGAACCGCGCGCCTGATACTTCCCGATCCACTGGACCCGAAGAAACTGTTTCCAACCGAGCAGCACACCCGGCTTGACCCAGCTCTCATTGATATGAGTCACTTACCACGGCGGCATACCGGTGAGATATCGCGTCTGGTCGTTGTACGTCGATTTGCCCGGCGCAGGGACGAACCACTCCATGCGCTTGAAAAGGGAGCGAACATTGAAAAATGGAACCCCACAAGCAAGCGGCGCTTCCCTCACCCTCTGCTGGCACTTGCTGTTGGCATCATACGGATGTCGGTAGAACGCAATGTCACTCACTGGTTGTCTGTCATGGAGCCTTCGTTGAATAGATTGTTGAGTCTCTATGGACTTCAACTCGATCCGGTGGGGCCGATAATCGAACACCATGGCCAACGCGGACCCTACTACGTCGATCTGGTCAAAATGTTGGACAGAATGCACAAAGACTACAACGAGTTTTGGGAGCTGGTTACCGACTACGGCCGGCTCAGGCCAATATCCAGCGAATACACGCAAAGTTCTGTATCAGATTCTGAGCATTTGCTGGAAGCGGTCGAATGATAGATTTCAAAAGATTTCTACAGCTTTATCCATGGCATCTGTTATCAACATTATTGGGTAAAGGCTAAACAATAAAGATGCGGCAGCCTGTAATGCGGGTACGTTCAAAACCTGACGTATCCCTGGTCTGCTGTCTATTTCTATTTTGATGATTTGATCCCGGTTGGGCCTCAGCAGATAACGCGAACGAATAAATTATATAAAACTCGTGATAACTAAAATAAACACTGGTCGCCTCGTTTTATTGTTATGCCTGTTGCTCGGCATGAATTGTGCCACGAACATGGCTTGGGCAGTGGAACCCTATGATGTTGTGACCAATTCGAGCGTGAATGAGAAAACGCTACCCAAGAGTTCGCTCCGCGCCATCTTCGGCATGCGCCTGCATACCTGGCCGGACGGCACAGCAATCAGAGTGTTTGTAATGCCAGATGATGCGCCCCTGCATGCAACCTTTTCTAAAGAAAAGCTGAATGTCTTTCCGTATCAATTGCGCTCAGCATGGGATCGGCTGGTGTTTTCCGGCACGGGTCAGGCTCCCGAGACCGTAACCTCCCCAGAGGAAATGCTTGCCAGGGTTGCCAGTACGCCTGGAGCCATCGGCTATTTAATCAAATCCAAGACGGATGGCAGAGTTAATGTACTCGAGATCAAGTAGTTGCCCGCGTAAGCGCTCTCCATGGGTCATCACTGTGATTGCCCTGCCGGCACTCCTGTGGAGTTTATCTGTGCAAGCCGACATACTGCCAAAGCTGCCAAAATTGCCAACGCTGCCAACACTGCCAAAGCTGCCGCCACTGCCTCATAACCTGCAAATTCATGGTTTTGCAAGCCAATCTTGGCTGATGAGTTCGGGTAATAATAACTTTTTTGGCAAGAGCAGTTCCGATAGCGGCAGCTTCGACTTCAGGGAATTGGGATTGAACGCTTCGATGCGGCCACTGACGAGGTTACAATTTTCGGCACAAATGCTGTCTCGCACCGCTGGTGAAGGCAGTCCCGGCAATGTCCGCCTCGATTATGGATTTATGGATTATACGTATTTTTCCGGTGAGAGCAGCCAACTGGGAATACGGCTGGGCAGAATGAAAACTCCCCTTGGCTTCTACAACGACACGCGTGACGTTCCCTTCACGCGACCGAGCATTCTGTTACCTCAGTCCATCTATTTCGACCGTACGCGCAAGCTTGCGCTGGCCGCCGACGGCGTGCACTTATACGGGGAATACCGCTCGGATTTGGGAGATATCTCCTTTCAGGGTGGTGTGGTGCGTCCACTGGTGCTAGGGGACGAAGCCGAAGCGGCTGTGCTGGGGGGACAATTTCCGGGTCATTTGACGCCAGATATATCGTATACAGGTCGCGTTAATTATGACCTTGATGGTGGGCGTATCCGCTTTGCCGTCAGCGTATCCCGGCTAAATATCAGTTACGTTCCCGGTGCAGGTGATGTCCTTCAGGCAGGCTCGGTTAACTTCACCCCTTTAATTTTTTCCGCACAATATAACGCCGAACGCTGGAGCCTCACTTCTGAATATGCGCTCCGCCGTCTTCAATATAACAACTTCGGCGCCGTGCCCAACATGGACTTTTACGGTGAAAGCTATTACTTTCAAGGTGTCTACCGCTTTACCCCCGCATGGGAAGGCATTGTCCGTTACGATGTCTTGCTTACGGACAAAGACGATCCCCATGGGAAAAAATGGGCAGCCGCCCGGCCCAGCAGATCAGGCCTCGCCGATACTCGCTTTGCAAAGGATATAACTGTAGGATTGCGCTGGAATATCACACCCGAGTTCATGTTGCGCGCGGAATATCACCATGTAAATGGCACCGGCTGGCTCTCAACCTTGGACAACCCGGTTCTTGGCAACCTGGATCAGCACTGGAATCTCTTCTCCATCCTTGGCTCTTATCGGTTCTAGGACGACGATAATCCATGCAACACAACCTCCACAAAGGCACGGTACAGCATGAGGGTACCGCAAGCTTAAGGCCACACAGATTTCTGGGCCTGAAGTGGAAAGTCTTGTTGTTGAGCAGCCTGATATTGTTCGCTATCGTGGCGTCATTCAGTGCAATTACTTACTTACGCCTGATTAACAACTTTGAACGCGAAAGGGATGTGCAGCACCAGCGTTATGCCAGCGAAGTGGAGGGCTTGATAAAAGAAACCTCGCAGGATTTACATCAATTGGCTGAACTGATTCCTTTTCTAGAGGGAATGAGCACCGCCCTGCTCATCAGCAAGAGTGAAAATATTGCGAAGACGTTTGATCTTTACTGGACACCCCTTCAGTTCAACAAAGGTATTGAACTGGTACGCTTCTACAGTAAGTCGAATCAATTGCTGGCAAATTGGGGTAGCCCTGAATCTGATATGCACGGAAACGAGGGGATGTTGAATTGGGTTCGTGAAGTTAATGCACAAGAACAACCCATCAGTCCTCTTAGTTGTGTAGAAAGCTGCATGCAGTTTGTTGTGGCGCCTTTGCTGGTCGAGGGAATAAGTGTTGGCGTGGTAGTCGTCGGGATTTCCCTGGTCGATGCCGTCCTGGGGTTCAAAAATATTTCAGGAGCCGATATTGGCTTGTTTATCAAAGAACGGGACAACGCACCTAAAAGTAACGGTATGAGAATCTCAAACTGGGGCGTGAGGATTGCCGCGCTTACCAGCAAAGAAAAAAGCTTCGCAATTCTCAATAGAGCCGCCGAACAATACCCGGATTTTAACCACCTTGAAAATGGTGTGCAGGTTTCCTTGGGCAACCGTCACCAGCAAATAAGGCTGCTTTCCCTGGGAAGAGAAAATCCAACCAGCAAAGCGCAGTTAATCGTTATCACCGATATCACTTCCACCATTGATGTCATTAACAGTTTGACATGGCAAAATGCAATGACAGGTTTAGTGGGGCTTCTGCTTTCCGTCATATTACTGTTTGTAATCCTTACAAAACCGCTATCGCGATTCAAACACATTGTCTTTGCCTTACCGCTCTTAGCCCACAGTAATTTCGAGAAATTTCGCTCATCACTTCATTCCGCCGGCCAGAAACAATGGTTAAAGGATGAAATTGACACGCTTGATGAAACAGCGGTCGCCTTGTCTTATCAACTCGAGAAACTTGAAGATCAGGTCGCGGATCGGACACGGATATTAGCGGCGAAAATGGATGAGTTGAGCAAGGAAAGAGATTTCATCACAAACCTGCTCGATATCGCACAGGTGATTGTATTGACACAAAATGCCAATGGCAAGATCATGATGCTTAATGCTCACGGCGAGATGCTTATTCAATATACGGAGCAGGAACTGCAAGGAAAGCCTTTCATCCAGCTTCTTACTCTCGACAATGATCTGCAGGACTTGCCCACCCATCTTGAGGAAGTGCGGTCTGAACAAAGAGACCAGCTGCGTCATGAAGCCAATATTTTGTGTAAAGATGACTCGGTACGCCACATACTCTGGCTGCACTCCCGTCTGACACGGCACTCCGCGGATGATCCAGCGATGTTATCGGTAGGCCTCGACATGACGGAACATAAGCGTGCGGAGGGCCGGTTGGCATGGCTGGCCGATCATGATCCGCTCACGGACCTATTCAATCGGCGCCGCTTTCAGGAGGAACTGGAGCAGATGCTCAATTTGGCTGCCCGTTATAACTATTCGGGCGCGCTACTCTTTTTCGATCTTGATCAGTTCAAGTACATCAACGACACGAGCGGACACCAGGCGGGTGATGCTTTGTTGAAAATGGTCGCGCGCATGTTGCTTAGCAGCATCCGCAGCGTCGATATACTTGGACGGCTGGGCGGAGATGAATTCGCGGTGATATTACCGCAGACCACCCCTGAAGGAGCAATAGAAGTCGCAAAAAATGCTCTGGCAGCCATGAGTCAGGGAAAGCTGACTGTAAACGGTCGAACACATAAAGCGTCAGCCAGTATTGGTATTGCCCTCTTTCCTGAGCATGGGAACAATGTTCATGATCTGCTTGCGGCAGCGGATCTCGCCATGTATCAGGCAAAGGAGGCGGGGCGGGGTGGCTGGCATCTGTTTTCCAACGAGGAAAAAACCCGGGAGCGTATGCACACGCTTGTGTATTGGAAAGAGAAGATTGAATACTCCTTCTTGCATGACAGATTCTTCTTCTACTTTCAGCCGATCATGCATATTCAAAACAAAACCATCGATCATTATGAAGTACTGTTGCGCATGCTCGACAATGACGGAACAATACTTGCTCCTCATCTTTTTATACCCGCGGCGGAACAAACCGGGCTTATTCATGCCATTGACCATATGGTTCTGCGAAAATCCATTGCCCTATCGGCGGGAATCCAGCACCGGGGGCACAACGTCCGTTTCTCGATAAATTTGTCCGCCCATGCATTTCATGACCCGGAATTGCTGCCGATCCTGACCGAGACCTTCGCACATTATGGTGCGGATCCATCCACTTTCATGTTTGAAATAACGGAAACAGCGGCTTTGGAAGATCTGCCCGCGGCACGGAAACTCATGGAGACAATCAAGACACTTGGCTGTAGTTTTACGCTGGATGATTTCGGCGTTGGCTTCTCGTCCTTTTATTACATACGGCAACTTCCGATTGATGTGGTAAAGATCGATGGTTCGTTTATACGAAATCTGGCTGATAATCCCGACGATCAAATCCTGGTAAAAGCCTTATGCGATGTGGCCAGAGGATTTGGGAAGCAAACAACGGCCGAGTTTGTAGAGAGTGCCGCGACATTTTCGCTGCTGGAGAAAATGCAGGTAGACTATGCACAAGGTTATTGGATAGGAACACCGGTTCCGGCCCATGAATCGCCCTTCAAAGATTTTCTGCAGGAATGAGGAGGAGAAGCCTGTGAGTATGAGCTGGAAGAACAGATCAGGTTTATTCGCTCCGATCGTGTTTATCAGGACTCATTTGCGGTGCCTGTTCCGTAACCTCACAGGGGGGTTCCTTCTCGGTGGATTTTCCCAGGTAGGTGTTTGCATAAGAAGCGATTAATATCATTACAGACAGCGCAAAAACCCTTGTCGATTCCATCTCCCCATGCTCTCCGAATGATTTTTGATCTCCCCTTAGTTAAATACAGTGGGCAGATTATTATCTTGTATCTTACGGATTCTGAAGACAGGGACAATTGGACTTAGGTACACCCGCATCACCGGAACATCGGTGCCCTGATTCTCACCAGGATTCAAAGCATTTTCTGGCCGCATTCATGAGGAGTAGCTTTTCTGATATTCAAGCTTCGTCAGGTTCCGGGTTTTCGGCAAATTCCGGCTTCGCCTTGACGTTGGGAATACCGGATGAAATGGATTCTTGTTTGCCAATCTTGCCCGGAATCTTGGGTGTGGCGCATACGACATCCGCATTTTGCGCACGGTGGCGCAAGGCATGATCCATGAGCACCAATGCCAGCATTGCCTCGGCGATGGGCGTGGCGCGAATCCCTACACAGGGATCATGTCTGCCGTGTGTTTCCACTATGACGGGCTTTCCGGACTTATCAACCGAGCGTCGTCCCAGACGGATACTGGAAGTCGGCTTGACGGCAATATTAACGATAATATCCTGGCCCGTGGAAATCCCCCCCAATATGCCCCCCGCGTTGTTGCTCAAGAATCCTTCGGGGGTGATTTCATCAGAGTGCTCGGTACCTTTTTGCGCAACGGATGCAAATCCCGCCCCGATTTCCACACCTTTCACCGCATTGATACTCATCATGGCGTAGGCGATTTCCGCATCCAGCCGATCATATACCGGCTCACCCCAGCCTACCGGCACGCCTTCCGCCACGATGCTGATTTTTGCTCCGACAGACTCACCGGATTTGCGCAGCTTATCCATGAACTCTTCGAGATGGGGTACCAAGCTGGCGTCAGCCGCAAAAAACGGATTCTGATGAACCATCCCCCACTGTTTAAACGGGATATCCACGGGCCCCAGCTGAGACATAAAGCCGCGTATTATCACGCCGTATTTTTCAAATAACCACTTTCTGGCGATAGCCGCTGCAGCAACCCGCACCGCGGTTTCGCGTGCGGAGGAACGTCCACCGCCGCGGTAATCGCGTATGCCGTATTTCTGCCAGTACACATAGTCCGCATGCCCTGGCCGAAAGCTATCCATGATCTTGCCGTAATCCTTGCTACGCTGATCCTCATTACGGATCAGCAGCGCAATGGGGGTGCCGGTGGTTTTGCCCTCGAATACGCCCGAAAGGATTTCCACGGTATCGGATTCGCGACGCTGCGTTACATGACGCGAGGTACCGGGCTTGCGCCGGTCCAGGTCTTGCTGGATATCTTCGGTGGATAATTCCATTCCCGGCGGACAGCCATCGACAACACAGCCAATGGCGGGACCGTGAGATTCACCAAAAGAGGTGACGCAAAAAAGCTTACCAAGGGTATTACCGGACATTTTATTTTCTCGCCAAATCAATGCCTCAAGTTTAACATATCCCTTCCACGCCTCCACCCCGCCATCCAGTCAGACACGGAATGAACAAACCATGACAAAACCCGATCCCGACAAACTCAAGGGTCCCGGCGGCTTGACCTTGCGCCAGATTCATGAGCAAGTGAAACTGAGCACGGCCCGCGACCGATCAGAAAGACTACAGAAAAAGTCCGCGCAGACGATCAACCTCAATCGCTGGCAGCGGTTTGTCCATTATGTATGGGACAAGAATAGAGGAAAATCATGAAGGCCGTACTGATGAATAGCCCGGGTGAACCGGGTGTATTGGCAGCAGCCGATGTGCCCATCCCGCCCCTCACCGATCCATCCAGCGTACTGGTGAAACTGCATGCCGCGGGTGTGAACCCGATAGATACCAAAGTGCGCAAGCTCAATATGTATTATCCCGATAAGCTGCCTTCAATTCTGGGCTGTGATGGTGCGGGCGTGGTGGAAGCGGTAGGGCGTTCAGTCACGCGCGTGCACCCGGGCGATGAGGTATTTTTTTTCAACAATGGCCTGGGCGGCTCACCTGGAACATATGCTGAATACACGGTGGTAAGGCAGGAATATCTGGCATTGAAACCGAAGAATCTCTCCATGCTGGAAGCGGCTGCTATGCCACTCGCAATGATTACTGCATGGGAAGCGCTGGTAAACCGCGGCGGTATGAGTAAAGGCCGGCCCGCGCTCATTCACGCAGGCGCGGGCGGCGTGGGTCATGTCGCGATTCAGCTCGCCCGCTACTTGAATGCACCGGTCGCCACGACGATATCATCCGCCCGGAAGGCGGAGTTTGTGCAATCGTTGGGAGCGGAACTGGCAATCAATTATACCGAGCAGGATTTTGTGGAAATGGCACTGAACTGGACGGATGGACTGGGCGTGAGACTTGTCATGGATACGGTGGGCGGAGAAACTTTCTGTAAATCTTTCGCCGCAACCCGGCTATATGGCCGCGTAGTGACTCTGCTTTCGACTACATGCGATATCAGGCACACCAATACCGCCCGGCTGCGCAACCTTACTGTCGGCTATGTACAAATGACCGCCCCGCTCTATTTCGGTATACACCGTGCGCGTGTAGCCCAGACCCGCATACTCGAACATGGTGCGCTGCTGTTCGGACGGAATTTACTCAAAATTCACATTAGTCATGTACTACCGTTAGAGAAGGCCGCCGAGGCACACCGGTTGGTTGAAACCGGACACACCATCGGCAAGATAGTATTACAGATTGCCTGAGTAGAAAGTAAATTCAGCCACACCCGGGATTTACTCGTTGATCCGCCCTGTCGATAGCATCTCGATTCCCCATGCCACCCCAAACCCGGTAACGTCGCTGCCAACCGCGCCCAGTCCGCCCTTGTTACTACTTGCCGAAAGATCCATATGCAGCCAAGATACATCGCCCACAAACCGGCTGAGAAAACGCGCGGCGATAATGTGATCCATCTCCCCCTCCAAGGTGCACTGCTTGACATCGGCTATCTTGCTTTCCAGCTCCGCATCGTAGTCTGCATCCATTGGAAATGCCCAGGTCCGCTCGCCACTTGTCTTCCCCGCTGCAAGCGCCATCTGCGCCAACGCTTCCCGGTTGCTGAATATGCCGCTATAACGCGATCCCAGCGCCACGTGCATGCTGCCGGTCAACGTCGCGAAATCAATCATTACATCAGGCTTCTGTTTTGCCGCCAGCGTCAGCGTGTCCGCCAGCACCATCCGGCCTTCGGCATCGGTATGGATAATCTCGATGGTGGTGCCGTTCAATGCCGTGATGACATCGTTCTGCTTGTAGGCGCGTGGGCTGATGTGGTTCTGGGCAAGGGCGAGCCAGCAATCGATGTTCACCGGCAGGTTGGCACGCGTTGCAGCCAATAAAATGCCCAAGGCCACGGCGGAACCATTCATGTCCTCGTGCATGCCGTGCATGTAGCGAGGCGGCTTCAAATTGTGACCCCCGGTATCAAAGCAGATACCCTTGCCTACCAACGCGACGGTTTTATGCGCATGCTTGATGCGCCGTTGCAAATGCACGATGGCGGCATCTTCCGGATCGCTCCCCTGGGCCACGGCGACAAACGCGCCCGCGCCCATCTTGCGTAGCGCCTTGATATCAAATTCCTGATGCTTCCAGCCTTCGCTGGCTGCGAGCTTCTTGACATATTTTCGATAAAGCCCCGGCGTCAATTCGTTGGGCGGCAATACCGTAAGTTCACGCGTGAGCAGATTGCCTTCCGCCTTGGCTTGCGACACGGCAAAGTTGCCCGCGTCTTTATATCCATGCAACACGATTCTTGCCAACGACTTCCTGTCCGATTTTTTCTTGCTGGTTTTGCGCAATGGCAGCATTGAACCATTGATCCAGGCAGCATATACCGCCAGTTCCGCGAATGCGCGCTTTTCATCTATATTGCCGTAAATCGCGATATGCGTTTCCGCCGGATTTTCCTCCAACAGCAGTTGCATAGCCTTGCGAACGGAGGTTTGTTGCTCGAATGGGGATTTTCCTGAATCCACCATGACCCATACGCATAAAGCCCCGCTGCCAAGATTGGCTGCTACCGGTGTATCGCCAATTTCCCCAAGCGACATTCTGCGTCGGGATAACAGAACTTCCAGTATGTCCTTACCCAGGAAATCAAGTTTGTTTTGATGCTTATCCAAAACCTTACCCGGCTTGGGCAGCACCACCAGAATATGTGTTGCCTTGGTGGATTGACTTATAAGCGAAGCATTCTGCGTCAGCGTTGCGAGCATATTCCTATCCTGTAAAATATAAGCTTGTTATTATATACACCCTATATCTATTCCGCGCACCGCACGTAAGCTCAAGAATTTTGCCTACCACCCTCCTATGCGCCAGTACCTTGATCTAATGCGGCATGTGCTCAATCACGGGCACAAGAAATCCGACCGCACAGGTACCGGCACGCTTTCAGTATTCGGCCACCAGATGCGTTTCGACTTATCGGAAGGGTTTCCGCTCGTGACCACCAAGAGATGCCATCTGAAATCCATCATTTACGAATTGCTGTGGTTTTTGCAAGGCGATACCAATATCAAGTACCTCAAGGATAATGGTGTGTCCATCTGGGATGAATGGGCTGACGAGAACGGCGACCTGGGTCCCATATATGGCCGGCAGTGGAGATCCTGGCCGGGTGCGCCAAGTGTAGAGAAACAGGAAATCGATCAAATAAGCGGGGTAATCGAGCAGATCAGGAATACCCCGGATTCAAGACGCATGGTCGTCTCATCCTGGAATGTAAGCGAGCTGAATAAAATGAAATTGTCACCATGCCACGCCTTATTTCAATTCTATGTTGCTGAAGGCAAGCTTTCATGCCAACTCTATCAGCGCAGTGCGGATATCTTTCTGGGTGTTCCGTTCAATATCGCCTCCTACGCGCTGCTCACGCTGATGGTGGCACAAATATGCAATCTGAAACCTGGAGATTTCGTGCACACCCTGGGCGATGCTCACCTTTATCTCAATCATCTGACACAGGCACAGGAACAACTGAGCCGCGAACCCAGAAAACTGCCGGTAATGAATTTGAACCCGGCAATCGATAGTATTTTTGAATTCAGATACGAGGATTTCATATTGGAAGGCTATGACCCTTATCCGGCAATCAAAGCGCCGGTCGCGGTATGACTCCCCGCCGTCTTTCCATTCTGGTGGCCATGGCCCGAAATCGCGTTATCGGCAAGGATAATGCATTGCCGTGGCGTCTGCCCCCCGATCTGAAGCGCTTCAAAGCGCTTACCATGGGGCATCCTATTATCATGGGCCGTAAAACTTACGAGTCCATCGGCAGGTCGTTACCGGGCCGCACCAGCATTATTGTTACACGGCAACCCGATTACAAAGCTGAGGGCGCTATCGTAGTGGGTTCATTGGCGACCGCGCTGAGAACCTGCTACGAGTGTGCCGATACGGCGGAGAGCTTCATCATCGGCGGGGCTGAAATATTCCAGCAAGCGTTGACTGTCTGCGACCGATTGTATATTACCGAGATTCAAAAAGATTTTGAGGGTGACGCACTATTTCCCAAATTCAGCCAGGGGGAATGGCGCGAAACATCACGCGAGAAACATCATCTGGATGACGATGGACTGGAATATCATTTTGTCGTGCTTGATCGCAAGTGGAATTAACCCGGATGATCCATTAGGACATGAGACCAGTCCCGTGATCGAGTGAGGTATCCGGGCTAAGGATATACTCCCGCCCAGGCATGAATGTTTGAGAAAAAAAAGGCGGGCACGCCTTCATTGTGCCCGCCGTCTATCTTTCCAGAATTCTATTTTGATCCCTTGGTTACAACACCATTACATCCGGCAACGGAAAACCGTTGAAGTTGCTGGCATAGGCGGTGGTGTAGGCACCCGCATTGGGAATATAGATGAAATCGCCTTCCTGAATATCCTCCGGCAACATTTCGTCACGCATGAGAATGTCCACCGAATCGCAGGTCGGTCCGGCCACGGACCAGGGAATGTCCCGCCCCTTGCGATCAGAAAGGATTTCATAGCGCAGACCCTCGGTAACCTCGATCACACCGCCAAACATGCCCGCGTCCCAATACATCCAGCGCTTCCCACTGCGGGTAGCTGTTCCCACCACGCGGCAGACGAAATACGCGGCATCGGACACGAGATAACGCCCTGGCTCAGCCATGACACGAATACTCTCCGGCAGGTCCGCGATAGCCGTATTTACGACTTCCGCTATTATTTCAATCGAAGGAATAGGCTTGATATGACGTACGGGATAACCGCCGCCGATATTGAGCAAGCGCGGGGTCAACCCGGCGCGGCGCATATCGGCAAAAACTTTTTTGGCTCGCTCGATACCTACCCGCCAGTTCTGCGGATTGCGGCACTGGGAACCCACATGAAAAGTTACCCCGGCAAGATCGGCCTTAAGTTTTGCCGCTTCGTTAATGATGCCCTTGATCTCCGCGGCATGCGTGCCAAATTTGCCGGCCAGCGGCCAATCGCTGCCAATATTGGGTGTGTCGATGCGCAAATACATTTTTGCATCCGGCTTGACATTCACAATTTTACGCAGCTCTTCGACACTATCCAGCACATACCATTCAACGCCTTTAGACGCCGCATACTCCAGATAATCCCTTGATTTCATTGGGTTACTGTAATATATCTCTACAGCAGGCACGCCTAGGCTGAGCAGCAGATCCAGCTCGGAGATAGAGGCTATTTCAAAACCCACGCCCTCCTCGATCATGGTTCTCAGCACGCGCGGATCTGGATTGGCCTTAACAGCATAATGTGGCTGCACGCGTGGCATGGCAGCTTTGAAACGGCGGGCTTTATTGCGGACGATATTGCTGTCAACCAGCAGGAATGGCTTGCTGTAGCCTTTTTTTAGGGCTTCCTGGACATGTTGAAAATCCAGGCTGACTTCGGGATGGGTATCGAATACTGCTTCGGGCTCTACTTTTTGCCGTAGAGCGGCATTACGCATTTGCATGAGAATCTCCTCAGGGAGGCGCTACGTTACGGGAATATGGATATTTACCAAATCAGCCGTGTCGAAATAGTTTGCTTTGCTTTTCATGATGACCTCCTGTTCTTTATGTGGCGAAAAAAAGCGGATTATAGACTGCATTTTGCTGGAATCAAGCGTTTTTTTCTCATCTGAAAAAAATAATCGCGGACGCTCGAAATTTTGTGGAAAAACCTATCCCGCATCGTGTTACCGTTGCCCGCTCTAAACAAAGATATTGAGGGGCAAAGCCCCCCATAGCAACCCAATTTTGTAGTTCTTTTGGCATATTCGTAACCTGAAGGCGACCCCATTCCCAATCATTTTCGTGACCAACAAAGGCCCGTCTCATCCAATAAATGAAATCAAATTTTCGGCAGGGTCACACCCTGCTGTCCCTGATATTTTCCACCGCGATCCTTATAGGAAATTTCGCAGACTTCGTCAGATTCAAAGAAAATCACCTGAGCCACTCCCTCGTTCGCGTAAATCTTGGCAGGCAGCGGTGTAGTGTTTGAAAACTCGAGCGTGACATAACCTTCCCACTCCGGCTCGAATGGAGTGACGTTGACAATGATGCCGCAACGCGCATAGGTGGATTTTCCCAGGCAAATGGTCAGTACATTGCGTGGGATGCGAAAATATTCGACGGTGCGCGCCAGCGCAAAGGAATTGGGCGGGATGATGCAAATCTCGTTTTTGACATCGACGAAGGAGTTGGAATCAAAATTCTTGGGATCAACAATGGTCGAGTTGATATTGGTGAACAGCTTGAATTCATCCGAGCAACGAATATCATAGCCATAACTCGAAGTTCCGTAGGAAACGATCTTGTGGCCATTCACATGCTTGACCTGATTGGACTCGAAAGGCTCGATCATGCGATGCTCCGCCGCCATGCGGCGAATCCACTTGTCAGACTTTATGGTCATTTTTGAAAAACGAAAGTGAGTGTAATATTAAGCGTGAACAGATGGTCAACCCCGCGGCGGCACCGTTATTACCAACCCCCCCGCCGGCCATTGTCCCGCCGGTCCGCCACGGGATTATCAGGTATCCTGGATCACTATGTTTGCAAATAATGCCGAGTGATCGAGTGACAATTCGTCGATCTTGACCGCAAGGCGGCGGGCAATGCCACGATAGATCTCCGCTATCCGTCCGTCGGGATCCGCAACCACCGTGGGTGCGCCCGCGTCAGTATGCTCGCGGATTCTGATATCGAGCGGCAGTGCGCCCAGAAACTCCACATCATAATCCTTGCACATCTTTTCCCCGCCGCCCTGGCCGAAAATATGCTCTTCGTGACCACATTGAGAACAAATATGCGTACTCATGTTTTCGACGATGCCAAGGATGGGAATACCCACTTTCTGGAACATTTTGAGCCCCTTGCGAGCATCCAGCAGCGCGATATCCTGTGGGGTGGTGACAATAACGGCACCGGTAACCGGCACCTTCTGCGCAAGCGTCAACTGGATATCACCGGTACCGGGCGGCATATCCACAATGAGATAATCCACATCGTTCCAGCGTGTATCATTGACCAACTGCTGCAAAGCCTGCGTCACCATCGGCCCGCGCCACACCATCGGCGTCTCCACGTCGATCAGGAAACCGATGGACATGGCCTGGATGCCGTGCGCTTTCATCGATTCAATGCTTTTGCCATCAGGTGATTCGGGGCGGCCGGTAATCCCCAGCATCTGAGGCTGTGAAGGGCCATAAATATCGGCATCCAGAATGCCAACAGAAGCACCTTCCGCAGCCAGTGCCAATGCCAGATTTACCGCCGTGGCGGATTTGCCCACCCCGCCCTTGCCGGAAGCCACCGCAATGATATTCTTCACGCCGGGAATGAGCTTCACTCCGCGTTGTACACTGTGAGAAACAATCTTGCTCGTGATATTGACGCTTACGTCTCCGCCACCTGCAATGGTTTTGAGTTTACCGGCCACCTGCTGGCGAATACTTTCGATTACACTCTTTGCCGGATAACCGAGCACGATATCAAGTGAAATATTATCGCCATCTATTTTGATGTTGCGCGCCTCATTGCTGACCACATAATCCTTGCCCGTGCTCAGATCGGTAATTTCCTTGAGCGCGGATTGCACTTGCTGTTCGGTGATAGCCACTTTTACTACTCCTTTACCCTGCGCCTGCGAAATAAATAAACCCTGACCAACTTTAAATATTAACAAATATCGGGGTTGAGGATCTGATGACCAAAAAATAAAAAGCAGACATAATGAAGAATGAATATACGGAATACATCTCGCATCTTTAACCTAACTCCGGTACTTGATCGCTCATTTAATAAATGGGTATATGATTAATAACAATATTTCATATTATTGACTCTCCCTGTTGAATGAAGCCGTCAGGGGTGTGAATTACGCAGTTTTTGCGGTATAGCTGCATTTCAATTTATTGAAAATGGCACGGCTATTCCACACCGTTGCGCTTTGCCACGTGTCCCCAAAACCCTACGCCCACTACCAACTACCGGCTTCAGGTTTAAAGGCGGCTTTATTTCACTGGTATAAATTCGTAAGTAACCAGAGCGATCAGGAATTGGTTTCCTTCAGTTCTACAGACCGCTAACCCCGCAGTTTGTTACAATTGTATTTGACAATTTCTATAGGCAATTGATGAACAAGCGAAAAATTCTCGTTACTTCCGCCCTGCCCTACGCCAACGGCAGCATCCATCTCGGCCATCTGGTGGAATACATTCAGACCGACATTTGGGTGCGTTTCCAGAAAATGCAAGGGCATGAGGTGCATTATGTGTGTGCCGATGATACGCACGGCACACCGATTATGCTTCGCGCCGAGCAGGAAGGTATTACGCCCAAACAATTGATAGATCGTGTGTGGCACGAACATAAAACTGATTTCGATAACTTCCATGTCGGTTTCGACAACTACTACACCACGGATTCGCCCGAGAACCGGGAGTTTTGCGAAGATATCTACCGTCAGCTCGAAGTTAAGGGCTTGATCACCCAACGCTCGGTCGAGCAGTTTTATGATCCTGTCAAACAGATGTTCTTGCCCGATCGTTATATCAAGGGCGAATGCCCGAACTGCCATGCCAAAGACCAATATGGGGACTCCTGCGAAGCTTGCGGTGCGACGTATTCACCAACCAATCTGATCGACCCGTACTCCGCCGTTTCCGGTGCAATCCCGGAACGAAAATCTTCAAAACATTATTTCTTCAAGCTTTCCGATCCGCGCTGCAAGGCTTTCCTTGAGAAATGGGTTTTTGAATCATTTGAAGGCCAATCTGGCATCACGCCAGAAGTAAAACGACGGCTTCAACCGGAGGCTGCCAATAAAATGAATGAGTGGCTTTCGGGCGGCCTGGTTGATTGGGACATTTCCCGCGATGCCCCCTATTTTGGCTTTCCGATTCCCGGCACAAATGGCAAGAAATTCTTCTATGTCTGGCTGGACGCTCCCGTGGGCTATTTTGGCAGTTTCAGGAATTACTTCAAACAGAAGCAGCGATCTCAGGCAGAAATTGACGAGTTTCTGAGACCCGGCGGCAATACCGAAATGATGCACTTCATCGGGAAAGACATTCTCTATTTTCACGCCCTGTTTTGGCCAGCAATGCTGGAATTCTCCGGCTACCGCACCCCAACCCAAATTTACGCCCACGGATTCCTTACCATCAATGGACAGAAGATGTCCAAATCCCGCGGGACGTTCATTACCGCGGAAAGCTATTTAGCCCAGGGTTTGAAACCGGAATGGCTGCGCTACTACTATGCTGCAAAACTCAATGACAGCATGGAAGATATTGACCTCAATTTCGATGATTTCATTGCACGAGTTAACAGCGATCTGGTAGGAAAATACATCAATATAGCCAGCAGGTGCTCAGGTTTTATTACCAAGAAATTTGCCGGCAAGCTTACCGACACTATGTCAGAGGCCAACAGAAAATGGTTCAATCAGTTTCTTTTCTGCGAATTGGGTGAAGGGGATACCTTTCTCAGTCGCCACGTCTCAATCGCATACTTTTATGATCGCAGGGAATACGGCAAGGCGATAAGGGAAATGATGCTTGCGGCGGACGTTGCCAACCAATACGTAGACCGGATGAAGCCATGGGAATTGGCAAAAAGCAGCGAACATGACCTCGAATTGCGGGAGGTGTGCAGTGTGGCGTTGAATATGTTCCGAATTTTGACTATTTATCTAAAACCGGTACTGCCAGAACTTGCCATGGAAGCCGAACGATTTCTTGGGGTAAGCCCCTTTATCTGGAACGATGCTAACTCACAAAATAGATTATTACCTGACGGTCATCAGATTAACGAGTATAAGCATCTTATGAGCCGCATCGATTCCAAACAGATCGAGGCGTTGATCAGAGTCAATCAAGAAAGCCTGCAACCGTCAAAAACCAAACAACAAGTGCAAACCATGGATAAAAATTCCTCGAACTCTTCCTCCTCGCCATCCTCGGGCGGGGAGAACGTAAAAGATGCCGTGCCGGCAACTATCACGATTGACGATTTCACCAGGATTGATCTCAGAGTGGCAAAAATCATTGATGCCGAACATGTTGAAGGCGCAGATAAATTGCTGAAGCTCACCCTGGATGTAGGGACAGAGCAACGCACGGTTTTCGCCGGTATAAAATCGGCCTACGATCCGGCGCAGCTCAAAGGCCGCCTGACCATTATGGTAGCCAATCTTGCGCCACGCAAAATGAAATTCGGCCTCTCGGAGGGAATGGTGCTGGCTGCCGGGGGTGAGGACGGCGGACCTTACCTGCTCGCCCCGGATGAGGGAGCGCAACCGGGAATGAAGGTTAAATAGACGATCTTCGCGCAGCCACACTCATATAGAGCGCGCTCAATGTCCATAAGAATGTCCACAGAATACGGAACCGCTACTGTTGCATCACCCCCGTTTGACGAGGATAAATGAACGATTGGCGCCAGATTTTGTGCGCTCGCAAGGACATCCATGAAAATTCCGAAAAGAATTGAACCACTCGTCGAGGAGGGCCTCGTCGATGAAGTCATCTGCCAGCTCATGAGCGGCAAGGAAGCCATGGTCTACGTGGTTCGCTGCGGAGAAGCGATTTGTTGCGCCAAGGTATA